>DEII01000189.1:0-11829 GCA_002352385.1 Methylococcaceae bacterium UBA2778 | reverse complement strand
TTGTGGAATCAAGAGACAAGCGAGAGCAAGCATAATTTGTGGAAGATTCGGGTTAAATGGATGGTGTCCGCAGATATCCCACCAATCGAAACATTGATGCCGAGGGTTTTATTATGAACGAAGATACTTTGAACATCGAAATCAGAAAGTTCCTCAAACGGGTCGGAGTGACTTCACAGCGTGAAATCGAGCAGGCCATATATAAAGCCATAGAGAGTGGGGAACTGACCGGCTCTGAGAAGATTAGCGTCTCGATGACGCTGGAGGCGCCGGGGTTGGCGATCCATCATACGATGGAAGGGGAAATCGCGCTGGAATAATTCCTGGCGACGGATCGCCTGCGGCGCGCTTCACTGCAGGCCGGACCGGCAACACGGTTTTGAAAAACCTGGCCAATCAGGCTTGGTCGCAGTAGATCAGTCTGTTCTCGGACAGCATCCTAGCTATCCACAGAAACTGTGGATAACTGTGTGAATCGCATGTTCAAAATGTGCGCTGGTTCTCATTCTGGATGGGTGTTCATCGAATTGTAAAGAATCTGATCAGTTGTCAGGCAGGCTCCGAGGTCGAATGAGCGTGATGAGTTGGGCGCTGTCGTTGTGGAGATTGTTCCATCGATCGGGCATCTCGAGCTGCGCCAGTGCCGCTGTTGGAAGGAGTTTATCATTCCCGGACCGGGTGAGCGTATTGCCTGACAGATAGCTGAGCAGGATCTCCAAGCCGGGATTGTGCCCCACCAGCAGTACGCAGTGTGCATCGTCCGGGCAATCCGCCAGAACGTCGAGCAGGTTGGACACGCCGGCTTCATAGATCCGGCTGTCCTGGACGATGCTGTCTACGCTTTGACCGATGCTTTGACAGACGCTTTCCGCGGTCAGCCTGGCGCGCTTTGCCGGCGAGGTCACGATATGATCGGGCACTAGTCGCTGTTGCTGCAGCCACAAACCGATGCGCCGGGCGCTTCGCTTCCCGCGTTCCTTCAAGGGCCGGTCGATATCAGTCGCGACGGTTTCCCAATCCGATTTTCCATGGCGGAGGATCAATAATTGACGTGCCATAATTGCATCTATCGATGGGCCTGGAAGAGGTGTATGGTGGGGTCCTGAAACGGAAAGAACTGTTGTTCACTTTATCTGATTTTACCACAGTGAAGATTATTGACAATCCGGGCAGATTGGTTTTGGCGTTGCAGGGAACATTTGGCGGGCAAGCACTTCTAATCCGGTAGGGTGTTGCTAACCTTCAATCGGTCGCGCTTGTTTGTCATGCAGCAAGGTTTCAAAACCCGGGGCGGCATGAAGGAGGTGAATTGCTCCGTTGGTGGCGTGGCTGAGAAGTTGCGATTGTGACGGCAAGACAAAATGGGGAATAGTCGAATGGGTAATCAGTCAAACAAGAACGATTCTAAACAGCGCGCCGGCTTTATCGGCCAACTGAGCGCATATACGCATCAGCATCAGGCGCGCCATTGGGAAGGGACTTTTGAACAATTTCTGCAGGAGATCGTTCCGAAGGGCGCCCGTCTGATGATTCGGAGCAGCCATGAATACGTCTGGGATATGCTGCGCTGGTATGCAGAAGGCAGTGATGAGTCGGTCGCCGGGCCCAGAATCAATGGTGTGTTTTCACATGAATTGTTCGGAATCGATGAGGCGCTCGGGCGGGTGATCGAGTATTTCAAAGCTGCGAGTGCCGGCTCCGAGGTGGGACGCAGGCTGCTGTTGTTGCTGGGGCCTCCGTCAGGGGGGAAATCCACCCTCGTCATTCTGCTCAAACGCGGTCTGGAGGAATACAGCCAGACTGACGAAGGCGCGCTCTATGCGCTGAAAGGGAGCCCGGTGCATGAGTCGCCGCTGAATCTGATACCGCACAGTTTGCGCGGTTCGTTCCGTGAAACGTATGGCGTCGACGTCAAGGGCGAACTCAGCCCCTATTGCCAGGCGCTGCTCGAGGATGAATTCGAAGGCGATTTCATGAAATATCCGGTGGAGCGTGTCTTCATATCCGAAGCCGGCCGCGTCGGAGTGGGAACCTATGCGCCGCATGATCCGACGACGGCGGATATCGCCGACCTCGTCGGTTCGGTGGATTTGTCGAAAGTGGCCGAGTATGGCGACGAGGGCGATCCGCGGGCATGGTCCTGGTCGGGCGCCGTCTATGCCGCCAGCCGGGGCGTGCTGGAGATGATCGAAATTCTCAAGGTCAAACGGGAGTTCTTATATCTGCTGCTGACTTTGACGCAGGAAAAAAATGTTAAAGTGGCCCGCTTTCCGCTGATCTATCTGGATGAAACGATTATCGCGCACACTAATCTGGCCGAGTTTCGAAAATTCATTCAGGAGCGGGAAAACGAAGCGCTGCTCGACCGTATGGTCATCGTCCAGGTGCCCTATACTCTCTCTTATAAGAAAGAAGCTCGAATCTATAGGAAACTTATTTCCACGGCTTCCGCGTTTCGCAGCGTTCATCTGGACCCGCATGCGCTTAAGGCAGCCGCCGTGTTTGCGATTTTGTCCCGTTTGCACAAGGTCGAACGGGAGGATCTGGATTTTGCCAAGAAGGTGCGGTTGTATGCCGGCGAGGATGTCGAAGGCATCTCCGACTCGGAAGTCGAGCGCATTCGCATGGAAACTCCGGAGGAGGGGCTGTCCGGCGTCAGCCCGCGGTTTGTGATCAACGCCGTATCGAGCGCGATCACACGCAGCGAAATCGAAAGCCTGACCAGCATGGAAGTGCTGCTTGCCTTGAAGGACGCGATCGAATCCGATGCCCGTATGGACGCCAAACAAAAGCGGACCTGGCTCGATTTTCTGGTGACCGTTCGCAAGGACTTCTATAACCGGTGGGTCAAGGAAGATGTGCACAAGGCGCTGTTTTCCTCGTTCGAGGAGGAGTCTCAGGAGTTGTTGGACAAGTATCTCGACGAAATCGAATCGTCGCTCGATCATCGGGAAATCACCGATCCGATTACCGGGGAAAAGCGTCCTCCGGATGAGAGGTTCCTGCGCGGCGTGGAGGAGAAGATCAATATTTCCGATTCCGGAAAACTCTCTTTTCGTCAGGAGGTGGTTCGCAAAGCGATGGTTGCCTATAAAAAGGGCGAGAAGTTTACTTTGGACAACCATGCCCGGCTGCATGAGGCGATCGAACATTACCTGTTTGCCGAACGGCGCGATGTGCTGCGGCTGGTGACCTCCTCCGCCCGTCCGGACGAAGAGGCCGAACAGAAAATCAGTGCGGTGCAGGAGCGTCTGATCCGGGAGTATGGATACGACAAACACAGCGCCGACGAGGCGCTCAAATATGTCACCACTCTGCTGTCCTTGGAGTAACGGCGGAACGTGGTCTCGCGAGTTTATGGGTCAAGACGATGAGTGATAGGGAACGGGCCGATTTTTCAGGTACGCGGAAAGAGACGCAATGGTACGGATTATTTTCACGAGGCGCACGGGACTGGCTGCGGCATAATGAAAAAATCCGTGAGGCGGTCACTCGGCACCTGCCGGATTTGGTCTCCGATCTGGATGTTTCCGGAAGTCATCACAACCGGACGGTGCGTGTGCCCGTTCGTTTCCTGGAGCACTACCGGTTCGTTTTGGGTCATTCCCGGGAAATGAAGGGAGTGGGGCAGGGCGAAGCGAAGCCCGGGGATGTGATGCAGACGGATACGGGGAAACAGGGACGAGGCAATAAAGGCGAAGGGAGCGACAGCGGTGAAGGAGGGCCGGAATTTTTGTTGGAATTGAAAGTCGATGACATCATCGACTGGTTCTGGGAGGAGTTGAATCTCCCCAATTTGAAGGCGAAAACGGGGACGGTGGAGGAAGATGAGTATACCAGGGAGGGATGGGACAAGCGGGGAGCCAGAGCCCGTCTGGACCGCCGCCGGACACTCAAGGAAGCGGTAAAACGCCGTGCCGTATACCAAAAGGATATCCCGTTTATCGATGAAGATCTGCGTTATCGTCAACTCGTCAAGCATCAGCGTCCGAATACCGAGGCAGTGGTTTTTTGCTGCCTCGATGTTTCCTCCAGCATGATCGAGGACGACCGCAAGCTGGCCAAGAGTTTCTTTTTCTGGGCACTGCAGGGGCTGCGCCGTCAATATCGACAGATCGAGACGGTTTTCGTCGCTCATACCATTGAAGCGTGGGAGTTTTCCGAGGAGGAGTTCTTTCAGGTTACGGCCCATGGCGGAACAGTGGCTTCGGTCGCTTTTCGCAAGGCCAATGAGATCATCGACCAACGGTACAGTCCGGAGCGCTACAACATCTATCTCTTCTACGCATCGGATGGTGAAAATTTTCCTCAGGACCGCGATGCGGCATTGACCGGTCTGGAGCAGCTTGCACAGCACGCGAATTTTATCGGTTTTCTCGAAACTTTGACGGGTAGACTGGTCGATTCTCCGAGCAGTATGTCGCGGTTGTTCGATTTGCTGCAGCTCAATGGATTACCGGTCAGGGCCTATCCTCTGCGTGAGCAGGAAGACGTGTGGACCGCGATCGGCGGTTTTTTCCGGAGCCAGGCGGACGCTGAAGCCTGAGAATGAAAAGGGCGCCGCAGGCCGAGAGCGTATCATGACCGATTTATTGCGCGAGTATACGAAACAGCTCGAGGCGCTCGCCCGGAAGCAGGGCTTGAATTATTTTCCTGTCGACTTCGAGTTGGTGCCGACCAGCTTCATGATGGAAGTGGCTGTTTATGGGTTGCCTGTTCGCATGCCCCACTGGTCATTCGGCGTGCGTTATATTTACCAGCTGATCCAGCATCGGATGGGACATTCGCACCTGTTCGAGGTGGTCTTTCCGGGTAACCCGGGGCGGGCGTTTATGGCTGACACCAACAGTCTGGCCGAAAATACGCTGGTGACCGCACATGTGCTCGGCCATGCCGATTTTTCCCGAAACAATGCACTGTTTCGGAAGAGTCAGGAGCAGGTCGGTTATCATATCGTGGAACAAGCGGCGGCGCATGCGCGCAGGATCAGCGAAGCCATCGATGTGCATGGCCAATCGCGGGTCGAGAAGGTCCTCGATGCGGCGCTGGCGCTGGAGCAGTACATCGACCCGCATCTGGGGCTGCAGCGTCCGCTATACCCCCTGTACGAAGAGCAAAAATCGCACAAGGTCTCCGACCCGTTTCTACAGCGGTTCCGGGCATTGCCGGGCAGTGAAATGGCGCATGATGCTTCGGCGGAGCGTCGCCGCGCGCCCATTCCGCCTCATCGTGAGTATGATCTGCTATGGTTTATCGCCCATTATGCACCGCTGATGGATGACTGGGAGCGGGACATTTTCCTTGCCGTACGCGAGGAATCCTTCTATTTCTATCCTGTTTTTGCATGCCAGCTCATGAATGAAGGCTGGGCCTGCCTGTGGCACACGACCTTGTTGCGGGAGGCGGACTTTCTGCCGCAGGGGTTGTTTCTGGACGCGATGAAGACCCATTCCGACGTCGTCAGGCCTTACGCGGGGGAGAAGCAGGTTGCGCTGGACATAAACCCTTATCACCTCGGCTTTGCCATATGGAGTGAGATTGTCAAAGAAAGAGGGATCGATGAAGCGAGAACGATTATGGAGCAGGACGACGATTTCAGCTTCATCCGCAATCATTTGACCGAGGAGCTGGCGGAGCAGCTGAAATTGTTCGAATACAAAAAAACGGCCGATGGCGAAATAAGAGTCATGGATCACGACCTCGATTCGTTGCGGGAATCCCTGCTCGTGAAGAAATTTAATTTCGGCGCCCCTCATATCTGCGTCAAATCAATGCAAAGCGACGGGACGCTGCTGCTACGCCATGAGCATGAAACCGATCACCGGGGACTGGATTTGGTCCGTGCCGACAAGGTGCTCAATTATGTTCACGGTGTCTGGCGACGGCCCGTCATTCTGCACACCGTCGATGAGAAAGGACATTCGATCACCCGCGCTGTTCCATGAGAGCCGGTGCTTTGGGGGTGCATCATGCCGGTCGTTTGCGGAGATGTCGTTGCGGCAACGATCAACGTGATCTGAGCAACACATAGACGGCACCGGTGCCCCCGTCATCCGGGTTCGAGGAACAGAACGCGAGCACATCATCGTGCTGTCTGAGCCAAAGGTTGAGCTTGTTCTTCAATACCGGCCTGTTGTCGGGCGAGCGGTAGCCTTTGCCGTGGATAACATGCACGCAACGCAGTTCCGCCACTACACAGCGGGTCAGAAATTCAGACAGCAGGTGTCGGGCTTCGTGAGCATTCAATCCATGCAGGTCCAGTTCGGCATCGATGTCGAAAAAGCCTTGACGCAGTTTGCTGAGTACCTTTTTTTGCAGGCCAGGGCTGATATAGGCCACGGCTTGATTCATACCGACTTCATCCATCCGTAGTGATTCATAATGCAGTGGTGGATCGTTGATCGGCGATGACCGCTGCTGTTTGGGAGCGGTTTTTTTTGTCGGCCTGAGATGATGCTTATCGGTGGACAAAAGGAGGACGTCACCCACCGCCTCGCGGAAGATCTGCCGGTCGTTGTCGGTTACAGTGTCTGATGCCAAAAGGTGCAATAACGTAAATCGTTGTAATGAGTGTCAGTATAACTGAATAAGGCTTTTTTTAGGATACGATCGAACAATCTGTTTCTTGTTTCTGGTGTACAATTAACGGATTTGTGCACCGAGAATCGAGCTGAATCAAACAGGCATGCATATTTTACTGTGTAACGATGATGGCTATTCCGCACGCGGGCTGACTGCTCTTGCCGACGCTTTGAGAAGGTTGGCCGATGTGTCTATTGTGGCACCGGAACGGGATCGCAGTGGTGCGAGCAATTCGCTGACACTTGAAAGACCTTTGCGAGCGACCGAGATCGATAAAGGGGTCATCAAGGTGGATGGGACGCCGACCGATTGTGTTCATTTAGCCGTTACCGGGCTGCTGGACCCGGAACCCGACATGGTGCTCGCCGGAATCAATCACGGTGCCAATATGGGAGATGACATATTGTATTCCGGAACGGTGGCGGCCGCGACCGAAGGGCGCTTTCTGGGGCTGCCGGCGGTTGCCATTTCTCTCGCCTCGACGACTCACCGTCATTTCGAAACGGCGGCGCATGTAGCGGTCAGCCTGGTGGAAAACATTCAATCGAAGCCCCTGCCCAAGGACACGATCCTGAATGTGAATGTTCCGGATGTGCCGTTGCACCAACTGCGTGGATATCAGGCCACAAGGCTTGGGCAGCGTCACAAGGCTGAGCCGGTGGTTAAATCCCTCGATCCCAGGGGGCGCGAAATATTCTGGGTGGGACCGGCTGGTCCGGAACAGGATGCGGGGCCGGGAACCGATTTTTACGCAGTGCGGAGCGGCTACGTTTCGGTGACGCCGTTGCAGATCGATCTGACCCGCTATGATGCCCTGGACGGGCTGCTGCAGTGGCTGCCGAAGGGCGCGGAGTCATGAGCATGCGTCACCAGGGAATTGGTATGACGTCGCGCCGGACGCGGGAGCGGATGGTCAAGCGGTTGATGGAGCAAGGTGTCTGGAATGCTGCGGTGCTCGATGCGATACGGGATACACCGCGCCACATCTTTGTCGAAGAAGCGCTTGCCAGCCGGGCCTATGAAGATACGGCATTGCCGATCGGCTATAACCAGACGATATCCCAGCCCTATATCGTCGCTAGGATGACCGAGCTGATTCTGCAAAACAGGCGGCCCGAAAAAGTGCTGGAGGTGGGCACAGGGTCAGGCTATCAGACTGCTGTATTGGCCCGCCTGGTACCTAAAGTGTACTCAGTGGAACGGATTTTCCCCTTGCAGCGACAAGCTCGCCAGCGTCTGCTGGAGCTGCGCGTGCGGAATGTAATCTACAAACATAGCGACGGCGGATGGGGCTGGGAAGATCATGCACCTTATGATGCGATCCTTGTGACGGCAGCGCCGCCCAAAATTCCGCACAAGCTGCTGGAGCAGATGGCGGTCGGCGGTATCATGGTGATTCCGGTTGGCCGTGGAACGGAGCAGGCTTTGCAAAGAGTCATCCGGACCGATGATGGATGTGAAATGGATGTTGTCGGACGGGTGAGTTTCGTTCCTTTTCTGTCCGGCAGTCATTAGCCTGTCCGGCGCCCGACCATTTGGTCGGGTCGAGATTTCATTGCCCGACAAAGAACTGCATGGCTGTTTCATCGATTTCAAGCGTATCGCCATGCGACAGCCTGATGGTTTCTTGGCCCAGGGATTGGCTGTTGACCTTGATCGCCTGTTCGCCTTCGAGAGGAGAAAGAAAATAGCCTCCTTTTCTTTTTGCAATGACGACGATGCCCGATCCGGTTTTCCCCAACCGCGTCAAGGCGCGTTTCAAGGGGATGAGTCGGCCGATGTGCTTCCCGTTCAAAATTTGTAAGTTGGCTTCCGGGACTTTGACGGACAGCTTTATTTCCTGATTGAGCCAGTTTGGCTGGAGCTGTGAGTTCTGTGATAATTCCTTCGGGGTTGCGGCGTCGCTGTATTGAAGCACATGTTTGCCGATGCTGATGCGGTCCCCCTCATTCAATTGATGCTCACGGCCGGGCAGGTCGTTGACGGTCAACGGAAATTCGTCGTTCAATTGCTTGATGATCGTTTCTCCTTTTTTGTTGCACACCACGACCGCGTGCGTGGGCGCAACCGCCAGGCTGTCGATGCGTATTTCATTTGACTCAGCTTGCCCGATATGTGCTGGTACGTCCGTCTCCAGACGATAGGCTCGAATCACTTTGTCTTTGAATGTAAGGGTCAGTTTTGCCACGACAACAGACTCTAGTAGAATCCAACAAAACCAGCAACCCGCATAAACCCTGGGTTCCTGGGCTTTTTTGTTGTCCGACAAGTCTAACAAATCCATTGTAAGCCAATAACAGTCATGGTATCGTTCATGGTATCGGCGACTCAAACTGGACCGATACCATAGAAAATGCTCACAGATCGCGCTATCCGTGCGCTGCAGTCATCCGCTAAGGCTTATAAGGTAACAGACGAGAAGGGCTTGTATCTGCTCGTCACTAAAGCCGGATCGAAATGCTGGCGATTCAACTACACCTATGCCGGCAAACAGAAAACGCTTGCGATCGGCACATATCCAGAAATAACGCTGAGACAAGCGCGCGAGCAGCGCGACAATGCTAAGCGGCGGCTTCGGAACGGCATCGATCCGGGCTTTAAGACTGTTGGTGGCGAATCATTTGAGGCGATCGCCAGGGAATGGCACACAAGAAACGCCGATGCCTGGACGCCGGATCACGCAGAAAAGGTTCTCACAAGGCTCGAAAAAAACGTGTTCCCATGGATGGGCGGCCATCATATCAGTGATATTTCTGCACCTCTATTGCTACAGACTTTAAGGCGGATCGAAGCCCGAGGCGCAATCGAAACAGCGCACCGCGTATTGTCAATCGTCGGACGCGTATTTCGATATGGCGTAGCTGCGGGCAAGTGCCGGCGCGATCCGTCTGTCGATATCAAAGGCGCATTGACGCCAGCGAACACAAGGCATTACGCAGCCATCACCGACCCGCGCAAGCTGGGACAGCTATTGCGCGACATAGACTGTTATCGCGGTACGTTTATTGTACGCCAAGTGTTACGGCTGGCACCGTATCTTTTCGCGCGTCCCGGTGAGTTACGGGGGTTAGAGTGGACGGAAATCAACATCGATAGCGCTGAGTTAAGAATCGCCGCCAACAAAATGAAAAACCGGCGACAACATATTATCCCGTTGAGTCTACAAGCTTTGATGATCATCGAAGAATTGAGGCCGTTAACTTATGATAGTAAATATCTCTTTCCGAACATACGAAGTAATGACAGGCCAGTGGCGGTAACCACCATTACCAGCGCATTGCGTCGCCTCGGATACTCAAAAGACGAGGCTACCGGGCATGGTTTTCGAGCAACCGCATCGACTTTGTTGCACGAACAAAACTGGTCGTCAGACGCGATCGAAAGACAGCTTGCGCATGCGGAATCAAACGCAGTTAAAGCGGCATACTGTCACGCTAAACACTTGCCTGAGCGCCGAAAAATGATGCAGGCATGGTCAGATTATCTTGACGGACTGAAAGCCGGTGCCGATGTTGTCAACTTCAGAGTAAAATAGTTTATACCAGGCTAGGGTAGCTCCCGAAAGGCGGGTACTCGCACCCGCCTTGCCTGGTTCCTATCATGCGAGACAGGCACGGGCGAGGTGTTTATGAAAAAAGATCATTTTCTCGATCGATTCCTAACCGCCGTTGAGAACGGCGAACTCCCAACACAAGAAGACTTGCATGCGGTTGCTGATGCGCTTAAGGAAGCCGACAGCGGAACACCGTTTAAGACTGCGTTTGATCGCAAAGGGTCAGGCAGGAAGCCTGACAACCCTGTTTACAAATACTTTCGTGATCTGGATATCTGCGCCGATTTTCTTGAATGCGCGATGGATACCGATAAGTCAATAACGGAGGTAAGATGGGAGGTTGCGCATAAACATGATATTAGTCAGTCAACAGTCAATATTGCTTTACGAAACAATAAAAGGTTAAAGCCACTTCTCGATGATATAAAGAGAATAAAACGCTTCGCCAAGAAGAAAGGAATGCAAAACCCATTTCCGGCTTGTGAAAAAAGTAAGGAATATGCCGAGGAATCTAAAAAACGTCTCAATGAACTACAGGAGTACCTAGAAAATTTGGAAGGTGATGAATGATTCCTTAATTAATTTTCATGATAATTAATTATGAAAACCTAACTAGCGTTATTGCTGCACTTTTCACAAACAATTATCGAGAAAATTTTTTACTAAAAGCACTTTTCGTAATTAATTTTTGCAATAATTAATTAAGTATTTGTTTTTTCTTGAATTAGTGTTTGACATAGCTAAAAGATGCAGTATATCCTGTGTATTAAACGTATTTTATGGGTTTAATATACATGAGAAAGCTAATCACGAGAAAGCGAGTATCTGAACTCACCGGGCTCCCGGCTTCGTCGGTTTATCACTTTGTTAATCGCGGCATTCTGCCAAAACCGATAAAACTTTCGAGGCGTTGTTCGCGCTGGATCGAATCCGAAATCGAAGAATTTATCGATGGGCGTGAGAAGGAACGCGAGTCTGCTGCATGAATCGCGCCAAGAATCTTGCCGTTGCAGGGTTGCAATCTGGTTGCGGGCGGGTGTATGGTAAAAGCACTAGAACTGTAAAGCGGACACCCGCACCCGACAGCCTTGCGGTTTTTTTGTGCCTGTCGATAGGCACAGCCCCAGCCAGTTATGGCCGGGTCGAGAGGCGTAATACAAGACCGCATCGCGGGAATAGGCCCGGAGCCCCTTTACAGGCTCTAGTTGAGACCCGGCTACCATCTACTCAATGGTGGCTGAATTTAACTAAAACTGTAAAGGAGGCATCTCATGCCTAAATCAACACGCATCCCTGCGCATTCCTCGCGCAAACCTAAAAATCCTCTTTTTATTCAGCATTCTCGCGATCGAGTTGCGGCTAATCTGTCGTGGCTTTCATCTGCTGCAGCCGACCAGGCTTTACTTGCCGGCTCATGCGCATCGCCATCCAGCATCACAGCCGAGCTGTTGGCAATTTCGGCCAGGCTTGACGTACTTTCAACAGAAATCGGAGGTGCGAAATGACTGACAAATCCAAATTGTTTCCATTCACACTCGCCGTAACCGCACATCTCTTGGATATCGGAAAAGCTCTTCACGGCAGTCAGTATGACGAGAAATTAGGTTGTTTCGCGTTGCCGTTGGACGATGACGAATTGGAGCAACTCGATAGGGTTTTGGATGATGCGGCTGCATCCATTATCGATATTATTA
>DEII01000248.1 GCA_002352385.1 Methylococcaceae bacterium UBA2778 | reverse complement strand
CAATTCTATTTGCTTCTAACAATTCTCTGGAACAACTCTTGACGCGCGAAGATGTCATCGATTATGTGCTGCTGGAAGCGAGCGGCGTCGCCGACCCGGAGGGCATCGTCATGACCTTCCTGAATTCGAGGTATGAAAAATTACTGCGTCTCGACAGTATTACCTGCATCGTAGATGCTGAGGCAGTGTTTACGCACGCTGATAACGATGATCTGTCTGCTCTGAAGCTGCGCCAAATTGGCTTTGCTGACATGGTGGTTCTGAATAAGGTAGATCTGGTTGGTCCCGAGCATATCGAAGTCATCGGTGAGTGGATCGGCCAGCACCTGAATCGAATCCGCATTGTCAACGCCGTGCTCTGTGAAGTTCCACTCGAAGTCTTACTGGCCGTCGGACGGTTTGATCCTGCCCATATGGAATCACAACAGCAGAGCATCAGTTTCGCAAGCAATCCGCCGAAGCATGATGCCGCCATCCAGATGTTCGAAACGTGGAGTTACGAAACGGATCAGCCATTTTTGCTCAAAGCATTGCGCGAGATGGTGCGGCGGGAACTGCCGCCTTCGGTTTACCGCTGTAAGGGCATCATTTATTGCACCGATGCTCCCGACAAGCGACACGCTTTGCAGGCGGTAGGGCGTCGTACTGAATTGTCAGAACTAGACGACTGGGGAATGCGCACGCCGCGAACCCAGATCGTCGCCATCGGTTCGGCCATTAATGCTAAGGAACTGACGAAACTGTTTGATGCTTGCCTCAAACAGAAATCGTCAGAGCTGAATCTTAATTAAACCAGAATGCCATCGTGAAGAAGTTGGCACCACCGAATGTCGAGTTGATCCGTCCGAACAATTCGGGAGACGCAAAGTCCGTAATCGTGCCTTCTTCCAGATACGGGGCGGCTGCAGTTCGCTGTAACCACAGGAAAGGATCAATCATTCTCGGCTCGGTAAATACCGGTCGTAAATTCCTATCCATTGCCACATAATAGCGGAGCCACTTTGCGTTCTGGATGAGGAGCTCTTTGCCGATGAAATATGTCGATGAATTCAGGGACCCGGCCAAAGCCAGGTCGCTTATCCGTGAAATTTATAGCCTGACCGATCGAATCGACCAGGTAAAACAACGGCCTCTGCAGCTGATGGAGGTGTGCGGCGGCCATACCCACACCATTTTCCGCTACGGCATCGAAAAGATGCTGCCGGATGCGATCGAGCTGGTGCATGGGCCGGGCTGTCCGGTCTGTGTATTGCCCATGGGCCGGGTCGATGATTGTGTGGCATTGGCGGAGCATCCGGACGTTATCTTCACCACGTTCGGTGATGCAATGCGGGTGCCGGGTTCGAAAAAAAGTTTGCTGCAGACCAAGGCCGAGGGCGCCGACGTGCGGATGGTCTATTCGCCGCTGGATGCCTTGAGTCTCGCCCGGGCCAACCCCTACAAAGAGGTGATCTTCTTCGGCCTGGGATTCGAAACCACGATGCCCAGCACAGCCATGACGGTACTGCAGGCGAAGCAGGAAGGCATCAGGAATTTTTCGCTCTTTTGCAATCACATTACCATTATTCCAACCATCAAAGCGATTCTGGACTCGCCCGATTTACGGCTGGACGGCTTTCTCGGCCCCGGGCATGTCAGCATGGTGATCGGCAACAAGCCGTATGAGTTCATCGCCCACCATTACCATAAACCCATAGTCATTGCAGGATTCGAGCCCCTGGATATCCTTCAATCCATCTGGATGGTATTGAAGCAGATCGATGAGGGGCGCTGCGAGGTCGAAAATCAATACCAGCGCATCGTCCAGGATCGGGGCAACACGGCGGCACTTGCCGCCGTCGGCGAGGTGTTCGAACTGCGAGAATTCTTCGAATGGCGAGGGCTCGGATCGATCGATCATTCCGGCGTTCGCATACGTTCCGCCTACAGTGATTATGACGCGGAAGTCAAGTTTTCGGTTCCGAATCTAAAGATTGCCGATCCGCAGGACTGCCAGTGCGGTGAAGTCTTGAAAGGCGCCATCAAACCGCCGCAGTGCAAGGTGTTCGGAACGACCTGTACCCCGGAAGCGCCGCTTGGGGCGTTGATGGTCTCTTCCGAAGGCGCATGCGCCGCTTATTACAACTACAGCCGCATCGAGCTGTGATGCAAAGGACAGAGAACAGAGGACAGGGGACAGAAGAAGGCGCTATCGAACAGACCCCGCGCCGCAGAACGCTGCGCGGCCAAACCATTACGCTCGCGCACGGCAGCGGCGGCAAGGCGATGCGTGACCTGGTCGAGAATCTGTTCGTAGCAACATTCGACAATCCGGAACTCGATGCGCTGGAGGATCAGGCGCGATTCGATCTTGCCGCACTCGATGCGATCGGTGATCGTCTGGCAATGACCACCGATTCCTACGTCGTGGATCCGCTCTTTTTCCCGGGTGGGGACATCGGCATGCTTGCGGTCAACGGTACCGTCAACGACCTGGCGGTCAGTGGGGCCAAGCCGCTTTATCTCAGCTGTTCGGTCATCATCGAAGAGGGGTTGAAGATCGAGGTGCTGCGCCGGATCACTCAGTCGATGAAACAGGCCGCCGATGCGGCAGCGGTGCGTATCGTCACTGGCGACACCAAAGTCGTCCCGCGCGGTGCGGCCGACAAGTTGTTCATCACTACCTCCGGCATCGGCATCATTCCCGAAGGCGTGGATATCCGCGCCGAGCGGGCCGAGCCCGGCGATGTCATTATCACCAATGGTTTCATCGGCGATCATGGTGCTGCAATTGCCGATGCACGCGGCGAGTTGGCGCTCGAAAGTTCCATGATCAGTGATTGCCAGGCCTTGAATGGTTTAATTTCGGTAATGCTGGATGCCTGTCCCGACCTCCACAGTCTAAGAGATGCCACACGGGGAGGAATCGCAACCGTTTTGAATGAGTTCGCCGAAAGCAGCAGCGCCTGCATGTATCTGAATGAAGCTGCGATACCGGTGCGGGAGGAGGTCCGAGGATTGTGTGAAATCCTTGGACTCGATCCTCTGTATCTGGCGAACGAGGGCAAACTGATCGCCGTTGCGCCCCGCCAATTCGCGGAATCGATCATCGATGCCATGTCAGCCCATCCGGCAGGGCAGCATGCCGCTGTGATCGGTGAAGTCCGGGAGAAGCCGGCAGCTTCAGTCATTTTAGCCACGCAATTCGGCGGTGCACGGATCGTCGATATGCTGGTCGGCGAGCAGTTGCCGCGCATCTGCTGAGAGCATGGCCGTTGCGGCATCGTCGGCGCCCTATTGTTCGCTGATACGCGACGCCCTGAAGTTGAACAGCATATAGCGCAACAGCCCCAAGCGGCTGGTGCATTCCGCAAAAGTCGTTTCGACAATCGCTGAGGGGCTTATGATTCCCAACTCCCGGCCCAATCGGCGCAGAAAAGAGTAGGTGGGGAGCGTGTTTGCCGTGATGTCGCGTTCCATCTCGGTCACGAAGCCGGTCTTTTCGGCAAGGCGGTGATAACCTGTGAGGGTGCAGCGAAGATTGCAGCGGCCGTAAAAGCTGGAGCTGCCCGGCCTGTATGCCGCCCAAGCGGTCGCCGGCGATAAAACGGCGACCGGCACGAAGTCGGAAATGGCAAGGTGTCCACCGGGTTTCAATACGCGGTGGGCTTCTTCGAAAAACCGGTGCCGGTCGGGAAAGTGGAAGATGCATTCGACCGCTGTCACCACGTCGAAAGAGTTGTCGGCAAAAGGCAGCGCGCAGGCGTTGCCGGGAAGGAATCGAATGCGGTTGCCGGTTTTTGGCGTGACCCGGATTCGGGCTCTTGCCAGCTGGCGTGGGTCGATGTTCAGGCCGACGATCTCCATGCCGGCATAGTTGTCATCGATGCTGGCAACCGTCCCGCCGAATCCGCAGCCGACATCCAGCACCCGATCGCCGTTTTGGATGCCGGCCGACCGGCACAGCTCCCGGGTGAGCAGCTCAGCCGCTTCGCCAAACGCTTCCGGGGAGAGCGCGGCCTGATCTGGAGTCGCCCAATAGCCCCAGTGGACATGTTTGCCGAACGCCAGCTCGACCGCGGGATTATGCTGATTCAGCTGTTCCAGCAACGCATCGAAATAGGGAAGATCGCTCATCAATCTTTTTCTTCAATCTGGCGCAAAGCCATAGTCGCTTCGATCAGACGGGTGAACAAGTCGTCCCCGCGCCGGTCTATTGAACGTAGTATATTCTATCTTGAGGTATCAGCGATGAGTTCATGTTGTGGGCATGCCGCGGGAGCGGGCCGTTTTTTCTCTTTTTTTGCAGGCAACTATCGGAAACGTTACCTCAAAAAAGGATTCGAACCCTCTCAGAAGCAGTTGATCGCGGGGCTGGAGCAGGCCGGTTTCGACGGTGCCACCGTGCTGGAGATCGGCTGCGGCGTGGGTTATCTGCATCAGCACCTGTTGGAAAAAGGCGCCGCTGCGGCGACCGGGATCGATCTTTCGGAGAAGATGCTCGCCGAGGCGGAGCGACTGGCCCGGGAGAGGAACCTGGAGGATCGAGTGCGCTATCTGCCGGGGGACTTCATCGGACAGGCGGGCGCGGTGGATAAAGCCGATATCGTGCTTTTGGATAAAGTCATCTGCTGCTATCCGGATGCGCACGCCCTGGTACAACAGTCGATGAATAAGGCGCAGCGTGTCGTTGCATTGACTCTCCCTCGAAATCGGTGGTTCGTGCGATTCGGCATGGCATCGATGAACGCTCTCCTTTGGCTGTTCCGTTCACAGTTCCGCGGCTACGTGCATGATCCACAGGCAATAGAGTGCTGGATCGCGGCACGGGGATTTAGTAAAGTGTATGAGAATCGGACGCTGGCTTGGTTGACTCAGGTCTTTGTCCGAAAAAGCGAGTCGTAATTGAGGCGCACCTTCCTTGGCGCGCCCTCTCCGGGCGCCCTCCGGGCGTCCAAATTAATTCCCGATGAATTTGTGAAGGTAAGGAGAAAATAATGAACCGCATCGTATCTTTGAGTCGCAATTTTCTGCTGTTTTCGATGGTGATTGGCCTGCTGTCGTGGCAGACGAACGCCTTTGCCGGGCGCAACGAATGCTGGGTGGATTTTTACGAGTCCCCGAACTATTCCGGTGCGCATATTCGCATCGATGGGCCGGTCAAGCTGCGCAATCTGCGTGCCGTCGACGATCAGAACTGGGAAAGCCGTTTCGACAGCCTTGTTGTCGGACCGAAGGCGCGCCTGCAGATTTTCGAAAACACCAACTTCAAGAGGACCTTGTCCGAAATGGCCAAGTATCCTGATCTCATGAAGTCGCTGGGCATCACCGACGAGGAGGTCAAACAGGAGTCGGATGTCGAGTTCAGTCCCGGTGAAATGGTTCACCATCTTGGCGAGCTGAATTTTCATAAAAAGACCAAGTCCCTGAAAATCGAATGCGTGAAATAACCGTCCCTATGGGCTGACAGATGCGGGATGGAGCCTAGGAGGCTCCATCCCGCATCGAGCAAAAAGCATGGAACAACTGGACAAGATGCATTGCGAGGCCTGCCGGATCGGCGCGCCGACTCTCACCGACGAGGAAATACGGGCGCTGCGCACGGAGGTCCCCGATTGGGCGATCGTCGAAAGCGACGGGATTCGGAAACTGCAGCGTGTTTTTCCTCTCGAGAATTTTGCCGAAGCCCTGGCATTTACCGACCGGGTCGGCCGAATGGCCGAGGTGGAAGGGCATCACCCGACCTTGCTGACCGAATGGGGAAAAACGACAGTCACCTGGTGGTCGATGAAAATCAAGGGTCTGCATCGCAACGACTTCATCGCCGCGGCAAAGACGGACGCACTTTACCAGGCGTTTGACGATGCCAAATGAGCGCTGCCAAGAAGCCATCGAACTGATCGACGAAGCCAACAGCGAGGATCCCAATACCGAAACCTGGGAAGGAGTCGAATATCCCAGGGAGCTTTTGTACGGCCGGCGCATGACCGCCTGGCTGGAGCGGCTGCAGCCCGAACCGTCCGATCTCCAGTATATCGCTGCACGCGGGCAGCATATCCGCCGCTGGACCGTGCCGCGCAACCGTTATCCCATGACCCGGGTGGGCTATCTGCAGTGGCGCACCGGCTTGTATGACTTTCATGCCAAACAGGTCGGCAAGATCATGGCGCAGGCCGGTTATGAACCCGACGCCATCGAACAGGTTCGGAGAATTCTGCGCAAGAGGGGATTGAAGAAGGATCCCGATGTTCAGCTGATCGAAGATGTCGCCTGTCTCGTCTTCATCGAAAACTATTTTCTCGATTTCGCCAAAGAGTACGAAGAGGAAAAGGTGCTGTCGGTGATCCGTAAGACATGGAAAAAAATGTCGCCGCACGCACAGCAGGCGGCGCTCGATATCGCGCTGCCGGAGCGTGCTGCCGGCCTGATTCGCAAAGCGCTCGAGGGTTAGAAAAGTTGTTGGTAACCATTCTATTCCGGAATCCGTGTCATGCTGACACCTGAAGAGCTTCCCCACTATGTGTACGAGGATTATGCCTTATGGGAAGGCCGGTGGGAGCTGATTGAGGGGATACCCTATGCGATGAAGCCCTCCCCGGATTTTCGACATCAGCGGATCAGCCTCAAGATTGCCCGGCTGCTGGATGAAGCGCTCGACGGATGCGATGTGTGCCGGGCGGTGCTGCCGGTCGATTGGCGAGTAACGGAAGACACGGTCGTTCAGCCTGACAACATGGTCATCTGCTATCGACCTTCCGGCGCGTTTCTTACCAAAGCACCGGCGTTGATCTTTGAAATTCTGTCGCCGTCCACTGCGCGGAAAGACAAACGTACGAAATATGCGATCTATGAAAGGGAAGGCGTCGCTTATTACTGTATCGTCGACCCCGAGAATAAGGCGACAGAGATCTACCGGCTTGATGAAGGGCGTTATGTGAAGCAGATGGATGCGGTGGATGAACTGTTTGCATTCGATCTCGACAAGTGTCGGATCAAGTTCGATTTCGCGCGGATCTGGCTCGGATAAACGTCCGCCGCAATCCGCATTTTTCGAAAGGGAATTATCGTCAAGATAAGCGACCGGTTACAAACCCTTGCGCAACGTTCAGTCGGCTGTCCGTCAACAACCTTCGGATTTTGTCATCGATCACTGCCCTGTCCCTGTCGACGCTGACCGCCTCGAGCAAGCCGGAAGCAACCAGAGCAGCCGCCCGTGGATCACTCTCCTCGCCATTGAAAGCCGCCGCGAGCTGATCGGCGGTTCGTCCGCTGCCGGCAACGACCAGCGTGGGACGACGCCCCCGAATACTGTAAAAGGCATCCCACCACGTCGTTTCGCCGCCGTTGATGACGACGGTGACCGATCCGAAGCCTGCCGACAACAGACCGGCAATATGAGCCAGCCAGGGGGACTCGTCCCCCCAACGATCACCCGGAACGAAGACAAAGTGCGTATGCCGGCATGCCGGCAATGCCGCATGAGCATACGCATTCGCGCGGCCTGGAAGAACCACGGTGCCGACCGCCGCAACGCCGACCAGGGGAAAGGTTCCGCCGATCTCGGCACGGGCATCCCCCATCCATTTCATCACGCCCGCATCGGTGCCGCCGTCGAGCACGATTGCATCGAGCGATTGGGCAAGCGGCGCCAGCACTTCGACGAACAACGGCTTCAGCCGGCGACTGTCATCGACGGTCATGCCGCCGGCACCGCCGACGACGACCAACACGGGGCTTTTGCCCAGCCCAAGCCCGCTCAAAAGTTCCGGCACGGCATCGAACCGATGCGCCAAAACGGCATCGGCAATGAAACCGTCAGGAAGCGTGAGATTGAAGAAGCATTCCATGCCTCGTAAGTTTACCTATTCGCACGCGCAGGTTCCAGCCGGGATAGGGCGGAGCGCCAATTCCCGCTTTGGAACTCGTCTCCCGCGGCAGCCGGAATTGTGCCACTGTTGTGGAGTCGGTCTCCGACCCGACCGTGGTCTCCGCCACTTTCTACATCCTGCGCCCGCACCCGGATATCGATCCCGCTTACCTCGCCTGGTGCCTGAATCAGGCGCCGATCCAGACGCGTATCGCCCAGGTCAGGACAAGGGCGGGCACGTCCATCATTCAGCGCAGGATATTTGCCGAGATCGCCCTGCCCGTGCCTCCGCTGGAAAAACAGAGAAAGCTCGCCGAACTGGGGGGCTTGATGGCAAAAGAACACATGCTCCGCCAGGCACTGGTAGTACAAACCGACCGGCTCCACCGGGCGCTGGGCGAAAGACTGCTGCAGCAAATAACATCAGAAAAGTGATATGAGCGAAAAGAACCCGGGAGAACAGTGCATGACCGACAACATCAAACAATCGCAGATCAACTCAACCGCTTGGGCAGCCTGCGATACTTTCCGCGGCGTCGTGGACCCAGCCCAGTACAAAGACTACATCCTGGTGATGCTGTTCCTGAAATACATCTCCGACACATGGCAGGATCACTACGAAAGCTATAAAAAAGAATATCGCGACGACGAGGAACGCATCCACCGCAAGCTGGCTCGCGAGCGCTTCGTGCTCCCCAAAGACGCGAGCTTTTACGACCTCTACGAGGCCCGCAACGAGCTCAACATCGGTGAACGCATCAACATCGCTCTGGACGCCATCGAAGAGGCCAACAAGTCCAAGCTCGAAGGTGTGTTCCGCAACATCGATTTCAACTCCGAGGCCAACCTGGGCCGGACCAAGGACCGCAACCGACGCCTGAAACACCTGCTGGAGGACTTCAACAAGCCCCAACTGGACATGCGCCCCAGCCTTGTCTCGGAAGACGTGATCGGCAACACCTATATCTACCTCATCGAGCGCTTCGCCTCCGACGCCGGCAAAAAGGCCGGCGAATTCTACACCCCACACAAGGTCTCCGAACTGCTGGCGAAGCTAGCACAGCCAAAAGCCGGCGACCGCATCTGCGACCCCGCCTGCGGCTCCGGCGGCCTGCTCATCGAGGCGGCCCGCGAGATGGGCGGCCGCGACTTCGCCCTGTTCGGCATGGAAGTCAACGGCAGCACCTGGGCGCTAGCGCGCATGAACATGTTCCTGCACGGCATGGACGGCGCCCGCATCGAATGGTGCAACACTCTCACCAGCCCCGCGCTGGTGGAAAACGACCGCCTGATGAAATTCAACGTGGTAGTGGCCAACCCGCCCTTCTCCCTGGACAAGTGGGGACAGGACGAAGCCGAGAACGATCGTTTCAACCGCTTCTGGCGCGGCATCCCGCCCAAGAGCAAGGGCGACTACGCCTTCATCAGCCACATGATCGAAGCCGCGCTGGAAAAGGAAGGCCGCGTGGCCGTGGTCGCGCCCCACGGCGTGCTCTTCCGCAGCGGCACCGAAGGGCGTATCCGCCGTCGGCTCATCGAAGACAACCTGCTGGACGCCGTCATCGGCCTGCCCGCCAACCTGTTCCCCACCACCGGCATCCCGGTGGCCATCCTGGTCTTCGACCGCACGCGGGAAAAAGGCGGCACCAACGAACAACGGCGCGATGTCGTCTTCATCGACGCCAGCCGCAAATACCAGTCCGGCAAGAACCAGAACACCCTGGATGAGGCGCATATCGACAAGATCGTCGCCACCTACCAGGCGCGCAAGGATGCGGACAAATACGCCCACGTCGCCCCAGCTTCGAGGAAATCCGGGAAAACGACTTCAATCTCAATATCCCGCGCTACGTGGATACCTTCGAGGAAGAAGAAGAGATCGACATCGATGTCGCGCAACGGGAGATCGACCAACTGGAGAAGGAGTTGGTCGAAGTGCGGGCGAAGATGGCGCAGAAGCTGGCGGAGATTGAGCGATGACAGGGAATTATGATGAAAATAGTAACCATCTCGTGGAAGGACACGAGATGGACAACGCCGGTTGCAATTTTTCGACACGCAACCATTTTTCCCATCCGGGAAAAATGGTGCGGGAAAGGAAAACGCACTGCGATTCAGTTGTCTGGAAATTCCGGAATACTCAGTCAGACGGGAAAGGATTCCGTTGCAAGTCTGTCATCATGAAAATCGGCAAGGATGCATATCATGTCTAAAATCAATGTCCTGGACCAGGAAATCACGCTGTATTCATTGAAAGATGAGGACTACATTTCCCTGACTGATATCGCCCGCTACAAGAATCAGGGACATACCGATGACCTGATCCGCAATTGGCTACGCAACCGCAATACCTTGGAGTTTCTTGGAATCTGGGAGCACCTGAACAACCCCGATTTTAAACCCGTCGAATTCGACGGGTTTAAAATCCAGGCTGGACTGAACAGCTTCACTCTGACACCCAAACAGTGGATAGAGAAAACCGGCGCCATCGGGCTGGTCTCCAAGGCCGGGCGTTACGGGGGCACATACGCCCACAAGGATATTACCTTTGAATTCGCTTCCTGGATATCGGTGGAATTCAAGCTCTACCTCATCAAGGAGTTTCAGCGTCTCAAGGAGGAAGAACGCAGAACGCTAGGCTGGGATATTCGGCGCAATTTGGCAAAGATTAACTATCGTATCCATACCGACGCCATCCAGGCACATCTGATCCCAACAGAATTGAGCGCAAAACAAACCTCGCTTGTCTACGCCAGCGAGGCCGATGTGTTGAACCTTGCCCTGTTTGGTATGACCGCTGTTCAGTGGCGGGACGCCAATCCCGGCCAGAAAGGCAATATGCGTGATTACGCCGATGTCACCCAACTGGTTTGCCTTTCCAATCTCGAAAATCTGAACGCACTGTTTATTTCCGAGGGGGCGCCACAAAAAACCCGGCTCGAACGCCTCAATAAAATAGCCATTCACCAGATGACTATTCTCACCGATCATACGCGAATGAAATTACCGGAAATGGGTAGCACGAATGGGCGCAAATAGACACGAAACCGTTCATAGTGAAGCCCAGCTTGCCAATGAAGCAACAATTCGGAAATCCCGAACTGTTCGTCACGAAGGTTCACTTGTTCGGTTTTTCCGAACAAGTGATACCTGGGACGCCGGATGGTTTACTCCAGTCATGCTAGTTGGCTTGGTGCAGACCGCCCCTCAGCGCCATCAGAAGCCCGACTACCCGGAATCAAAACCGAGATGGTCGGCAACTTGTCAGCATGACTTACAAGTTCAAGAGACCACAGCCGAACACGCCCGCCAAGAATATGAGCGGTTTGCGGAACGGCGTCGAGAGCACAAGGAGGCGATTGGAGAGGCAGAGTCTATCAAAGCACTGGAGGATACGGCGAAACAGTTGGATCAGAGACAGAAAAAGCCGGGGGGCGAGAAGTGAAAGCCATAATTCCTTTCACAAGGATTGGTGAACGTCTTAAAACAGGGTTCCAAAATGGAATATATAAACCTGCCACAGATTACTCCGATGAAGGAATACCAATTATCAGGATAAATGATTATGGCAATGACGGAGTGAAGTATTTTGAAAACTTGAGACGTGTCAATCTTTCAGAAATGGAGGCAGCTCTATTTTCCCTCAAGAGAAATGACATACTTATCAATCCTGTTAACAGCTTAAGTCACATTGGAAAAAGCTGTATTGTAGAAGATCAAAAAGATGTAGTCGTTTTTGAATCGAATATGATGCGTCTTCGAGTTCCAGAGGATTCCGGCATATTACCGGAGTATCTGTTTTTTAACCTCAACTCTGCGCGTGCAAGAGATTATTTTAGAAAAGTTGCTAAGCCAGCTGTTGCCCAGGTCAGCATAAACCAAGATGACGCAAGGTCGTTGGCAATCTACTTGCCCAGTATAGATCAACAAACCGCCATCGCCGACCTGCTTTCCACTTGGGATGCCGCCATCGAAAAAACTGAGAAGCTGATCGTCGCGAAGGAAACACAGAAACATTGGCTGATGCAACAACTGCTCACGGGCAGGAAACGCCTGCATGGATTTACAGCCGCATGGAAAAAATATCATCTCGGTGATCTTTTCACTGAACGATCAGAAACCGGATATCAGCACTTACCGCTTCTTTCCATTACGAGAGAAGAAGGCGTTATCCCAAGGAGCGAAACAGATCGTAAGGACACTTCAAGTGCCGACAAGTCCCGGTATCTCCGAATCTGCCCCGCGGGGACATCGGCTACAACACCATGCGCATGTGGCAGGGCGTATCAGCGCTTTCTTCGTTGGAGGGAATTGTCAGTCCTGCATACACCGTTTGTACGCCCAAGGGAGGGGTGGATGGAGAATATATGGCTTACTTTTTCAAGCTCCCGAAGACAATCCACCTGTTCTACCGATACTCGCAGGGGTTGACTTCGGATACCTGGAACCTGAAGTTCCGTCACTTCACGGAGATCAAGGTTTCCATTCCAGAATACGTTGAACAAAAGGAAATTGCGCGGATTATCCGAGCCTGTGATGAAGAAATCCGGTTATGGCAAAAAATGCTTGATGCATGCAACAAGCAGAAACGCGGCCTGATGCAGAAACTGTTGACAGGACGGTGGCAAATTAGAGGCAGCGAGGAACTCATCCATGACTAAGAGGCCATTCAGGATTTTGGCCATAGATGGCGGAGGAATACGAGGCGTATTCCCTGCACATATACTTTCCTGCATGTCTGACCGGCTTGGCGCGACGCTTCATGAACACTTCGACATGATTGCTGGAACAAGCACCGAATCAATTGTGGCCGCAGCCGTAGCCTGTAATGTTGATCCAGCACAAATCGTATCCCTCTATCGTGAGCATGGGGAGGCAATTTTTTCAAGAAGAAGATTTTGGGGTCCGAAGAAATACGAGCCAGCATTACAAAGCCTCTACCGAAGTAGTCGTTTAATGAAGTCTCTAAAGGATGTTCTGGCTGACATAAGGCTGGGCGATATCTCCAAGCCACTGTTACTGCCAGCCACAGACATTGGTTATGGCGGCGTTCACGTTTTCAAGTCCAGCTATTCAAAAGAATTTACAAGGGATGCGCATGTGCTCTTGCGCGAGGCTATTCTAGCATCGTGTTCGGCTCCAACCTACTTCGATCCGACAAAGGTCAACGAGTATCTATTGGCAGATGGAGGGCTTTGGGCGAACAATCCATCACTAGCAGCCGTGATTGATGCTCAGAAACGCCTGAATGTCGATTTATCCGATATCCAAGTTCTTTCTCTTGGGACAGGGCATGCACGCACCTGTTATGGGGTCAACACGGATAGAAAATGGGGATTGGTAACCGGCTGGAAAGGAAAAGAATTTATCTCTTTTTTAATGTCATTACAGGCGCAAGCGACCCAGAATTATCTGCAGCTTATGTTATCTGAAAATCAATTGCTGCGAATCGATTTTGATTCGGACTGTCCATTGCCTCTCGATGACTATGCCGCCATTGATGACTTGGTTTCCAATGCTGACAGGTTATTTACCCATAATAGCTCAAAGATTAAGAGCTTCCTTAACCTCAATTAGGAGATTGTCATGATTACTAACGAACAAAAACGGTTGTTACTTGAAAGTATGGTCGAATTGCTTGAGCTTCCTGAATCTGCATACGAAAAGGCAGCGAAACGGTATGAAGATCTAGGAAAGTGGTTTGATCGCGAAGACTCTTCTCTCGGGGAAAACAGCCCGCATATTTTCCCGCAAGGGTCATTCAGACTTGGCACGGCTATACGCCCACTTGATGAAATTGAGGCATATGATCTAGACCTTGCCTGTAAGCTTAGACACGGGATAAGCAAGGGTTCACATACCCAAGAATCGTTGAAGATGATGGTTGGCCACGAACTAGAACAATATCGCATAGCACGAGGGATCAAAGACAGGTTGGCCTCGAAGCATCGTTGCTGGAGGTTAGAATATCGGGACGATCTAAATTTCCACATGGATATTGTTCCATGCATTCCAGGTGATGAGGCCAGGCGAAACCTGATTATGGAGTCGATGCGGGCAAGCGGTGCTGATGAGCGTATTGCTGTTTAGACCCGTGTGATCATT
>DEII01000227.1 GCA_002352385.1 Methylococcaceae bacterium UBA2778 | reverse complement strand
TTTAACGAAATCTCTGCGTTTCATAATTTTCTCCGTCGTTTGGTTGTTTTTTCTAGGCTCTGTCTGCGTTAAGTGTTGGTCATTCGTAACTGTCTGTTTTTACGAGGATGTATCCAAGCGCGAATGCTGGCTCTTGCTGGGCTCGCCGCCCTTAGCTAACACTTAACACAGACAAAGTCTCTTTCTATTGAACCCCTATAAACAAGCAGCACTTATTTATGTTAGGATCTGTGCTTGAATATAGCAGATTGACGAACATCAATGCTATGCAATTTCGGCAATAATTTGCTAGTCCAGCTTGAAAGTGACGAAACATGGTCGAGATCAATTTCTTTCAAGTTTCACTCATGTGTATGTCTATAAGAAGTTAGTCACCCAGGGATTGTGAGGATCACGAGGAACCGTCATGCAAACTCACGTTTACAACGATTTCGACGCCTTCGCCGAATCTGTCCACAATGTTGACAGCAGGATGTTGCTCAGACATCCAAAGAACCGTACCTGGAGTATTAGCACGGTCAACTTAAACGGAATCAATATTCAGGTTGGGCGGCTAGGCAGCGGCAACATTGCCCAGGGAGAAATGCGGCAGGATGGATATATGCTCTACATGCCGCTCACAGACTGTGTCGAGTACTCGGCAAATGGAATTGTTCTGGAAAAAAATTCGTTCGCGCTTCTGGAGCCTGGATGCGAGTTTTGTATCACCACCAAAGAAGAGCACGATTGGTGCGTTGCGTTCGTTCCGTCCCACATGTTCGCTCTAGAAACCGAAACCGTGGAGCCATTGCCGGGTTCCAAAGGGAAGACGTGTCGAGTAACTCGCCCAAATCGCCTGGCTGTGAACCGGTTTCAAGCACTTACAGGGAAAATCATGACGGCCGCCAACAAGTACTCGCAATTTGAATCTACGAGTGCAGCGTCGTGTGCCGCGGCGGAAGTGCTGAAAATCGTATCGTCGTATGTCGAACAGGCACAAAACGTCGAACTTCGTCCAAGAGGGCGAACGAGGCTTTCGCGACAAGAAATTATCCGTCGATGTGATGAGTTTCTGGAGGCGAGCAATAATAAACATGTTTCTATTGAGGAACTGACTGTTGCGTCCCAGGTATCACAACGAACACTTCGCACAGCTTACCACGAGTATTTTGGCGTAGGACCTGTTCAGTATCTTCAACTAAGGAAGCTCCATCAGGTGCATCTTGCGTTGACTGAAACGGATTTCAAAGCATGTTTAGTCAGCGATATCCTAATGGATCATGGGGAGTGGGACTTCGGTCGTTTCGCCTCACGTTACCGCCGACTGTTTGGAGAACTACCGTCGGAGACACTACGAAGGAAACGGCGATAACGATTCCTCCAACCTCACCGGTTGAATCTACAGATACCTTCCAACGTGAACACTCCGATGGCTGCTTTGACTCAAAGCAGTCATCGGATGATTAACGATAACGTCCCGGCTCAGCGACGGCACGTTTGGTGCCGTCCACTGCAACCGGTAACCGAGGCTGGTCAGCAAGCGGTTACTTGTCGGTAATTGTCGCCCGCGCCTCTGGTTTTGGTTTCCATCACGAGGTTGAGGTTGCCGGGCTTCTGGCGCGTCGGAAACTCGCGGAAGTTCTGTAGTCATTGGCCGACAGACGGATACACCACGCACAATTAGTTGTGCTGTGGCCCGCTTATCTTCTTGAGTGCATCGCCCACACTGAAGCTAGCCGGTAGGCCACGTGGGGATAGTCTTTAAAGCACTTCACGTACCCGCCAACGATGCCCTGGGCCGGCACGTAGACGTAGCCGCGGCGGAACATCCATTCCTGATAGTTCCAGCTGGCGTTGCGCTCCGGAGCAAATTCAAAGGGATCCTGCCGAAGATTGACGATGCGCGGGGCAACTGCAGCAAACAATCTGGCACAACAGGTCAGATGTCGCGAATCTAACTGATGAATGAAGTGAGCCCAACTTATGTGGTTTTGCTGGCCAACTGCTGCACGTCCATTCCCGCTGGACGTTGATACACCTGCAGACCAAATTCCGGTGCGATTGAAAACAAGTGGTCAAAAATATCTGACTGAATACCCTCGTAATTAAACCAATTGGTGTCATTGCAAAAGCAATAGACCTCAATAGGCACGCCATCGCTACCCGACTGCAGTTGACGCACGATCAACGTCATATCGGTCGCAATCTTCGGGTGGTTCTTAAGGTAGTTGTATATGTAGGCGCGAAACGTACCGATATTAGTGAGTCGGCGCAGGTTTACACCGCCCTCACCCGGGGAATCCAACGCAGCATTGTAGGCATCCAGATCCTGCTCTTTAGATGCGATGTAATCCTTCAACAAAGCAAATTCACTAAAGCGCCGCAGTTCGTCATCGGCCAGCGAACGAATAGAGTTCAGGTCGATGTTGATCGACCGCTTGATGCGCCGACCACCCACCTCCGTCATCCCACGCCAATTCTTGAAGGCGCCATTGACCAACTTGCTGGTCGGAATAGTCGTAATAGTGTTGTCCCAGTTCTGTACGGTAATGTTGTACAGAGCAACATCAGTAACATCGCCGTCCGCGTTATAGGCTGGCATCTCGAGCCAGTCACCCACGCGAATAATCCGTTGACTGGTTAACTGAACGCTGGCGACTAGCGACAATAAAATGTCCTGAAACACGATCATGGAGACAGCGGCCAGTGCGCCCAAACCACTCAACATGATGGCCGGAGACTCATCAATCAGCGCAGCAATCACCACGATAATGCCAACTGTCCAAAGCGCAATCTGCCCAAGCTGAATAAAGCCTTTAATCGGCCGTTCACGCGAGATTGGGTTCTTCTCGTAGATGGTATTGATTGCGGTCAGCGTGGCACTTGCCGTCATTACTATAGACAGCACAATCCAGGCGGTAGCAATGTTCTGCACAACCGCATCTGCCCAATCCGGCAGATCGGGAACCAGCGGCACGGCTTTGTATACCAATATCGCCGGAACAAGCTGACCAAGCCTGCCGAAGACATTGTGGTGAACCAACGCATCATCCCAGGTCGCATGCCTGCGGGTTACTAGCAATCGGACCAAAGCCAACCATAGCCGCTTGGTAATGAACGCAACCACAACGGCTGCGACCGACAGTATTAACAGCCCGGCAAGCATGGGGAGATAGGAATTTATTTCTGAGAGTTCGGATAGCATATTGGCAGTTTACCGGAGCTGCGGAAAATTCGGGAAAAAATGAGCTCGAATCATTGGCATCTTATTTTCGCTACTGAAAGTAGTTTACACTTTTGAAGTCAAAAGAAAATGGCAGTAGGATGCCGTAGCCATTAAAAATGACTGGATGCGCGGCCAGATTCATGCTCATACCAACACTGAACCCAGATAGAGTCTTTATTAAAATGCCAACCTCGATTCTCTTTCCGGCATCTGGCCAGCCTGAGACAATTACATGAATTCGATGCAACACCTATACTTTTTTCTCCCTATTTCCGCACAGCTTTCTAGGGGATTTCGCTACGAGGCGTGCCTTGCCATGAGCGCTGACAGACCGACTGAACCCATCAATCCAACCTTGACGAAGCACTAGCGCTGCAGATAAGACTGCATTAAAATCCAGCGTCATAACAACGCGATGGAAGACCCATGGAATTCGAAAACAACATTTTGCAATTAGGTGGTTTTTTCACTGTGACGATTGGAATCATCGTGCTGTTCGTCGGCAAGCGGCTAAACGATGCCGTTGGATTTCTGCGCGAGTTCAGCATTCCGGAACCCGTCACCGGCGGTTTGATCTTTTCACTGCTAATCGCGCTCCTGTACACCCTTTCCGGCGTCGAAATCGAGTTCGATCTCACGGCTCGCGATATCCTG
Organism: Methylococcaceae bacterium UBA2778; assembly: GCA_002352385.1. Taxonomy (GTDB): domain Bacteria; phylum Pseudomonadota; class Gammaproteobacteria; order Methylococcales; family UBA2778; genus UBA2778. The sequence continues at coordinate 1,273 of DEII01000227.1, read as the reverse complement.
CTGGTCTACTTTTTCACCACCATCGGCATCAATTCGAGCCTGCGGGATCTGATCGAAGGCGGCAAACCGCTTGTCATCCTGCTGATCATCACCATCGGCTATATGATTGTACAGAACCTGACTGGCATCACCATCGCCTCTCTATTCGAACTGCCTTCGCAGGTTGGCCTGCTCGGCGGCAGTGTTTCACTCATCGGAGGTCATGGAACGGCGATTGCGTGGGCGCCGCGCATCGCGGAGGAGTACGGCATCAGCAACGCCATGGAGATCGGCATTGCCTGCGCCACCTTTGGCCTGATCCTGGCGAGCCTCATGGGGGGGCCGATCGCGAAGTTCCTGATCGCCCGGCATGACCTGAAACCGCTCAAGGTCGAAGCAGTTGATGTCGGTGTCTCAAACGAAAGCAAAAAAGAGGGCATCGGGCACCTCGATTTTCTGGACGCCATCCTTGCGATTCATGTAAGCGTCATATTCGGTTATCTACTCAATGAAGGTCTGGGAGGGTTGGGACTCAAACTACCGCTGTTTGTCACCTGCCTGTTCGCTGCCATCATCATTACCAATGCGGTTCCAAAATCGTATCCAAGAATCAGCGGAACCGAGTGGCCGACCCGTAAGCCCGCCATCGCCCTGATTGCGGATATCTCGCTGGGCACATTTCTGGCGATGTCGCTCATGAGTATGCAGCTTTGGACGCTGGTGGATCTCGCAGGCCCTATCTTCACCATCCTCCTCGCGCAGTTCCTCATAGCGGTCCTGGTGACCCTGTTCATCGTGTTTCCGCTCATGGGGAGAAATTACGATGCGGCCGTCGTGTCAGCAGGCTTTGGCGGCATTTCTCTGGGATCCACCCCCACCGCCATGGCGAACATGTCGGCGGTCGCAAAACGTTACGGCGCTTCACATCTGGCGTTCGTCATCGTGCCGTTGGTGTGCGCATTTTTCATCGATCTGATCAATGCAGTGCTGATACCATTCTTTCTCGCAAACTTCTGATATCCCTGCCAGTCATTCTAAATGTAGAAAGATGCTCACGACGAAGAGCACTTGGCACGAGGCTTCAGGAGAGATGGACTTAACTCTTTTTCTTGAGCATAGCCGCAAGCTCCGCAAGAGGATTATGGGTAGCGATGTTGCTCTGCTTATCTTCTTTGGTGCCCGTATATTGTGAATCGGTATAGCGTGAATGCTCGTTGTCATGACAATAGAGGCACAACAGCTCCCAGTTGCTGCCATCCGGCGGGTTGTTGTCATGATTGTGGTCCCGATGATG
>DEII01000046.1 GCA_002352385.1 Methylococcaceae bacterium UBA2778 | reverse complement strand
CTTCGCTCTTCCCTCAAATGATCGACAAATTGGCCGGGAGCCAATTTGGGCCACGTTAGCGACCCCGAAGGGATGGGAACCAAGGATGGTTTCCATCAATAATCTGACTCAATCAGTCTCGCCCTCGCTACGATCGCTATTCTCGGACAGCCTCCTAGTAGGTTTTTCAAACGACGAGCACTGTCGCGGCGTTCGATTTCGAACGTGGCGCGCTCTGGACTTGCTTGCAAGACTGAGGTTTGTCACCCGCAGTGAACCCGTTTGGCGGGAGAGATGTTTACTGAATATCCCTGCTGCGTTCACTATACTTTACCCCGCTCGCAGGCGGAGTTGTATCACTCCGCCTGCTTGTGGTCCTTCAATTCATCGAAAGCCATACCACAGCGTCCAGTTCGTCGCGTTCGGGCTCATCGGGATGAAGAGATGAGCGTGCCGTGTCGGTTTTGACGTTGTCGCAGCTATTTTTGTTGGAGCGGTCCAGTAAAGGAGAGCTCACGTCAGTCGTTGTACCCTGTGGCGCATGCGGTTGTATGTTCATGCCTGCTGTCTCCCATATCATATAGTGTTGATTGCACGGCAAAGGAGGAAACGGGCAAATCGCGTCCATCTGGTCCTAAGCCAAAAGAATTTCCCTTGACATTCAAAAAGCCAAGAGGGCTCTTTTTGGCGATTATAGCAAAGACTGTCGCTCAAATGTAACAAACTTCATTACAAATGCGTAATATTTTGATTCTAAAGGGGTGGAAGTGTTGTGAAAACATCACAAAATTAACACAGAGGCGAGCTGGGGGTTGATCGAAAAACAGCGTTTGCCGGAAATGAGTACGGCTCTCACTGAAGCCCCGTACTGGAAAACAGAACGACGTTGTTGCCGATAAAATTGATGCTGATGGAGAGCTCATCCTCTTTCGAGGCATTCCCCCAAACACACTGCTTGATCTGCATCAGTTCTTTACAGTTGTTCGGCTCTCCCAGAAGTTCAACGACTTCGGAATATTTCATTCCCATTGTCAATTTATCGTAGTTTTCCTGGGTAACTTTGCTGCAGGCGGACAGCAGCAGCAAAAGAGCACCAAGTAACGAAGCGGCCACGAGGCGTTTGGCGTGTGTGGTATCAGTCATGAATGGATCCTGTTGACGTAGTTTGCTTGAAAGTTGAGTGGCGGGGCGCTTGTCGACGGGGATGACATGGCATCGGAGCCCGATTCAATGCGTGCCCTCCGTCACCATCACCCTGCCCATACCCGGCAATAGCTCGAATTCGTATGGAGCCGGGATGAAATCGAGTGGATAGTCGGGCGACAAATCAACCAGCGGCGCGCCGTTCTGCACGTAGTGAGAGAGATTGTCGGCACGAAAGAATTGGCGGTTCCATGGATCTTTATTGAGAATCAGGAGCGCTTCCTGTCGGCAGTTGTTGGAGGCTTTCCACAACAGCAGAATGTTGGGGTTGTCGCAGCCTACGAGATTCACCGGCCCGTCTTCCTGAAAAATCGGATATCGGGATTTAAAGGCATTGACCTGTTGGATGAAGCCGCTCAAGTCGACATCGGTCTCCTCCCAGTCGTCGGGCCGGGTCTCCACCACATGCAGTTTGTTGCGAAAGCCGAATTCGAAACCCATCGTCATCATCACACCGGAAGAAAAAACGGCGGCGAAGAGGTAGCGCTGTTTCATGGCATCCAGGTTGCCGTGAAATTCCTCAAACAGCCTTTGCGTATCGTGACTTTCAGGAAAGCCGATGGAGGGTACTGTTTCTCGAATCAGATGATACTGCTCCAGCAGCCAAGGGCTGCTGAAGTCCCACCATTTCGAGCTGTTATACACATAGTCGAAACCGGCGCCGGCGGTTTGTCGGGTTTCATCGGGCGAGCACCCGAGCGTTTCCGCGGTAAACGCGATCCCGGGATGCTTGCTTTTGATATCGGTGATGAGGCGGTGCCAGAGCTGCGCCGGGATTTGGTAGGCCGCGTCACAGCGGAAACCCTTGAAGCCGAGCCCGATCAGATAATCGACGACGTCGAAAAAAAATTGGTACAGTCCTTCTGGATCTGATGTATGTTGGTGGTCGAAGCGGGCTAGATCGTGCCAAGTGACTTTTTGCCCACCTTCCATGCAGAAAGGATGGCTGATGCTGCCGTCGGGTTCACGCAAAAACCACTCCGGGTGCTCTTTGACCAGCGGGGAGTCGACTGCACAATGATTGATCACTAGGTCCACCATCATCTTCAGGCCTTTGCGCTCGGCGGACTTGACGGCCGCTTTTGCCAGGGCTTCGGGCGCACGGCGTGAGCGGGGATTCAGCAGCAGCGGGTTGAGCTGGAAATAATCGGCAATGGAATAAAGGCTGCCCGACCGTCCCGGCTTCTGGATCGGGTTGACAAAAATCCAGTCGAAGCCCATCTCGGCGGCGCGTTCGAAGTGCGGCGTCCAGTCCTGGAATCGACCCGCCAGTAAGGGGAACAGATTGTAAATTCTCATTAGGGATTGTTATTTTTCGCGGATGTAATCATAAATATTGAGGTAATGTTGCCCGGGATGGTTCCAGGAATAGTCGCTGCGCATGGCGTTTTTCATCAACTCCCGAAAGTGCTCGGGGAAGTCGTAGTAACAGTCGATGGCTCGGGTCAACGCAGACTCGAGCCCGGCTTCGTCATAGTCGTTGAACACATAACCGTTGCGCTCGTGCAAGGGCCTGTCCGAAAAATCCTTGTCGAATACCGTATCCGCCAGACCGCCGACCGCACGCACGACCGGAATAGTGCCGTAGCGCATGGCAATCAACTGAGTCAGACCGCACGGTTCGAATTGGCTGGGCACGACGACCATATCGGCGCCGCAGTAGATCAGATGGGCCAGTTCCTCGTCGAAGCCGATCTCGATATGACAGTCCGGGCTGTCGTTGAGGTGGCGCTTCAGTTCCCAGAAATAGCTGTTGATTTCGGAGTCGGGGCTGGAGCCGAGCAGAACGAACTGCCCGCGGTGGTTCAACGAATGGAACAACGCGTGACGCATGAGTTCGAGTCCCTTTTGAGGGTCGAGGCGGCCGATGAACGCAATAATCGGCTTTTCGTTGTCGGCCAGCAGCAGTCGGCTGCGCAAAGCCTGTTTGTTCTTGTATTTTTCGTCGATGTAGTCCACATTGTAGCGAAACGGAATAAACTGATCGATTTCCGGGTTCCAGACATCGTAATCGACACCGTTGACGATCCCGCCGAACTTGGCGTGGTGTGTATGCAGGGTCGGTTCCAGTTCGAAGCCCTGTCCATGCATCGCTTCGAATGCGTGTCGCGGCGATACGGTGGTGACAAAATTGGAATAGACGATACCGCCCTTCATGAGGTTGACTGCGCGCGGGGTATGATTGTCCAGCAGGCGGTCGGGGTGGAGATAGTATTCCGGTCGGTTCAGTCCGGTCGCAGTCAATACGAAATCGCCGGTGACTCCCTGATGTTTGAAATTGTGGATCGTGTAGCAGACGCGTGGGTGGGTCATGCCCATATGCTGATAGATCTCGTAGAGAAACACCGGAACCAGTGCACTCTGCCAGTCGTGGCAATGAATGATCTCCGGATGTTTGCCGGCTTTCCAGAGGAACTCGATCGCCGCTCGGGAGAAAAAGGCGAAGCGCAGAATGTCGTCATCGAAACCGTAGATGGAGCCGCGGTTGAAAAAGTTGTCATTCGAATGCGGCTCGATGAAGAAGCATTTATGATCGCGCACGAACCCGAACCAGACGGAGCAGTGGACGGTGCCGTCGTACCACGGGACCCAAAGATCCTGGTAGGTGATGTGCAAGTCCCGGATCTGATCGTAGCGCATGCAGTCGTATTTGGGCAGTATGATCTCCACCGGGTTGCCGCGGATTTCCAGCTCCCGTGTCAAGCCGGTAACGACATCCGCCAGCCCGCCGACTTTGGCCAGTGGCGCCAGCTCCGGAGTGATCTGCACGATATACATCGACGGAGGATGGTAAACCGGTTCCTCATGGTAGGTTTCAGGTTCATGGGGCGGCGGGGCGGGTTCCGGCTCGACTTCTTCGACATGCTCGGCCGGGGGTGTTGCCGGCGGTTCCTCGGATTCCGGTGCGGGGGATGACTCGGGGCTGGGTATTCCCGCCGGTTCGATCGTTGCCGGTTGTTCGCTCGGCGTTTCGTCCGGAGGAGTTGCAGGGACTGACGCTTTTCCCTCAACCTTGGAACCGGATTCTGCGGCCGGCTTGGATACGAGCGGTGATGCCGGCTCGGTTGTCGCCGGGGCGCCTTGGGTGGCCGCAATGTCGGAAACCGCCGGTTGCTCGACTGAGATCTTATCCGATTCGGCTGTGCTTGCAGGCGTTTTTTCCGCTTGTTTCCGGCCGGTGCTTCGTTGCTCTGCCGTCTTTGCAGCAGCCGTTTGACCGACGGCGGGTGCCGACGGTGCGGAAGAGTCTGTTTTGCGGGCTGCCGGCTTCTTTGGTGCCGTTGCCTTTGCGGCTGGTGCTATAGCGGGTCTTGTAGCGGACGGCTTTTTCGGAGGGGTTTTTTCCGCAGCCGGTCTCTTCTCTTTTTCTGCTTGGCTCGTCGCAGTCGCTTCCGTTGCAGCCTTTTTCTCAGCGGATGCGCTCTTATCGGACGCGGCTGCAGCTGTTTTGCGGGCGCCTGCTCTCTTCGTGGGCGCTTTTTTTGAGGCTGGCGTCTTTGTTTTCGACGTTCCTGCGGAGGCGGTCGGTTTCTTTGACGAAGTCGCTGCGGCAGGGGTCTTTTTCTCCTTTGCTTCTTCGCGCTTTTTGTTCGACATTGTGTCCACGCTGTCTTGAGCTGTTTCGGTTTTGCCGGTTCCCGGTGCTTTGTCTGATGAGCGTTTCGTAGCCATGTGTTTTGTTTGTCTGTATGGATTTGAAAGGGCCTGACCGCTTAATCGGCGGTGCAATAATAATGGTAATCGATGTCCGGAAAGATGTCGTCCATAATTTCCAATGCACTTAATTGATGATGATCGATTCGGTTGTTGGTAATACTGTCGTACAGATAGTTGAACCTGGCCAGGTGGTCGGTCACCCGCTTGGCGGCATATTCAACGGTTGTGCCCGACTTCATAATAAACGGCCAATCAGAGGCCTGTGCGAGCAGGAGCGAGCGGGCGGCCTGTTTGAGTGCACGATCCATCAGTGAATCGGACGGTATGTTGCGATAGTCATTGGCGAGATCTTCCATATGACGACAGGCCTGATGCAGATGGGGATAGATCCAGTCGTTCTTGTCGTTGAGCCAATAACGATGATAGCCATTCTCACCCCAGCTCGATTCCGATGGCGTGGCTTTTTGCATGGGTTGGGCATGATCGACCAGATAGTCCGTGCAACCGATCAGTTCAAAATTATTATCTTGCATATCCGCCTGCCTGATAAAGGATTCCAGCCATAAAGGGCCTTCAAACCACCAGTGCCCGAACAATTCGGCATCATAGGGTGCAACGATGATCGGCGGTTTTTCCATGTGCGGCGTCAGATGCTCGATCTGCTTTCGACGTTGAGTCAGAAAATCGAAGGCATGCTCATTGGCCTTGTTGGCGGCTGCAACAGGGTTGTAAATCTCTTTTGGGCGATCGCCGCCGGTGACTTTGTGATATTTGATGCCGGTGTTCACACGGATGCCGCCTTCCAAAACGTGTGGCCGGATATAATCGAGATCAAGTTCGAAACCGATGTCGCTGTAATATTCCCGGTAATCGAAGTCACCCGGGTAGCCTTCGGTTGCGCTCCAGACTCGGCGTGAACAGTCGGGATCACGTCCAAAGGCGGCAACGCCGTTGCCGCAGTCTAAAGGCGCATGGACTCCCAAGCGCGGCGATTCGCTCGCGTGTAGAATACCATGACTGTCGGCAAAAAAATAATGAAGCCCGGCTTTTTTCAGCAGCCGTTCCAAACCCGGATAGTAGCCGCATTCCGGCAGCCAGATTCCGCTTGGATGAATATCGAGTGCCTGCTCGAAAGCCTGCACGCCGGCGAACAGTTGGGCGCGCACGGCACTTTCATGCTGATTCAGCAAAGGCAGGAAGCCATGCGTTGCCGCGCTGGTGATCAGTTCGACGTGACCCGCCTCGAGGTGCTTAATGAATGCGTTCAGCAGGTTCGTCTGATAACAAGTCTCATAGACATACAGGTTGTCGCTCAGCAGCCGCTGATACATGCACGCCAGATTGTGATAAGCCGGCGCGTGTACACGGGTTCGTTCCATTTCCTTATCGGCGAGCGCCAGCATTTGCTTGATATGGTTGAGACAGCGCTCTCGCAGCAGCTCGTTGTCCAGCATCGCAATGAGGGTCGGAGACAAAGACAACACCAGCTTGTAACGCGTGCCGGCGGCAAGCAGACGATCGAACATTCGGATCAATGGGATATAACAGTCGGTGATGGCTTCGAAAAGCCACCGCTCTTCAAACGGGCTCGGCTGCTCGGGGTGATGCACGAACGGCAGATGGGCGTGCAGAATGATGCTCAGAAATCCTTTTTTCATTCGATGTGCCGGCGCGCAATGGTGTGGCTCGATAAAGCAGGCGCTATCAGGGTCTGTTCCGTTTTACAATCCTGCTCACGGTCGGCCTGCGGCTTCAGTTTGACCCGGATGTTTTGGTCGGACAGTGCTTGTCGAATGATGGCATCGATGAGTCGTTCATCATAGCGATTGCTCGCGGCTGATGCCGTTGGACGATCACTCGGCGCGGTCGGGCGATCGAGTTGGGCGCCCTTCAGCCTTTCGGCAGCCGCTGTCCGGACGGCTGAGGGCCCTGCTTTTGGCGCCTGAACCCGGTTGGAGAACAGCAAAGGAGCGAACGGCTGGTTGTCGCTTTTTATGCCGAGGGCTGCACGACAACGCAGATTGTCCAAGGGTAAACGAACATCGCACCAATTTCTTTCCGTTCCTACCGCAACATCAAACCACGGTTCACTGTTCGATTGTCCGGGCTGTGCCTTGTACTGACAGAATATCCGTAATCTGAGGTCACTCTTGCCACCTGGCTGTTGCCCTTTCTGCACCGCGGGTGTATCGCCGGCGTCGATATGCCAGTAGGCATGAAGATGGTACGGGTCGACAGGCATCAGAACGAGCTCGGGCACCGTGGCGCCAGAGCCGCGGAGACTGAATTCCTCTGAAATCGTTTGGCCGACCTGCCGAAGCTGTTCCGATGAAAACGTCAAGTGCGGGCTGTATCGTGAACGCCAGGACCTTGTCATTGCTTTCTGTGCTGACAGAACGGCTCGATTTGGGCTGCCGGGCACTCAGCGACCGACCGCGGAACACCACAGCACGGGTTCATAGGGAAAAAGGTTGGCGAACAATTATTTTCTTATCTGCTCTTCGTGCCTCTGCTCTTTTCTGATCAGGATAACCAGGTCCTGAAGTTGGTCGGCAAGTGTTTCGAGCAGGTCATCAGTGCTCAGGATGCCGACCAGTTTGCCGTTTCGATCAACGACCGGCAAGCGGCGAATTCCCTTGCCACGCATTGTTTGCAGCGCCTCCCAGAGGTCGGAGTTTTCGTCGACCGTAATCAGCTCGGGCCCCATAATATCGCCGACACTGACCGAATCGAGCGGCAGCTCTTTGGCGATCAGCTCCAATACGATATCGCGGTCGGTCACGATGCCGACCGGTTTGCGATCCGGACCGTCATTGTCGACGATCACGATATCACCAACATGGTAATCACGCATGAGTTGCGCGATTTCCACAATGGATGCGAGACGTTCCGCGATGATCACGTCACGAATACAAAATTCGCCGACTAACATAGTTCCTCCTTATCTGATGGGGCTGTTCGTATGAAAAACATGGATTTGTACGAGCCATCTGTGGATGTAGATCATGCGATCGCCATTATTTTAGCACTGACTGGAGCGGCAAGCGTACTATCATCGAAATTTAGGGGTGAAGCGGGCGGTGTACCCCTTCATTCCACCGTTCTTGGTGGAATTTGCCGATGATGGCTGCAACCGATTGGTCCGATGAAAAAAATCGCTGCCTTCCGGCTGGGGTGCGGATGGAATGATTCCATCCGTTAGTCGGGGATAGCCGACGATCATTGTCGCTGCAGGCACAGAGAGCGTGAGGTTGGTTACGTGCCTTCTTTCCACGAAGAAAGATAAGCCCGCTGTTCCGGTGTCAGCTGATCGATCACGATGCCCATGGCTGCCAGTTTCATGCCGGCGACTTTCTTGTCAATGGCGGCGGGAACAGGATGAACGGCGTTTTCCATATCAGCTCCTTTGGTCCACAGGTGGACGATGCTCATGGCCTGATTGGCGAAGCTCATATCCATCACCGTGGCCGGGTGACCCTCCGCAGCAGCTAGATTGACGAGCCGTCCCTCCGCCAGCAGCCTGATCGTGCGTCCGTCCTTCAAATGATATGCTTCGACATTGTGACGCGGGCGCTGTTTTTTGATCGCCAAGGCTTCCAATGCCGGAATGTTGATTTCGACATTGAAATGGCCGGAATTGGCGATGACGCAGCCATCTTTCATCACTGCAAAATGGGGGGAGTCGATCACATGCTTGTCGCCCGTCGCGGTGATGATGAAATCTGAACATCTGGCCGCGTCGACGAGGCGCATGACCCGGAAGCCATCCATTGCCGCTTCCAGTGCCCGCAGCGGTTCGGTTTCAGTGACGATGACACTGGCGCCGTGGCCTTTGGCGCGCATTGCAATGCCTCGTCCGCACCAGCCGTAGCCGACGACGGTGAAGACTTTCCCAGCGAGCAGAATATTGGTGGCCCGAATAATGCCGTCCAAGGTGCTTTGGCCGGTGCCGTAACGGTTATCGAACAGATGTTTGGTCATGGCGTCGTTAACCGCAATGACGGGAAAGCGGAGTGCTTTGTCCGCCGCCATGGCACGCAGACGAATCACACCCGTCGTGGTTTCCTCGGTTCCACCAATGATATGAGGCAAAAGATCGGTGCGATTTTTGTGCAATTCGCTGACCAGATCGGCGCCATCATCCATCGTCAGCTGCGGGCGGTGATCGAGAGCGGCTCCGATGTGCCGATAATAGCGCGTGCTGTCTTCCCCGCGGAAGGCAAACGTGGGGACGCCGTAATGCTGAACCAGGGCGGCTGCTACATCATCCTGGGTGCTGAGCGGGTTGCTGGCGCATAACACCAGGTTCGCGCCGCCTGCAACAAGGGTTCGCGCGAGGTTGGCGGTTTCCGTCGTGATATGTAGGCAGCCGCTGATACGTGCGCCGGCTAGAGGCCGCTCTGTGGAAAAACGGCCCCGTAATACCTGTAGCACTGGCATTTCGGTCATTGCCCACTCGATTCGCTCCTGGCCCTGATCGGCCAGCGAGGGGTCTTTGATGTCACAACTGGTGCGGCTCATCGCGGCGAAAAGTGTTGTGGGCCGCGTCCCTGGCGCCGGTGGATCACTCCACCTTAATGGTTTTGCGCTTGGCGCTTTTAACTTTCGGCAGTGCCAATTCCAGCACCCCGTCCTTGAAACTGGCTTTTGCTTTATCAGCATCCACCTCTTCCGGCAATGGTAATGTGCGTTGAAATTCGCCGCGGCTCATTTCGCGCCGGTAATACTCACCTTCCGCTTCCTTTTTTTCACAAGAGGTGGTCGCACGGATGGTCACCGAGTGGTCGGTCATCGATACATCCAGATCGTCCTTGTCGACTCCCGGCAGTTCTGCTCGAACCACGATCTCGTTTTCCCGGTCGATAATGTCGACTCTTGGCATCCGTCCTTTGAACGGAGCTTCCAGGTCCGGCCAGCTGGGCCACCCCTGTCGAAGAGGGCGCATCCAGCCCCGCGGAAAAAAGTCCTCGAACCAGTGCTCGGCCTCTTCAAAGGGCGATAACCACCGTTCACTGCGAGCGGGCGCGATCTCTTTTTTTTTAGTGCTTTTTTCTTCGTTTGCCATGACAGGTCTCCTTTGGTTCAGTTCAACCTAAACATCATCAACAATAACGGATTTCTTTTGTTAATCAATTGATTTAGATCAAACAATGGCAATAAAGGTTTCTTTTTCGTCGTCCGATGCGCTGATTTCAAGTGTGTTTTCCCCTCCGGTCCTGTCCCATTCCCGGTGTCGAACAATTCACGATTTTTTAGGGCCGGTTCGATGGCTGTGAAGGAAAGAAGTACCCGACTCCGGTGCCCAGCACGTTACTTGACCTTGAACAGCGAAAGGCGCAATGGGACGGCCAATCTTCCCGCGCTCGGCGTCACCCTCCTTGGCCGACTCTATGAGAGCGCTCTTGTTTCAGTTCTCGATGAAAGTTGAATAAGGTTTAAAGTTCTGGGTATCGTGCTGACTGCAGACTGTAAACTGATAGCTCCGGCCATCGATCGTGCGGCTTATCCGGGCCAGGTTGACAGTCCGTGTGCATTGAGTTCCTTTGCCGGTCACGGCCTGACACTGTGTGGCGGTCTCGGATGAAGTCTCTGAAATTTCGGATGCCTGTGGGGTATTGTCCTCAACCGGTTCCGGCTGTTGGACAACCTCTTCAACGACCGCTGCGTCTTTCGCCGAACTCGACCCATGGTCAGCCAGATATCGTGCAACCCGTGTCGCAGTCTCATCCGTTCCCGTCTTCTCTTTGCCGGCCAACTCCTGATCTGCGAGATACTTCTCGACTCCGGTTGCAGGTTCTTCTTTTGCTGCCGACTCTTGCTCGGCTGCCGCCTGCTCCGCCAGGTATTTTTCAACTTTGGTCGTCGGTTGAGCTGTTGTATTCGCCTGTTTCGCCAAATACGCTTCCACCCGCGTTGCCGGCTGCCTTGCGGCGGTTGTTTCTTTTTCGGCGGCCGCCTGTTGTGCCAAATACTTGTCAACGCTGGTCGCCGGCCCCTTTTTCGCCGTCGCTTCTCGCTCGGCCAAAGCCTTTTTGGCTAAATACTTTTCAACCCCCGTTGCGCCTTCACGAAGCGACGGCACTGCTTGTTCTGCCACGGCCTGCTTGGCCAAGTACCTCTCGACCCCGGACATTCCGCTGGGGTGTTTAGAATACGTCGGGTATTCCGTTTCTTCATGCAATCCAGGCAGTTTGTCGCCGAACATCGAGATAAACTGCTCAAATAAATTCTTTGCCATGTATGGTGCCCTTTTATTTTATTTTCAAAAAATCCAGGAGGCTTGCTTTCGCCACGATTGCTATTCTCGGAGAGCCTCACCAGGATAAACGCACATGATAATCCAAACGCCATTCCGGGGTAAAGGGGGGAGCCCCCGATGCGCGGCAAATTTATTCAAGAAGGCGGTTTTGGGAGGCTTGACGCGCGCAAGCGTGATGGTCGATCATCTCGGGCCATTGGTCGGTCCCTCCCCGCAGATGATCTTTTCGCGCCGGGCCGGGTTCGGCCTGTTGTCTGTCTGTCCACCACTGGGCGGGCAGCCTCCTACGCAGGAATCAGTTGTCGAACCGGCACGGCGGACATTCAGGTTATAATGAACCCATGAAAAGGCTGATTCCACTCTTCTTGCTGCTTTCCGGCATGAATGGCTGCGCAGGCTACGGATACTTCCCGTCAAACTATGGCGATTATGGACCCGGCTATTACCCGCCTTACGGGTCGTACTCGGCGTACTGTACGTACTGCTACCGCGAACGCTCGGTCGACCCCAACCTCGAGGACTATTACAAGTCGAAATGGTTGCGCAACAACGTCTCGAACGAACAGTACCGCAATTATTTGAAGCGACAATATCCGGACAATTACTATAAGTCGCAATGGGCGCGCAAAAATATTTCGAGCAAACAGTACCAGAACTATATGCTGCGGAAATATCGGTAAAAGTCAGCTTGGTTAACCGCCTGCATTCGACACGTTCATCCCAGTCGATTGGTGCGCGCGGCGCACCCTACGTTTGACGTCGCCGCGCCGGAGGACTGTAGGGTGCGCCGTGCGCACCATGTCGGACGATACAATAGCCATTGAAATATCATCATGCCTAACTTATTGCGTGCAAATTTCTTATTGAACATTTGCGCGCTGTCGCGATTAACGTTTTTGAGAAGTGAGAAATACCGTGAATTATCTGATTGAATGGTCCGCAAGTTTTGTGGGCGTTGTTTTCCATGTTCATAGTGGCGGCGGGCTCGGATTGGTTGAGATGGTGGACCGGTTTCTTGCTGCGGTTTCCAACATCGAACTGTCCGGGCTCGGCCGGCTCCTGTTGCCGGGGGTGAGCGAAATGGCGAACGTGCATCCCCTCCTCGTTCATTTTCCGATCGCTTTGTTGACGGCTTTCCTGATCGTTGAGCTGCTCGCGGTGATTTTCAAGAAAGAGAATCTGGAGATTGTTGCCAGCTGGATGCTCTATCTGGGTACACTCGGAGCTATGGCGACAGTTGCCGCCGGGTGGCTTGCCGCCCAATCTATTCCACACGGCAGTGCTGTGCACGATGTGATGGAGACGCACGAAACGCTTGGATTCTCAGTTCTGGCGCTGGCGGTCGTTCTGTCGCTGTGGCATCTTTTCGCCGGTGCACCGGTTTCAATCATGGGTCGGGCGCTCCATTTGCTCCTGGCCTTCGTCATGGTCGGGCTGTTGACCGCAGGGGCCGATCTTGGCGGACTGATGGTCTATAAATACGGCGTAGCGGTCAAGGCTGTTCCGCAACCGGAAAACCATGACCATTCCGGGTCGCAATCGGAAAACCATGGCCATGCCGGGGGGCGCATGGAAAGCCATGAGCCTGTCGGGACGCAACCGGAAGCCGATGACCATGCCGATTCACAAGCGGAACACCATGATCGTGCTGTTCAAAAACCGGAAAATCACGACCGTCACGCGCACACGCACTGACCGGTTACTTCTTTTGGTCGGCAGTCGGTGAGGTACTGCGGCGATTGCGAAGCAGGCCACGCAGCAGAAAAGGTATGGTGAGTCCCGTGAACGCCGCAATGCACAGCAGCGCATACGCCTGATTCGACCATTCGACCGGATAATGATCCGGTGTTTCTTCGGCTGTCAGGCCGGGAATGCTAGAGAGGTCGCCGTCGCCGCCATCCACTTTGAGTTGGGCTTTCATCCCGTTTTCCATGTGTTGCGGAACGTCGCAGTGAACAAGATAGGTTTTCTTCTCCTTCGGCGTAATCAGGGTGCCGGTTTTACGGCCCTTGCCATTCAGCTCGATCGTAAACATGCCGAACGGTGGATGAAGATAGACCGGCAGTTCGTGGATCATCAATTGATGCCTGATGTCGTCATCATTGACCAGCGTGATCCGAACCCGTGTGCAAGGCTGGACAGACCACTCCTGTCGATCGAAGGCAAAGATCTTGCCGTTGAATCGCCGGGCATGCCGGCGTCCGGCATGGACGGTGATTTCGGCTTCGCCGGCGATGCGTTCGCACCCTTCCGGCAGCGTTTCGCTGTTCTTGTTCATTACCATACCATCCATGTCGATATGCATGCGATGATGCTGATGGGGGGTTGTATCGGGAGCAGGACGAACGGTCATCGGCTCCGATGGCTGTGATTCGGTCGACCGTGTCTGGGTGACAGCGGTTTGGGACAGCATGAACAAAACTATTGACAGCGGAATACGATGCATGGCGATTCGATGAGCTTAGCGGCTGCGTGAAAAGGAGCGAAAAACGATGACCAGTAGGCAGAAGCCGATGCCGACAAGCAGGCCGGCGGCGATGACCCGGCCTGTGGGCGGAAACAGTGGCGCGGTGTCGCCATATAGCTGAGCGGCTTCGCCCTGCTGCCAGACTGGGGTCTGACGGGCTTGAAAGCGTTTCGAAAAGAGCTGCTGCACGATGCTCCGGTCGACGGCAGGCATGCCCTGTTCGGTCAGGAATTGATCGTAAACCAATACCGAGATGTTGCCGCCCGGATTCAAGCCGTTGGTGGTGATGCCGGATTCCACATGGTCGTGAAACAGCCAGATGCCGGGCCCGTAGCTGTGCAGGCCGTCATCGGTCGTCTGCAGATGCAGGTCGACCCGCTGAGCGGGTGCGATGTCGAACACGTCGCGGGTTACCTGGAGGCCGAGCGGTTGTTCCACGCCGTCGAGCGCAGTGACTGCCGCCTTGTGCCCGTGGAAATGCAGTGCCAGCAGGCCGCGCTGCGCATTGACCACCCGCAGCTTCAAATGCTCGTCCGGCTTGGCGACGATCAAGGCATCGCGCAGCGTATAGGGAAAGGCGTGGCCGTTCAGCAGATAATAATCCTCCGTCGCATCGGTCAGATCATAGTCACGGTTCATCGCTTTGGCGATCAGCCGCGGGTCGTTGGCTGACTGTATTATGGAACCCAGCTCCTTGTCCAGCGCCTGATAATGCAGGTCATATTCACGGTCATAGCGCTCTTTTACCGCGGCCGAGGAGTGGCGCACGTGGCCGGCGCCGACATTGAATGTCTGCAGCCAGTTGTTCGGGCGGTTCTCTTCGACCACGAACATCCCATTCAAGCCCATCATCAAGTGCGTGTCGGTCTGCACGTGGCAGTGATAGAACATGGTGCCGGTCTGTCGTGGGGTGATGGTGTAGGTCTTGCGCTCTCCCGGCAGCACGTGTCGTTCACCGGTCTGCGGCACCCCATCATTATAATTGCCGGCGGCGTCGCGCCAGGGGTGATCGACGCCGTGCAGGTGTATGCTGTGCGGAAAGTAGTGCGTGTTTTCCAGAGTGATCATGACCGTATCGCCCTGCTCGACGCGAATGACGGGGGAGGGCGCCCGCAGCATTTCGTTGGCTTCATCGGTAAACAGGTGCTTGATTGCCATGCCGCGTGTTTTCGGCGCAAAAACCCACAACCCCGGCTGAATTCCGGGTGCAATATTGTAGGTGGGAAAGAGGTAGTCACCATCGGGTGAGCTGCCGTTCAGTTCGATCACCTCCAGCGAAATGTGAATGACGTCGGGATCGCCGTCGCCGTCGCGATCATCGCCTTTGATCAGTGCGTCGCGGGCCAGATGGGTGCGCATCAGGGTCTCCATCGCCACGCGGTCGGTGCCTTTGACGAACGCGGCCACCGCATTGGGGTTGTCCGGTTCACACATCGGCGACGCGCTGATCGGCACGTCATCGATTACCTGCTCCTGACGCCAGGCGGCCCGCTTCTTGTTGCGGCACGGCGGCTCCAGGTCTTCCGCGCTGGGTTGCGCTATCGGTACCGTTACCGGGGCATTGACACCGCTTTCACCCTCGCCCCTGGGAAACAACAAGGCTGCCGAGGCAAATGAAAGAATGGAACAAAATAAAAGGATCAGACGTTGCGTAGGACTCATTGTTGTTATCGTTTTCCTTAGCCCTTCAATCAAGATTGCTGTGGAGCCATCATTTTCGCACCTTTTCGGAGATCTGTGGCCGTCGCTGCTTGCGCTCATTTCAAGCCATAGACTTTCAGTTGACTGCATACCTTCAGCTGGTTATCGGGAACCGAACAATGATCTATGTTACTGACCCGATAGATCATAACGTACATCCTGCCTGGCGACCACCGGCGGGATCATCTTGGACAGCGTGCCGAGGCCGCCGCGGGTGTCGTTTCCGGTTCGGAACAGACGCTTCAGTTTGTTGCCGGGCAGAATCGTGGTTGCATCGTAGGCGACCAGTTGACCTTCGGCGAACCCTTTGTTGACATCACCGTATTTGGGAAATACCGCCCATAGAATGGCCGTGCCGAAATCGACGGTATAGGGAAAACGCGACGTGGTCGACGGCTTGCCGGGCACCATCGACAGTCCCCCGGCATGCCGCCGGGAGAGCCCATATTGTTCGAGGCCAATTCCGTGCCTTCGGCGCGAAACGTTGGGCGCTTCCCGGCCGGGGCCGAAAAATTATACGTCTTCGACTGTCGCGCCTCATCGACAATCGTTTGAATCATTGGAGCGGTGGCGTCCAACGTGCTGCGTGTCAGGAGTGTTCCAACGATAGTAAAAGCATAGTCCATAGTCGGTCTCGGGCATCCCGTTGAGGCCCCCTCCCGATCAAAATGGTGAAAAAACGTGCGATTCAGCACGTCGTTCGAGCGGTGCCGATCGGGAAAGGGCTTCCTGGCTGAACTCGGCATTTCGAGCTCGAAATGATTGAACCGATCGACGATGCGGATATAATGAAAAACCCGCACCTTGGACATGACGCCTTGCCGACTCTTTAAATGAAACAAAAGCCCCTGATCGAACTCAGAAATCTGACCAAGACTTATGTCGAAGGCGATCGGGAGCAGGTGATCCTTTGCGACATCAACGATACGATCGGCGAAGGCGAATTCATCGTTCTGCTGGGGCGCAGCGGGTCCGGCAAATCGACCTTCCTGAACCTGGTCAGCGGCATCGATCTGCCGACGAGCGGTGAAATCCTTTTTGCCGGTGCCAGCCTGACCGGGTTGTCGGAGTATGAGCGCACCATTTTTCGCCGCCGGCACATCGGGTTTATTTTCCAATACTATAATTTGATCCCTACCCTTTCCGTCGAAGAGAATCTGCTGCTGCCGCTGGAGCTCAACCGGCGGATCGGCCCGGCCGAGCGGGATGCCGCCCTGTCCGTTCTCGACGAGCTGGGTCTCCGCAACCGGGCGAAGAGTTTTCCGGACCGGCTCTCCGGCGGCGAACAGCAGCGGGTGGCCATCGCCCGTGCGCTGCTGCACGACCCGGCGGTGGTGCTTGCCGACGAGCCCACCGGCAATCTGGATCTGGAAACCGCCCGCGAGGTTCTGGATCTGCTCGACCGCCGCGTCCGGGCGCTCGGCAAGACTCTCATCATGGTGACGCACAGCGGTGAAGTCGTGGGACTTGCCGACCGCATCCTGACCATCGAGAACGGACGGCTGATCGATACCACGGAACCGGCATGACTCCGATTCTCAGACGGGCAAGCAGCAATTACCTGAAACGTCATCGTGGCCAACTGGCGCTGACCATGCTGGGCATCGCTCTTGGGGTGGCCGTCGTGGTTTCGGTGGAACTTGCCAAGAGCAGCGCGCTGGAGGCTTTCGATCAAGCAGTGCGGGTCGTGGCTGGGCGGGCGACCCACCGGATCAGCGGCGGCGCCGAGGCGTTGAATGAGCAGGTATATGTGAAACTGCGGCAGAGCGGAGCAGTCGGCTTTGCGGCGCCCAGGGTGGAAGGCGTCGCCGCAACCGATGACGACGCCCGGCACGTTCTTCGAATACTCGGCGTCGATCCGTTGGCGGAACGGGAGTTTCAATCGGACTGGTATCGATACGCCGGCCGCAGCGGTGCGGCCGGCAGCATCGACCTCACCCGTCTGATGATCGAGCCCGGTACGGTATTCGCCACCCACGAGACAGCAAGGCGTCTTGCCCTTGAACTGCAGCAATCGTTCGCTCTGCTGATCGGAACGCAGCGAAAGGAGGTGACCTTCAGCGGCATTCTTTCCCCGCAGGATTCGGCCACGGAAGGCGCGCTCAGCGACCTGTTGATCACCGACATCGCAACCGCGCAGGAGCTGCTGGGCATGATCGGGCGGCTCAGTCACATCGATCTGATCGTGCCGGAGGGAGCCGATGCCGAGGGGGGACTCGACCGAATCAGAGCCTTGCTGCCCAAGGCGGCGGAACTCACGGCACACGGCTCCGGCCAACGTTCGGTCCGCGAGATGACCCGAGCGTTTTATACTAACCTGACCGCTTTGAGCATCCTTTCGCTTCTGGTCGGTATGTTTCTGGTATACAACACCATGACCTTCCTGGTGGTGCAGCGACGAGAGTTGATCGGCGGCCTGCGCGCGCTCGGTGTCACGAGACAACAAATCATCCGCCTGATCCTGTCGGAAGCCGTGGTGATTGGTCTGATTGCCACCCTGGCCGGGGTGCTCATCGGCATTGTCCTCAGTCACTTTTTTCTGGAACTGATCGCGAGAACGCTGACTCAGGCCTTCTTTTTCCAGACCTCACCAGGCCTTTCGGTCTCCCCGCTCATCGTGGCAAAAGGCATCGTGCTGGGTGTCGGCGCCACCGTCGTCAGCGCGGCATTGCCGGCAGTCGAAGCGGCCCGTTATTCGCCCCTCCAGGTGATGCGGCGGTCCCAGATCGAAACACGCACGCACGCGCTTCTGACCCGTACGACGCTGGGTGGTGTCGTGGTACTGATGGCCGGCATCGCCATCACGCTGTTGCCGACAAAAAGCATCGGTATGGGCTTTCTCGGCCAGCTTGCGCTGGTGCTCGGCTTCGCCCTGATGACCCCACTGTTGACGGTTCTCATGATGGCGGTGATTCGTCCGCTGTTGGCGCGGGCTTTCGGCGTGATCGGCTATCTGCCCGCCCGCTTCGTCACCGCCTCATTGAGCCGGACCGGCGTCGCTGTCAGCGCATTGATGGTGGCGGTCGCAGTCAGCGTCGGTCTGCAGCTCATGGTGGGCAATTTCCGCTCATCGGTATTCCACTGGCTGAGCGACCGCTTGGACGCCGACCTCTATGTCTCGATGCCGGCGCTGGCCTCATCCGGTTCCGCGTCGGGGCTGTCCGTTGAACTGAAGCAGCGCATCGCTGCGCTCCCGGGCGTCAAGGCGCTTTCCACCGTTCGCAGGATCAGGGTGCGGAAAGATGGCTCCGTCACCCGAGTGAACGCCTACGAAATGGCGCCTTCGAGCTATGCCGGCTTTCGTTTTGTTCACGGTGCACCGGAGCGGATCTGGCCGGCGTTCGAACAGGAAGATGCCGTCATCGTCACCGACGCCTTCGCGTGGCTGCATGACGTTCACGTTGGCGGTGCTTTGACGCTTCGCACCGACTCAGGCGATCACGCATTCCAGGTCGTCGGCATTTATACCGACTACAACACTGGTTCGGGGATCGTATCGATGAGCCGCCGAACCTTCGAGCGCCATTGGCGCGATCACCGCTTTTCAGGCATCGGCGTGTATGCAGAGCAGGGGGTCGATCTCGACCGCCTGTGCCGGGAAATCGAAACGCTTGGCGGGCCCGGACAGCTCCTGCAAGTGACCCTGCAGAAACGGATCATCGAGCGGTCGATGGAGATCTTCGATCAGGCCTTTGCAATCACCGACGTTCTGCGCTGGCTGGCGGCAACGATCGCCTTTGTCGCTGTGTTCAGCGCGCTGATGGCCATACAGCTCGAGCGCCGGCGCGAATTCGGGATCTTGCGCGCGAACGGCGTCACACCCGGACAGCTGCGGCGCATCATTTACACCGAGACAGGATTGATGGGGTTGGTCGCCGGGGTGCTGGCGCTGCCGCTTGCGGTCTGCATTGCTGCGACCCTGATTTTTGTCATCAACCGGCGCTCGTTCGGTTGGCGCATGGACTTCATCCTCGAGCCCGGAATTCTGCTTCAGGGGCTCGGACTGGCGGTGTTGGCGGCGCTGTTGGCGGGCGTCGTGCCGGCCGTGAAATTGTCACGGTTGAACCCTGCGGAAGCGTTGCGAACCGAATGAGCGATCGGCGTTCACGACGGCTTGGATGGGCAGCGGCTGTTGTGGCCGTCGCTGCTGTCGTGCTGCTGGCGTATTGGAGCTTTCCCGAGCGCGAGGAGAACACCGAGGCCGGCTTTGGGCCGGCGGTAGCGCTGCTCTCAAGGGGTGATGATGACACTGAAAGCTATGCCCGCGTTTTCGGGCCGCGTGAATTTTCCTTTCCCGCCGATCACGGACCGCACAACGACTACAAAGCGGAATGGTGGTATTTTACCGGCAATCTCGACGACTCGGACGGGCGGCGATTCGGTTACGAATTGACCTTTTTCCGCTTCGCCATGCGGAGCCGGCCGGTACCATCCGGCTCCGCATGGCGAAGCCATCAACTGTATATGGCCCATTTTGCGCTGACCGATGTGGAAAACGATCGTTTTCGCTCCTTTGAGCGCTTCAGCCGCGCAGCGCTGGGGCTTGCCGGGGCGAGGGCGGACCGACTGCATGTCTGGCTGTACGATTGGTCGGCATCGGCCATCGGCAGTGCTGCGTTTCCGCTCACGCTGCACGCCGCGGCAGACGGCATCGCCATCGATTTCACCCTGAACAGCGGCAAGCCCATGGTACTGCACGGGCAGGCCGGTTTCAGCCGGAAAAGTAAGGAAGCAGGTCAGGCCTCCTATTATTACTCTTTCACCCGGCTTCCGACGGCAGGGACGATTCGGATCGACGGTCGAGCGTACCAGGTGCGGGGTAACAGTTGGATGGATCGGGAGTGGAGCACCAGTGCGCTGTCCAAGGAGCAGGCGGGATGGGATTGGTTTGCACTGCAGTTGTCCGATGGCCGCGATCTCATGTTCTACCGTCTGCGGCGCAAGGATGGTACGGTCGATCCGTACAGCGCCGGAACATTGGTAAACGCGGACGGAACGGCGCTGCCATTGCGCCACGATGCTGTTCTTATTCGGGAGCGGCGTGAGTGGCGCAGTCCGCGAACGGGCGCACTCTATCCTGTCGAATGGCTGCTGAGCCTGCCCGAATATGGTATCGAGCTGGTTGTTAAACCGCTGATGAGCGATCAGGAATTGGATGTGGCTTTCAAATACTGGGAAGGGGCGGTAAGGGTGCGCGGTACCAGCAAGGGTGAGCCGGTCTCGGGACGCGGCTATGCGGAATTGACCGGTTATGTGCGGTCGACCGATGAAGGCGACTGAGTCGGTGGCGTGCCGACCACAGAACGTGGAGCGACATTCGTAAGGTGGAAACACTCGAGTTACCACTTCTTGTCGGCGCGGCATTGGTCATCCTGAGCATCGTGGTCAGCCCGCTGGCGAATCGTTTCGGGGCGCCCATACTCCTCGTTTTTTTGGCGATCGGCATGCTGGTCGGTCAGGATGGGCCGGGCGGTGTGGAATTCAACGACTTCAATGCCGCTTATGAGATCGGCAGCATCGCGCTGGCCGTCATTCTGTTTAGCGGCGGCTTGGGGACCAGCGTCGCGGCGATCAAAAAATGCTGGGGGCCGGCGGTCGTCCTGGCGACCTTCGGGGTGTTGCTGACGGCCGGCGTGGTCGGCTTGGTGATCTGGCTGCTGGGTGTGCCGCTCTTTAACGCTTTTCTGCTGGGCTCGGTGATCGGCTCCACCGATGCCGCCGCCACCTTTCTG
The DNA here is from genome assembly GCA_002352385.1 of Methylococcaceae bacterium UBA2778. GTDB lineage: Bacteria > Pseudomonadota > Gammaproteobacteria > Methylococcales > UBA2778 > UBA2778. The sequence goes on along the minus strand of DEII01000046.1, from coordinate 17,519 downwards.
CTACTGCGAAACCGGGGCGTTCAACTGCGGGGCCGAGTGATGGAGACCATCGTGGTGGAATCGGGCCTCAACGATCCGATGGCGATCTTTCTCACCATCGTGTTCGTGGGTCTGGTGGACAGCGGTGCCGACCGACTATCCTGGGATGTTCTGCAGACGTTCGCCATGCAGCTCGGCATCGGTGGTGTCGCCGGGATCGTCGGCGGGCTCGGGCTGGCCTGGCTGCTCGATCGTCTGCCATTGGAGACGGGGCTGTATGCGGTGCTGGCCTTGGCGGGCGCGCTGGCCCTGTTCGTGGGCGTGCAGCTGGCGGGCGGCAGTGGTTATCTCACGGTTTATCTGGCAGGCATCGTGCTCATGCATTCGCTGAGCGACATCAAGCGAACAGAGCTCGAGCACACCCACAACAGTCTTGCCTGGCTCAGCCAGATCATCATGTTTCTCATGCTCGGCTTGTTGGTGACGCCGAGTGAACTGGGGACGGTCGCCGCCGGCGCGGGCGTCGTCGCTTTTCTGCTCATGCTTGTTGCGCGCCCGATCGCCGTCGCGATCTGTCTGGCACCCTTTCGGTTTACCTGGCGGGAACGGTTGTTTATCGCCTGGGTTGGGCTTCGGGGCGCGGTACCGATATTCCTGGCCATTATTCCGGTGATCAGTTCCGGCCCCATCGAGGTCCCCTTTTTCAATATCGTCTTTATCGTCGTGGTCGCCTCGCTGGCGTGCCAGGGGTGGACCATTCCCTGGTTGGCGCGGTGCCTCAATTTGGTAAGCCGGTCGTAAGAGGGCGTGGTCCGAGTATCGCCACGACCGGGTGAACTTCAAACTCGAAATCGATTCTTGTCAAAAATTCGGGGCGCTCCATCGAGCCATCCTATCGTGAAATTTCGGTGCTTGGCACCGGATTTCCACAAAAACCTCCGTTTGCCTCCCGGGAACACGAGAAGCGTCTGAGATTTGGCGCTTATAAGCCCTTTTGATTTTTTAGCCTGCTTCGGTTTCGGACTCCATCGCTTCAGCCGCTCTTTCAGGGAGATTAGGCTTGTGATGGTCCGGGTACTGGCGTTAAAATTCGCTTCTGTCGACGATCTTTGCACTGGCCGAAAACAAGATGGAGTTTTTATTGCAATAAATGGTACGTAATCATTCAGATCCCCTCACCCTAACCCTCTCGCGGAGGGAGAGGGAACTGTGGAATCACAGGCCATTCGCTGCCTTTTTTCAATGACGGAAGGTGGTTGATGATAGGGGGAATGAACAAAGACGTTGATGCACTTTTCATCCCACTTTGCGGCAGCATGTTGAGATCGGACTCCGCGAACGACAAGCGACAAGGTCTCTCTTATCGAAATTTTGTTCGGTACCGGAATCCACTAATTTGCGGGAACCCTTTGTGCTGATCTGATTTCAGTTTCGCCGGCGCATGTAAGAACATTAAACATGCGAACCCTTGCGTTAAGATTATTTCCACGGCTCTACCTCATGTTATAGTGCGCGGTTGAGCGATAGGAGCCCTTGTTTTAACCCTTCTCAGACAATGATGATGAATAAAAGCGTAAATTTGGAAGTAACCAAAGAGCATGATATCGACCCAGATGAAACGCAGGAGTGGATCGATGCGTTGCAATCAGTGTTGGAACAGGAAGGCGGCGATCGCGCCAATTTCCTGATCGAGAAGCTGGTGGCGACGGCCCGGCAGGCGGGAACGGACATCCCATTCAGCGCGACGACCGCCTATATCAATACCATTCCGGTGTCGCAGCAGCCCAAATATCCCGGCAACACGACCATCGAGCGAACGATCCGCTCCTACGTGCGTTGGAATGCGATGATGATGGTGCTGCGAGCGAACCGGCACACCAACGTCGGCGGGCATATCGCCAGTTTTGCATCGGCCACCACCCTCTATGATGTCGGCCAAAACCATTTTTGGCGGGCGCCATCCGACAAGCATGGCGGCGACCTGATTTTCAGCCAGGGCCATTCGGCACCCGGTATGTACGCTCGGGCGCTTTTGCTGGGACGACTGACAGCCGAGCAGTTGGACAACTTTCGGCAGGAGGTCGATGGCAATGGGCTCTCTTCCTATCCGCACCCGTGGTTGATGCCGGAGTTCTGGCAATTTCCAACGGTCTCCATGGGGCTGGGGCCGATCATGGCCATCTATCAGGCACGGTTCATGCGTTATCTGCAGGACCGCGGTCTGGCCGAGACCGACGGTCGCAAGGTTTGGGCCTTTGTGGGCGACGGCGAGACCGACGAGCCGGAAACGCTGGGCGAGATCGGCATGGCCGGCCGCGAAAAACTGGACAATCTGATTTTTGTAGTGAACTGCAACCTGCAGCGCCTGGATGGGCCGGTGCGGGGCAACGGCAAGATCATTCAGGAGCTGGAGGGCAATTTTCGCGGCGCCGGCTGGAATGTCATCAAAGTGGTGTGGGGCAGGCGCTGGGACGCACTGTTGGCCCGGGATAAAAAAAGGTTGATCGTCAAGCGGATGATGGAGTGCGTGGATGGCGATTATCAAACGTTTAAATCGAAGGATGGCGCTTATGTGCGCGAGTTTTTTTTCAACACGCCGGAGCTGCGCAAGCTGGTCGAGGATTATACCGACCGCGACATCTGGGAACTGAACCGCGGCGGTCACGACCCGATCAAGATATTTGCTGCATTTCAGACAGCGGTTCAGCATCGGGGGCAGCCGACGGTGGTGCTGGCCAAAACCATCAAAGGCTATGGGATGGGCAAATCGGGCGAGGCGCAAAACATCAGCCACCAGCAGAAAAAGATGAGCCTGGACTCCCTGCGGCGCATCCGCGACCGTTATCAGCTGCCGGTAACGGACGACGAGCTGACCACGCTGCCTTACCTCACGTTCTCCGAAGACTCCGAAGCGTTGAAGTATATGCGGCAGAGAAGGGTCGATCTGGGCGGATATCTGCCGGCTCGTCGAACCAAATCGCATCCCCTGGAAGTTCCGCCTCTCGAGACCTTCGATCCACTGTTGGCCGGCAGCGGCGAGGGGCGTGAAATATCGACGACGATGGCGTTCGTCCGTATTCTCAACCAACTGGTCAAGGACAAGCAGATCGGGCGGCGCATCGTGCCGATCGTACCCGATGAGTCGCGCACCTTCGGTATGGAGGGGATGTTCCGGCAGCTGGGTATCTGGTCGCAGGTCGGACAGCTTTACACGCCGGAGGATGCAGAGCAGCTGATGTTCTACAAGGAAGAAAAGCATGGGCAGGTGATACAGGAAGGCATCAACGAAGCTGGAGGCCTCTGCGATTGGATTGCCGCCGGAACCGCCTATTCGACCCATGGCGTACCGATGATCCCGTTTTACATTTTCTATTCGATGTTCGGTTTTCAGCGCATCGGCGATCTGATTTGGGCCGCTGCCGATCAGCGCACCCGAGGCTTTCTTCTGGGCGGTACCGCAGGTAGAACCACACTGAACGGTGAAGGGTTGCAGCATGAGGATGGGCACAGCCATCTGCTGGCGGCGGCGGTACCGAACTGCGTCTCCTACGATCCGACCTTCGCCTACGAACTGGCGGTCATCATCCAGGACGGTTTGCGGCGCATGTATGCCGAACAGGAAGATATCTTCTATTACATCACCGTGATGAATGAGAACTACGAGCATCCGGCGATGCCCGATGGGGCTGCCGACGATATTCTCAAGGGAATGTATCTGTTCAGGCAAGGGGCGGCGAACGATGACACGCCCCGGGTGCAGCTGCTCGGGTCGGGTACGATTTTCTGTGAAGTGATCGCTGCCGCACAGCTGCTGCGTGATGATTGGGGTGTGGAGTCCGACCTGTGGAGCTGCCCCAGCTTTACCGAACTCGGCCGCGATGGACACAGCTGCGAGCGTTGGAACCGGCTGCATCCGGGCGAAAAGCCGTGTCTTCCACACGTCACCCGGTGCCTGCGCGATACCAGAGGACCGGTGATCGCCGCATCCGATTATGTCCGCGCCTTTGCGGAACAGGTTCGACCCTGTATCACCGAATCCTATACCGTGTTGGGCACCGATGGGTTCGGCCGTTCCGACACGCGCGAGAATCTGCGCCGGTTTTTTGAAGTCGACCGTTACCATATCACTATCGCTGCGTTGAAGAGTCTGGTCGAACGAGGGGAATTGGAACCAGCGCAGGTCGATATCGCCATTGCCAAATACGATGTTGCCGCGGATGTGGCCGCTCCCTGGCTACGATAAACGATAAGGAATTGACATGGCTTTAACTGAAATAAAAGTGCCCGATGTCGGCAATGTTGCCGATATCGATGTGGTCGAAGTGCTCATTCAGCCTGGTGAGAGGATCGCTGTCGAACAGACGGTCGCGGTTCTGGAGACCGACAAGGCGACCATGGACCTGCCGTCCAGCGCGGCCGGTACCGTGAAGGAGGTGCATATCAAGGCGGGTGACAAGGTGGCGGAAGGCTCGCTGATTGCGACACTGGAGTCCAGCGGCGGGACGAAGCCGGCTGCAGAACCCGCTGCTGCGGCGGCCGAAGCCGAGGCGGCGCCTGTAGAGTCGGAAGAATCTGCGCCCGCGAAAGCGAGTGAGTCCGCCGCCGAGCCCACGGTTCGAGAGCCCGAAGAGAGCTTGGCTGCGCCGGTGCCACAGCCGGCACCGGGCTCGAGTCGGAAGGCGCATGCCACGCCAAGCGTTCGCCTCTTCGCTCGCGAACTCGGCGTGGACCTGAGCCGGATCGAGAGCGGAAGCGGGCGCAAAGGACGCATTCTCAAAGAGGACGTCAAGCGCTATGTCAAACAGGTGATGTCGGAGGGCGCGGTGGCGGCAGGTTCCGGAATACCACCGATTCCTGCGGTCGACTTTTCCCGGTTCGGCGAAGTGGAAGAGCAGCCGCTGAATAAGATCAGGCGTCTGACCGGGAAGAACCTCAGCCGTGTCTGGCTGAACCTGCCCATGGTCACCTATCATGACGAAGCGGATATCACTGAACTGGAGGCCTTTCGTACATCGCATAATGCCGAACTGGCGGACAACGGCGTCAAACTGACTGGCCTGGTTTTCATCACGAAAGCGCTGGTCGCGGCGATGCAGCAGTTTCCTTCGTTCAACAGTTCGCTGTCGGCGGATGGCGAACGACTGATCGTCAAGCGCTACTTTCATGTCGGCATTGCTGTCGATACGCCGAACGGCCTGGTGGTGCCGGTGCTGCGCGATGTCAACCGCAAAGGGATCTATCAACTCTCGTCGGAGTTGTCCGAGAAGAGTCAATTGGCTCGAAAAGGCCGGCTGATGCCTGCTGACATGCAAGGGGGCTGCATGACCATTTCCGGCCTGGGCGGCATCGGCGGCACCGGTTTTACACCGATCGTCAACGCGCCCGAAGTGGCGATATTGGGAGTGACTCGCGCCAGGATGCAGCCGGTCTGGGACGGCGAAGCGTTCCAGCCAAGGCTCATGTTGCCGCTGGATCTGACCTATGATCACCGGGTGATCGACGGTGCCGAAGGCGCCCGTTTCATAGAAGCCATCAAAAACTATCTGGGCGACATTCGTCGCCTGTTGCTCTAATAAGGGGAAGAAGGTTATGGGAGAAACGCATCGGGATCAAGCCGCTGTACATGCCGAAGTTCTGATTCTTGGGGGTGGCCCCGGCGGCTACACAGCCGCATTCCGGGCCGCCGATCTGGGCAAACAGGTGACCTTGGTGGAACGCTATCCGGTTTTGGGCGGCGTCTGTCTCAATGTCGGCTGCATTCCCTCCAAGGCGCTGCTGCATGTCGCTCAACTGATTCATGAGGCGCAGGCATTCGAGCGCCATGGCGTCAGCTTGGGCAAGCCGGTCCTGGATCTGGACAAGATTCGTGCATGGAAACAGAGTATCACCAAGAGCTTGACTCAGGGGCTTGCCGGGCTGGTCAAGCAGCGCAAAATCGATCGGATAGAAGGCGTCGGCCGATTCACATCGGCGAACAGCATAGAGGTTCAAACCGAATCCGGCGCACAGACCGTCACCTTCGATCAGGCAATCATCGCCGCAGGTTCGCAGCCGGTTCGGATTCCCGTTTTCCCCAATGACGACCCGCGGCTGCTGGATTCGACCGATGCCCTGGAACTGGAGACGATTCCACAAAAACTGCTGATCGTCGGCGGCGGCATCATCGGGCTGGAAATGGCAACGGTCTACCATGCACTGGGCTCGGAGATCAGCGTCGTCGAAATGATGGAGCAGATTATTCCGGGGTGTGACAAGGATCTCGTGACCCCGCTGCACAGACGCATCAAGAAACAGTATGACAACATCTGGCTGCAGACGCGGGTGCAGTCGATCGAGCCGGTGGAGGAGGGCCTCAAGGTCTTCTTCGAAGGCAAGAACGCTCCCGAATCCGAGCTGTTCGATCAGGTACTGGTGGCGGTCGGGCGCAGGCCGAATGGCACGCTGATCGATGCGGACAAGGCAGGAATCGTAGTGGATGAAACCGGCTTCATCCCGGTGGACAAGCAGCAGCGCACCAATGTTCCACACATTTTTGCCGTTGGCGATATCGTCGGCAATCCCATGCTGGCGCACAAAGCCACGCACGAAGGAAAAGTCGCGGCGGAAGTCGTTGCCGGCATGAAAGTCGGCTTCGATGCTCTGACCATTCCTTCCGTGGCCTATACCGACCCCGAGGTCTCCTGGATGGGTCTGACCGAAAACGAGGCGAAGCAGCAGGGCATCGACTACGAGCGAGCTGTATTCCCGTGGGCTGCCAGCGGTCGGTCGCTCAGCCTCGGAAGAAATGAGGGATTGACCAAGATACTCTGCGACAAGGAGACCGGCAGGCTGCTCGGCGCCGGAATGGTTGGACCCAATGCCGGTGAATTGATCGCCGAGGCCGTGCTTGCCCTGGAGATGGGCGCCGATGCCGAGGACATCGGTTTGTCGATTCACCCGCACCCGACGTTGTCTGAAACGTTCGCTTTCGCCGCGGAAATGATCAGCGGCACGATCACCGATCTCTATGTGAGAAAGAAGGGGCAATGATCGGAAAGCTTCATCCGACAATGGCGATGGCGACGAAACCAATGGCAGGATTGTGACACCATTCAAAAAAACAGAACCCTGGGTTTCCATTTTCCCCAAAGTTGTCTATAGTGACACCGTCATTGTTATTCTCCGACGATGAAACTACGCACAGGACAAGGATGTCCTGGAAATCAAGCTGGGGGTTTTGGAAACCCCCAGGCTTTTTTTCGGACATCTTTCGTCAGAAGCGCCAATCAGCCCCGACAAAAGGAAGGCCATGAACGGCGCGATCGGCCATTTTCATCCGATCGACTGGGTCGTGCTGGTGGGATACTTCGCCGGGACGATGGGGATAGGGTTCTATTTCTATCGCCGGACAAGGTCGACCGAAGGATTTACCGCCGCCAACCGCTCGCTGCCCGGCTGGCTGTGCGGACTGTCGATTTTTGCAACCTTTCTGAGCAGCATCAGCTATCTGGCCCTGCCGGGCAAGTCCTTCGCGGCGGACTGGAATCCGTTCGTATTCTCGTTGTCGCTGCCGCTGGTGACGTGGGTCGCTGTCAAATGGTTCCTTCCGTACTATCGCCGCAGGGGCGAGGTCTCCGCCTATGCGGCTCTCGAGCATCGCTTCGGCCTCTGGGCAAGGATGTACGCCAGTCTGTTCTACCTGCTCACGCAAATTGCACGGATCGGCGTGGTGATGTATCTGATGGCTCTGCCGATGCAGGTGATCTTTGGCTGGAACATCGATACGATTCTGATCGTCACCGGACTCTGCGTCACGGTCTATTCGTTCGTCGGCGGCATCGTGGCGGTCATCTGGACCGATGCGATTCAAGCGATTGTGCTCATGGTCGGCGCAGTGGTGAGCCTTGTCGTGATGTTGGCGACCATTCCGGGCGGAACCGCTCATCTGATCGAGGTTGCTGCAGCACATGACAAGTTTTCTTTGGGAAGCATGGGGCCGAGCTTCACCACTCCCACCTTCTGGGTCGTATTGATCTACGGCGTCGTCATCAACCTGCAGAACTTTGGTATCGATCAGAGTTATGTGCAGCGATACATCGCTTCCAGGACCGAGCGGGAAGCGCGCCGCGGCCTTTGGCTTGGTGGGTTGTTGTACCTGCCGGTCAGTGCTCTGTTTTTCTTGATCGGCACAACGCTGTTCGTCTATTACGGCGCGAACGGCAGCCCGACTCTCGAAGACGCGAAACACGGTCCGGAAATCCATGCGACGCAAGACATCGAAGAAGTGCGGGCAATCGTGGCGCGGCAGCGGCTGATGCAGCAAGGGCTCTCTCCGGATGATCCGCAGTTTGCAGCGCAGCAGGCGGAGACGGCCTCGTCGCTCACGTTGAAAGATGTCGGCGACCGGGTTTTCCCTCACTTCATCGCAAAGTATCTGCCGCCGGGCTTGACCGGACTGCTCGTTGCGGCGGTGTTTGCCGCGGCGATGAGCACGGTTTCGACCAGTCTCAATTCGTCCGCGACTTTGATTATGAGCGACTATTACCGGAGGCTGATTCGGCCAAAGGCGACAGAACGGGAGTCGTTCCGCGTTTTGTCCATTGCAACGGTCGCTTGGGGTGCTTTGGGGACCTGTCTGGCGTTATGGCTGGTCCGATTGACCGAAAGCGCTTTGGACATCTGGTGGACTTTGGCCGGCATCTTCGGCGGTGGAATCACTGGACTGTTCCTGTTGGGAATGATCAGCCGCAACGCTCGAAATCCGGCGGCGGTTATGGGAGTCATCGCGGGCGTTATCGCGGTCTTCTGGTTGTCGCTGCCGACCGTGGTCGACTATTTATTGATGTTGCCTGACAATACTACCATCCACGGGCTTGCCGCGAGCATGAAGCAATCGATGGTCGATTGGAGGAGTCCGTTCCACGCTTTTCTCGTACCGGTATTCGGTACGATGATCATTGTGATTGTGGGAATGGCTGTCAGCCGGGCAACCGGAAGCCGCAAAAGTTCACCGTAGCTGGCTCAAAGCAACGGTTCTAGAAGAGCGAAACGATCGATGAATCCGGCAAAGGACCATACCCCAATGTTCCAGGGCATCATTCCACCGCTGGTGACGCCATTGACCGGACGCGACACTCTGAACGTTGCAGGCCTTCATCGGCTGATAGAACACGTGATTGCCGGCGGCGTCAGCGGCATCTTCATCCTCGGTACGACCGGCGAGGCGCCGAGCCTGAGCCATCGGCTTCGGTGTGAACTGATCAAGCGGGCATGTGACATCGTGGCCGGACGCGTCCCCGTGCTGGTCGGCGTCACCGACACGGCATTTGTCGAATCGGTCAACCTGGCCCGAACGGCGGTCGATGCAGGCACCGCCGCGGCCGTCCTGTCCACGCCCTATTACTTCCCCGCCGGACAGGTGGAATTGATCGGATACATCGAACATATCACGCAAGAACTTCCGCTTCCTCTCCTGCTCTACAACATGCCGAGCCTGACGAAAGTCTGGTTCGAGATCGAAACACTCAAACAGTTGTCTTCGATCGAATCGATCGTCGGCATCAAAGACAGCAGCGGCGATCTTGCCTATTTTCAACGCCTGCTCGAGCTGCGCAGCGAGCGGCCGGACTGGTCCATTCTAATGGGCCCTGATTACCTGCTCGTGGACGCACTTCGGCTGGGAGGCGATGGCGGCGTTGCCGGTGGAGCGAACCTGTTTCCAGGGCTGTTCGTCGAATGCCACGAAGCCGTTACGCGTGGCGACGAACCGCGTGTTCGCCGGCTGCAGGAGCGGATCGACGACTTCCAGCAAATCTACAGTATCGGGAAATATGCATCGAGGTATATCAAAGCGACAAAATGCGCGCTGTCGCTGATGGGCATCTGCGACGACTTCATGGCCGAACCGTTCCATCGCTTCAAATCGGCCGAACGTATGAAAGTGCAGAAAATGTTGAATCAATATTTCTAAGGCGGGAGCGATGTGGATGTCATTATTGAGATCCCTTCACCCTAGCAATGCTGTCGACTCAAGCCCTCTCCAACGGGAGAGGGTTGGGTGAGAGGGCAATAAACAAAGGGTCTCAGCCATAAAGCCCCTCTCATCTCAGCCTTCTCCCCGAAGGAGAAAAAACAACCCATCTTAATTCAACGGTATTGACCCTAACCCTCTTCTGGAAAGAGAAGGAGCTGGGGATTCACCGACTTCTTACGGCCGGGCAATCGAGTTCAAACGTCAGGTGCCCTCGACAACCGCGATCGAGGTTTTTGATCGTCGATTTCGCCGACAGCGTACAATAAGCGGCTGGCATTCGGTGTCGGCGGCACCGGTTCGGTTTACAAGCCAGATGTGTGAGGTAATCGTTAGGACTATGAATAAAGAAACGCTCAATCATTGGATGCACCAAGGGATCAGTCATCTGCTGCACCTGGAGCGCCGCGCGGTGCTGATCGTCGGCTTGGTCGTTGTCCTGATCTTCGGCGGCTATTGGCTGGAGCAGCATGTCGCTGCAGTCGAAGCATGGATTCAGGGGCTGGATCACTGGGCCGGCATTGGATTTATCGCGCTGTTCGTGCTGCTTACGCCGCTGTTTTTTTCGGTGGATCTGTTATGTGTTCTGGCCGGAGCGCTGTTCACCCTGCCCGAAGCAATCGCCTACGTTCTGCTCGCCACCATGCTCTCCGCTGCGGTGATTTTCTATATCGGGCGGTATCTGGCGCGCGACAACGTTCAGTCTCTGCTGCAGAAACATCCGAAGCTGAGCCTGATCGATCAGCTGATTGGAGAAGGCGACTTCAAGATTTTGTTTCTTTTGCGGCTGCTGCCTTTGCCTTTTGCGCTGCTCAGTTATGTTTTTTCGGTGAGTCGGGTGCAGTTTCGACCCTATTGGATGGCGACAACGGGGATCTTTTTCTATAACGGGGCGATCGCCTATTTCGGCTATATCGCCAAGCATATGTCCAAACAGCTGACTCAGGGCGGTCAGTATGCCGGACCGCACAGCGCGTTGCTGATCGCCGGAATCATCGTCAGCATTCTGGTGCTGATCCTGGTCTCGCGGATGGCCAAAGCGGAAATCAGCAAAATGAACCCGGCGGCTGCGCAGCTTTCCGACCAATGAGTCTTTAGGAAAATGCGGCCGCCCGCGTCCCGCCTCCGGAAAAGGCAGGATGACGAAAACGCTGTCGTTGCTGCCCGGGTGCTTGATATGGTTCTGAAGCCGATAGCCGGCTGCCGGATCGACCTGCTGCAGCGGCGGGTTTGTTGGATACGACGCGCACCCAACAACGAGCAGCAGCGTGCATGAAAGAATGAAAAAAGAGCGTATAGGCATCGTACGTCAGGTTGTTCTGATTGAAGGCCTCGATTTTCTCCATCTCCATGGCGGGTTGCTCCACCGATTCAGACAATCGCTCTCTTTCCCCATCAGAACGGCTTGAGCGTGGCGAGGATGACAATGGCAAAAAGGAACAAAACAGGCACTTCGTTGATCCAGCGGTAGAAGATGTGGCTGTGTCGGTTGCGATCCTGTTTGAAGTCCGACAGCCATTTGCCGCAATACAGATGATAGGCAACGAGCAGGACGATGAGCGTCAGTTTGGCGTGAAGCCAGCCGGCGGAGCCGTAAGCCGCCCAAGCATAATCGATAAGCATCCAGATGCCGAAGATCAGCGTCAGGATCATGCCGGGCGTCATGATGCCGTAATAGAGTCTCCCTTCCATGATCTTGAACCGTTCGCTGCTCACTTTATCCGCGGTCATCGCATGATAGACGAACAGACGGGGGAGGTAAAAAAGCCCCGCGAACCAGGTCACCATAAAGATTATGTGGAACGCTTTGAGCAGCATCATGTTTTCTCCTGTTGCAGCATTTGACGGATCTTTGACCGGACAAGCGCGAAATCAAGCAGTCCGGTTTTATGCATGCCGATCGAACCGTCCGGAGCGATCAGAAAGCTGGTCGGGGTCAGTCGTATGTCGCCAAAGGCCCTGGCCAGCTCGGCCAGCGGGTCCAGGACAACAGGGTAGGGAAGGTTCTCGGCTCTGGTTAGGGCAACGACCCGGCTGGGCATGTCATAATACATCGCCACGGCGATGATCCGCAGCCCATGTCGAACGTAGTCCTGATGCAGTTTTTTCAGATGAGGAATTTCCTGGATGCAGCTAGGGCAGTCGGTCGCCCAGAAGGTGACGAGCAGCGGATGGCCGCTCAGCTCCTGCATGAGGATCTTTTCGTCCGTGATGGTCACGAAGGCGACATCCGGTGCCTTGCGGGTGGTGCTCGGGCTCAGCCAAAGCCAGGCGGTTGCGGCCAGGATGGTGAGTGCCGCAATGCTTTTTATGAAAACGGTGCGCTTCATTCGGTGGATCGGTCGGGCTTTTCGGTGCTGGCTCGCTTCTTCTGCTTGTAGGCGTCGCACAAAGCGCGGTACAAAGGGACAGGGCATATCAGTTTGGACGTGCCGGTTGCGAAAAAAGCCGTTGCCATCAGCGGAATCAGGATTTCATGGGTATCGGTGATCTCCATGACGATGACGAATGATGTGATCGGTGATTGCAGCATGCCGGAAAAATAGGCGGTCATCGTGAGCAAGATCATCGCCGTGATGGGTGCGATGGGAAACAGGTGACCGAGGTCGGCGCCCAATCCTGCGCCGACTGCCAGCGAGGGTACGAACAGGCCGCTTGGGATGCCGCTGAACACGGTAGCGATGGTCGCCAGCATTTTCAAGAAAGGATAGGCTGGGTCTACTCCGCTGCTGTCGTGCAGAATGGTTTGCGTCTGCTGATAACCGGAGCCGAATGTTTCCCCACCAGAGAGATAACCGATGATTGCAATAGCAAGCCCGGCTAGGAAGGCAATGAACACGATCGAACGCTTGCTTCGACTGATGATGCGTCCGCCGGCAATGATGATTGTGCTGAACAGACCGCCGAAAAAACCGCCGACGATGCCGCATAGCGGAACGGCAATCCAGCGCTGACCCCACGGCATAACCAGGGAGCGGTCGTCGAAAAAGACGTAGGTGTGTAAAATCGCGTAAGCCGTAATTCCGGCAAAGATGATGGCGGTCAACACCAGGCTGCTGATCTCTTCTTCAAGCGCGCGGCCCATCTCTTCGATGGCGAAGACGATCCCGGCGAGCGGGGCGCTGAACATGGCGGCGAAGCCGGCCGAACTTCCGGCCAGAATGAGCCCTTTTTCCAAATAATGAGGCGGGAATCGAACGGCTCTTCCCAGCGAAGCCATGATGGAGGCGCCGATTTGAACCGACGGCCCTCCAAGGCCGACGGATGCGCCGGACAGTAATCCTATAATGGCCAGTATGATCTTGCCGGCGACGATTCGCAGCGAGAGCAATTTCGAACGCTCTGCGAGGTTGCCGGTGATTTCCAGCGCCACTTTGACTTGTGGGACGCCGCTGCGTTCAGAGCCGGGAAAAAAACGGAAGGTGAGCCAAGCGGTAAAGGCCAGTCCCAGCGGTGAAACGATAAAGCTGAGCCAACGATAATCCTGATAAATCTTTTGCGAAAGTTGGCTGGCCCATTCACTGAGCAGTATGAGCGAAACGATCAGCAAGCCCACAACGGTCGCGCCGGCCCAGAAAACCAGTCGCTGCTTCCATGCGGTGCTTGAAAACAGACTGTTTGACGGGTTAGGTTGATCCAGCATGGTGAAAAATTATACCAGAAGGATGGTGCGGCCGATCGAGAAAACGGTCTGGCTCACAGTTGCCCTTTTGTCTTGGATCATTTCCGCGTTAACATAGGCCTTTTATCTTGAAGATCGAGGGCTATGATTCAAGCAGGCATTGTCGGTGGAACCGGTTACACCGGTGTGGAGCTGCTGCGCATTCTTGTGCAGCATCCCGGAGCGGCGATTCGGGCGGTGACATCGCGTTCAGATGCCGGTCAATCGGTGGGCGATCTTTATCCGAATTTGCGGGGCTTTGTGGATCTCGAGTTCAGTCAGCCGGAAATCGAGCTTTTGGCGGAATGCGATGTCGTATTTTTTGCAACGCCGAACGGCACCGCGATGCGGATGGTTGAAGCGTTGCTGGCGCGCGATATCAAGGTTGTCGATCTCTCCGCTGATTTCAGGCTCAAAGATCCTCTGATCTGGAAGCAGTGGTACGGCGAGCCCCACGCTTGTCCCGATTTGCTGCGCGAGGCGGTCTATGGCCTACCTGAAATGAATCGGGATCGGATCAAGAAGGCACGGCTGATTGCCTGTCCCGGATGCTATCCGACGGCAGTGCAGCTCGGGTTTCTGCCTTTAGTGGAGTCCGGTTCGATCGATTTGCAAGGGCTGATCGCCGATGCAAAATCGGGTGCCAGCGGAGCCGGGCGAAAAGTGCAGGTGCCGGTTCTGATGAGCGAAGCAGGAGAAAGTTTGAAAGCTTATGCGGCCGACGGCCATCGCCATTTGCCTGAAATTCGTCAGGGGTTGAAGCAGATGTGCGGCGAGCCGGTCGGCTTGACTTTCGTACCGCATTTGATTCCCATGATTCGCGGAATTCATGCCACTTTGTATGCCCGCATCACCGGTGAAGCGGATGATCTTCAGGCATTGTATGAAGCACGTTTTTCAGATGAATGTTTTGTCGATGTATTGCCGCCGGGCTCACATCCTGACACACGCAATGTGAAAGGCGCCAATCGCTGTCACATCGCTGTCCACCGACCGCAGGGCGGCGACACGGTCGTGATTCTCTCGGTGATCGATAATTTGGTGAAAGGAGCGGCAGGGCAGGCGGTTCAAAACATGAACCTGATCTGCGGTCTGGACGAGTTGGCCGGCTTGCATGCGCCGGCGCTTTATCCATAACGAGCGCCGGCCGGCGGCCGTTCGGTCTGACTCGCGGCGCGGTCGTGCTGTAGCGTGCGCTGTGCGCACCATCCTTTAATGGCTTGCATTCACGGATATTGCGGTTTTGCCAAAAGATAATCGTTATAAACGGATGATCGGGGTGATTGCGATCATTCTGATCGCCTTCGGCGACGGCCTGCTGCTCGGACGCTATCTGGGCAATGAGGGAAGCCGGCGAGCGGCGGTCGAGAATGCAAAGCTACGTGAACAATTGGAGAGTGTTCAGGCTGCACATGCGGCGCTCCAGGAAAAGGTCGCAATTTTGGAGAGTTCGAGCGAGTTGGACCGTCTGGCGCTTCTCAATGCGCAAAATGCCCTGGCGGAGCTGCAGGAGGAGTTGTCCGAAGCCAAAAAGGATTTGGAGCTCTATCGGCGGATCGGTTTATCTGAGAAGTCGGACGAAACGCTGGCGGTTCAGGACTTTCAAATCGTTCATGACGGAGGTTTGCAGTATCGGCTGACATTGTCGCAAGGGGGCAGCTGGGAAAGCGAAATCAGAGGAACTGTCCAAATCTCTATCAGCGGGCGCATCGATGGTGAACAGCGGACCCTTGCGTTGAAAGACTTTGACAAAGAACATGCCAACGGCCTGAGCTTCGCTTTTCAATATTATCAGTTGCTTTCAGGGAATATACTGTGGCCGAAAGCGTTCGTTCCTGAAACGGTTGAAATACGTGTCATTTCACATACGCCGGGGGCCGGCAATGTAATGAAACGCTGGGCCTGGAAGGACGTTGCAACAGGATGATAACGGCGGTGGCCCGGCAATCATATCTTGACTGAAATCATGGGAATCGACATAATCCTCTTTTATTCACTGCGTTCCGAGGTCCTGATTTTATGACTGAAACAGCAATCGTGTTTACCGACACTGCAGCAAACAAAGTGAGCGAGTTGATCAAGGATGAAGGCAACGACAATCTGAATCTGCGTGTATATGTAACCGGCGGAGGATGTTCCGGTTTCCAATACGGGTTTACCTTCGATGAGGAGGAGAACGAAGATGACACGAGGATCGAAAAGGGAGGGGTGACCGTCCTGATCGACTCCATGAGCATCCAGTACCTGACCGGCGCCGAAATCGATTATACGGAAGACCTGTCAGGGGCTCAGTTCGTGATTCGCAATCCTAATGCCTCGACGACCTGCGGCTGCGGCTCTTCTTTTTCCGTGTAACATACGACTGTTCCACATTTTTTTCGAGTGCCTTACCGTTTGGTATGGTCTTGCGCGTATCGCATTGTGTTTCTTTGTGCCTGACAACGATGGAGTAATGACGAAAAATGTCGGAATCTGATGCGGTGGCCCTGTTTTCCCGGGGCGCAGAGGAGATATTGCTTGCGGAAGGGCTGGAAAAAAAGATCAAAACCGGGCGGTCGTTGCGGGTCAAGGCCGGTTTTGATCCGACTGCGCCGGATCTGCATCTGGGGCACACGGTTTTACTGAACAAATTGAAGCAATTTCAGGATGTCGGCCACGAGGTGATGTTTCTGATTGGTGACTTTACCGGCATGATCGGTGATCCGACCGGGAAGAACGTGACGCGCAAGCCGTTGACACGGGACGAAGTCATCGAAAACGCCAAGACATACGAGCAGCAGATTTTCAAAATATTGGATCCGACCAAGACCTTGGTGATGTTCAATTCCAGCTGGATGAATGCAATGAATTCGGCGGAATTGATCCGGTTGGCATCCAGACATACGGTCGCGCGGATGCTGGAGCGCGATGATTTCAGCAGGCGCTACCGGAATGGTCAGCCGATAGCGATCCACGAATTTCTTTATCCGTTGATACAAGGCTATGACTCGGTCGCAATGAAAGCCGATGTCGAGCTTGGCGGTACCGACCAGAAGTTCAATCTGCTGGTCGGCCGGCAATTGCAGGAAGCGTATGGTCAGGAGCCGCAGGTCGTGATCACGATGCCGATCCTGGAAGGTCTGGACGGTGTGCAGAAAATGTCGAAATCGTTGGGTAATTATGTCGGCATTACCGAGCCGCCGGATGACATGTTCGGGAAATTGATGTCGATCTCGGACGATCTGATGTGGCGGTATTATGAGCTGCTGAGTTTCCGACTGATGGACGAAGTCGATCGCTGGCGCAAGCAGTGTGAGGATGGGGCGAACCCAAGAGATTATAAAGTGCGCCTTGCACAGGAAATCGTCGAACGGTTTCACGGCGCGTCCGCCGCAAGCGCTGCACTGGAAACATTTGAGGCGCGTTTCAAGCGTGGCGCACTGCCGGATGATCTTGAGCTCCTGCAGCTGCGGGCGCATGATGTCTCCTACGCCATTGCCAACCTATTGAAAGATGCCGGTCTGACGTCAAGTACGTCGGAGTCCTACCGAATGCTCAAACAGGGGGCGGTGAGGATTGATGGGGAGCGTGTGTCGAATCAAAAGCTTCTGCTTACTGCGGGTACGACGCACATCTATCAGGTGGGCAAAAAAAGGTTCGCGAAAGTGCAAATTTTATCTTGACACCCTCTTTGTCCGGTTTATAATGATCGGCCCTTCGGATGGTGAAGTTGTTTTTTGGAATTTGGAAGGGGATGGAGAGGGAGTGCGAAAGGAATAGGCGATGGGGTGTTGACAGGGAAGGGGATGGATGTATAATGATTTGGCTCGACAGGCGCGAGCCTTGTTCTTTAACAAAGCGGTCAAATAATCTGTGTGGGTACTTGTGTTG
>DEII01000160.1:728-4440 GCA_002352385.1 Methylococcaceae bacterium UBA2778 | reverse complement strand
ATAGCCCACTATGCGCCCATTGGCGCGCCTTGAATACGAAGCCCTATCCGGCGCAATTCCGGTAATTTAATTTCTTCCAGATCCCTTATCTGAAGAGCGCCTATGAAACTGGTTGCAATCCTTCTTATCCTGGTCGTCGGCCTCGGCTGCCTGCTCGCTGCCTACAGCGCCTGGGGTGTCCGGCAGATCGAAACACGCTACCCGCCTGTCGGCCGTTTTATCGAGGTCGACGGCGTTCGACTCCATTATGTGGATCAGGGACAAGGCACCCCTTTGGTGCTGATCCACGGAGCGAGTTCAACGCTGCTGGAATTTACCGACAATTTGCTCGCCCGGTTGACCGGCAGTCACCGGGTCATTGCGTTCGACCGGCCCGGCTTCGGCTACAGCGAGCGGCCGACGGACGGCTGGCCGGATCCGGCCCGTCAGGCAGCACTGTTTCACCAGGCGCTGATGCAATTGGGCATCGAGCGATCGGTGATCGTCGGTCACTCCTGGAGCGGGTCGGTCGCGTTGGCTTATGCGCTCGACTATCCACAGCAGACTGCCGGCGCCGTTCTGCTCGCAGGCGTCACGCACCCCTGGGGCGGCGAGGTGTACTGGACTTTCGATCTGGCGCAAACGCCTGTCATCGGAACCGTTTTTGCAAACACCGTCGTCTACCCGGTCGGCCGGTTTCTATTGCAGGATGTCGCCGCCAAAGTATTCGCCCCCGACCCGATGGGACCCGAACACATCGCTCGAACCGGCGCAACACTGGCTCTACGGCCGGACACTTTTCTGGCAAATGCCGAGGATTGCGGGCGGCTGAGCGATTTTTTGGTTGACCAGAGCCGGCGCTATCCGAGCATTCAAACGCCATTGTTGCTGATAACCGGTGGTTCCGACGCCATCGTACCTGCGGACCATCACACCGACAAACTCGTCAAACAGGCAGCCGACGTCCAACTCGAAGTGTTCGAGAACACCGGCCACGCGCTGCACCATACCCATCCGGAAGCAGTCAGTCGCTTGATCGCCGAATTTGCTGATCGTGTTTTTGACCGAGGCTAGGCCGGCAGCGATTAGCAGGTCGCCCGCCACGGCATCTATTCACGCCTCTATCAATAGTAAAAACAGCGAATGGCCAGAGATTCTCCAGTTCCCTCTCCCTCCGGGAGAGGGCTAGGGTGAGGGGATCGGAATAATTACCCACCAAAAGCAACATCATCTTTGCCCCCGACCAGCCGGCCGATCAGATAACCAGCAACAGCACGGTGACCCAATGCATTCCAATGCCCATCGTTTGGAAAATACATCGCTTCCGACATGACCCCGTGCAGATCGACAACATCGATATCACTTTTTAACCGGCTTATGAACAGCTGCCTGAACGATTCGTACTTTTTCGACAAATCGCCTTTTACATAGTGCCTGTCGGGGATCAACAGCACATGAAGTTGGGCATCGTTCGGAATTGCATCGTCCATCGCATTGATAATGATGGCCGTTTTTCGCACCGACGCCTCATTGATCTGCGTCAACGAAAGATATTCGGCTTCCGTTCTCTTGACAAACCTCGCGTTGTACATCAATGCTGTCCGCTCTTTGTTGTTCCCCGTATACCATTCGATCCAGTCCTTTCTGAACGCTTTTTTTCGCTCAAACTTGTGAACATGGAAATCACCCCGGTAGTTTCGATAAGCGGCGTAAACAAGGTACCTCAATCGCTCCAACCCGAGAAAAGAGAGCAGATCGTACTCCAGCGCATTGGCGTCATAGCGATAACTCAGTATGTGCTCGATGTTCCTGTTCTCGATTCTCGAAAAGTCATTTCCAAAGAAAATCCCGACAACATAATGTCCGGCCCTGAAGCCGAGCGCATCCAATATTCCCAGTTTGTGAAAATAGCTCGGCGGCTCTGTGACGATCTCAGAGGCGTTGAGAACGGTCAGGCCGGCGTCATGCTCAAGAAGCGAAGCGAGCGTTCGATCGATGTCGACGCCCTGCCCGAACAGAAAACTGTCTCCCAGCAGCATGACATCGTATCGCTTTCCCGGCTCATAGCCGTCGCCGCGTATCGCATAGTTGTTATACGAGTAGGTCGTAGTGAATTCCGGGGAGACGTGCGTTTGCACCGAATTGGGCGGCAGATAGTGATCGGCCAGTGACTTGACGATGTACCGCCCGAGCAGGTACTCGCACAGATAAACCGAAAACAGAACAGCGACAGCCGCCAGAATGAAGTTTGAATATCGCTTCAATGGATTTTTTCCTCAGGGCCGGATCCTATTAACTGAGAGGGTGATTGGTGTCGAAACGCGTGCTGCGCCGTGGAAACCGCATGAGCAGACGGGCACATGGGAAGAACCAACCCGGCGACGCTCGCATGCACCCAATCCAATATTTCCGAACAACGCGCATTTTTCTCCTTCACGCGGAGCGGTCACCGGCTTGCTGCGTCGAAGTCAACAAAAAGACGCTTGAGCAAGCGCGCATCCTATCATTTTTTTGGCAACGAATCCCCTTTTACATTACCCTCGTATGAAGAATTATGAAAGCGCCCCCGCCTTTATCTTTACTGCGTTATGATGTGAACTATTAAACTTGTCAGTTCTTAATCGTGCCGACGGCGTGAACCAGTACGAAACAGGCGGTGAATCGCTCCGAATACGAAGGACCGTTGCGGCCCGGTCATGTCACGTGCGAATCACCTGTTCGGATCCGAAACAGAGCGCTGAACGAGCCTTTTCCCTCTGCCGTCTTTTCGGGGTATGCCTTGGCCCGTACCAGATTCGTTGAGCGAGATTTCTCAATGCGGAAAAAAATTGCGTTAATCGAAGATGATGATGTAATCCGGGAGAACTATGCCGAACTGTTGACCGATGAAGGCTTCGACGTGATCGCTTTTGCAGACCGACCCGGCGCGATGGCCTATTTCGAGCAACAGGTGCCGGACTTGGCCATTCTGGACATCGGCCTCAATGAGGAGCCGGAAGGAGGATTTCACCTCTGCACCGACCTGCGGCGCCTGTCGCCCCATCTGCCGATCCTGTTTCTCACCTCTCACGGCAGCGAAATCGATAAAATATCCGGCTTCCGTCTGGGGGCGGACGATTATCTTACCAAAGACATCAGCATCGAATTTCTGATCGTTCGCATCGACGCGCTGCTTCGCCGTTATGAAAATGCAGAAAACAAGCCAGAAGGCGTGGAGCACGCGCCGAAGAATTATCGGATGACCGGCAGTCTGGCCATCGACCTCAACAGACTGGTTGCCTTCTGGAACGATCAACCGGTTGATTTGACATTGACCCAATTCTGGATCGTGCAGGAGCTGACCGTCGATCCCGGCCAGGCAAAAAGTTACAGCGCGCTAATGCAAGCGGCGAATATCCATGTCGAACCGAATACGATCGCCGCGCACATCAAGACGATTCGAAGCCGGTTCAAAGCGCTCGACCCCCAGTTCAACTGCATCAAAAGCGAACGCAGTATCGGCTACCGCTGGGTGGATGTTTAGGAGGCTATTCGAACACACACAACCAACTCATGTAGGTCGGATTAGGCGCGCCGCTGACGGATCTGAATCCGACACCCCATCGTAATCGCGCCGTAATCCGACGCCCGACGGTATCGCGCGATGCTGCACCAGCCCCAACCACCATCTATTCTCAAACAATCCACCATGACAGACAATGCTGGCGAATTAAGATGAGGTGCTCCTTCTCCC
>DEII01000160.1:0-701 GCA_002352385.1 Methylococcaceae bacterium UBA2778 | reverse complement strand
CTCCCTCCGGGAGAAGGCTGGGATAAGGGGATCAAAATGAGCGAGTTCCTTTACTTATTGCCCCCTCACCCAGCCCTCTCCCGCTGGAGAGGGCTTAAGTCGGCAGCATTGACCATGAGAGGGAGCTAAGCGCACGCAATCAGACCGCCGGGAGAGTGACCGTAAACACCGCACCGGCTTTACCTCCTTCGATATCGCGTGATTCCACATGCCCCGCATGGGACTCCGCCACGAGCCTGACGATATAAAGGCCAAGGCCGCAATTATCGCCGGTTTTTCGCTCCGGCGACCGAAGCGATACAAACAGGTCGAACAGTCGCTCTTTCTCCTTCGGCAGAGCGGCACCCACATTCGAAACGATCAGTTGCGCCTCGTTGCCCGGCTTTCTCAATGAGACCGTAACCGGCGTTCGATCGTCCGAATGCTCCACCGCATTCGAAACCAGCTTATCCAGCATCTGCACCAGTCGGCTGTCGTTTCCCAAAACAAAAACATCATCCTGACAATCGGCGATCACGGTCGTTTCCGGATAGATCGAACGGTATTGGTCGATCTCGTATCGAACAAGGGCGGAGAAATCAAGGCGGTGGCGGGGCTCCTGATATAGGGTCGCTTCGAGAGTACTGGCGTCCCCGGCGCTGGTCAAGAGCGTGTTCATATTGGCCATGCTTTTTCTCGCCCGGGCCAGATAAACATCGATC
>DEII01000102.1 GCA_002352385.1 Methylococcaceae bacterium UBA2778 | reverse complement strand
TACGGCGATAAAAAGGCGGAAACCTGGAAAGCGGAAAAGCCTGAAATCGATGAATCAATGGCTGCCGCGCTGAATGATGAGCCGCTTGGAAAAATTGAGAGCAGCATCAAGGCCGGCATGGAGCGAATCGGCTCGCTAAAAACTAAGCACAATCAAATCAAAGCGCTGCCAACCGCAATCCATGAATTGACTGAACAAGTTGACACCATCGGGCGACTGGAAAAAACAGTTGAGATTCAAGCCAGCGATATCAAACAGTACCAAAAGGAACTGAAGGCTATCAAGGAAAAAGCATCCGGCATCCCGGCGCCGGAGGCTTTTCATTGCCCGGCGTGCGATGCTGAGCTTATGTTTCATATTGATGAGTTGAAACTGTATAAATTCAACGGAAAAGAATGCGATAAAGAAGCCCAAGAAGTACTGCCACGCCGCGAAGAAGGATTGCGCAAATTGCAACGAGCACACGGCAACACAATCAAGCGATTAACTGAAGCCAGGGCGGCCAACGCGAAAATCAAAGAGATCGAGCAGCAGATCAAAGACGCACCGAATTACGGGAAAGATATCGCTCAGTTGCAAACCGAGCTATCTGCGCTCGAAGGAAAAGCGCGGGCATTGCGGCGTAAATGCGATGAAGCAAAAGCCGCACACAGGGCCGCTGAAGAGGCTGATCAAAAAACCCGATCCGCCGCAGCGCATCATCTTGATGTAACAGCCTGGTTGCGGGTCGCGGATACGCTGGCCCCCGACGGCATCCCGGCGGAAATCCTATCCGGTGCCCTGCAACCAGTCAACGAACTTTTGAGCGACAGCGCCAAGATCACCGGTTGGAAAATCCCACTGATTGACGGAAATATCGAAATCGAAGCAGACGGACGCCCCTACCGATTGTTGTCAGAGTCCGAGAAATGGCGGGTTGACGCCATGATTACCGAGGCGATCAGCAAGTTATCCGGCCTGAAAATGATCGCACTCGATCGTTTTGACGTGCTCGATCTGCCAAGCCGGAGCCGTCTGATTGTGTGGCTGTCGAAGCTGGCGCAGGCCGGCGAGTTCGAAACCTGCTTGTTGTTCGGGACGCTGAAAGGCCTGCCGGGCAAGCTGCCTGAAGGGGTTGACGCACATTGGATCGAGAATGGCGGAATTGCGACGCAGCAGGAGGCGGCATAATCATTATCATTCAAAAGCACACAACCAGAAAGCAGGAGAAAACAATGAGAGGCGCAAAAGAATACGCGATGATGTTCGAGACCGGCCAATATGGCCGATTGTATCTGGTATCAGGTTCTCATGCACGAGGCAGAACGTTTCATATTTTTGTTCTGCCAGCTGGCGTTGAAGCAATACCGAACGGGACCAGTAGTCCACCGCTAAACAAAGATGCGGTTGAAGTATATGGCATTACTGAAGGGCATCCAGGCTGGACTGAAATTTACGGCTGGTTGCATGATGGGAAATGGCAGGAAGACTTTGCAGCCTTGGTCAAAGTGCGCCGAACCGAAATTGCCAACCACAAAGTGTGCCTGGCCGAAAAGAATACTAATGCCATGGATGCAGAGCGCCGGCGCAATGCCTCGTTGCTTGCGACGTATTGAGGCAAAACCCGGCGCTCAACTGACAATACTCGAAAAATAGCCAACGGAGGCTGATATGGGACGTGAAGTTAGAAGGGTGCCGAAAAACTGGCAGCATCCTAAACAAAAAGATGGCAGCTATTACCCACTCTTCGACGGCAACTTTAAAGAAGCTTTTGCAGAATGGATGGAGGGCTGGGAAAAGTGGCAATTAGGGTTATGTGAACAATATGGGAAGGGCGACAAATGGGGTCCGGCAGATCCTGCGGACAGGCAAATGACATATACAGAGCGGGAGTGCAGAATACCATCGCCGGATGACTATATGCCAGAGTGGACGGATGAGCAGAAGACCCACGTGATGATGTACGAAACATGCTCGGAAGGCACTCCGATAAGCCCCGCTTTTGAGACGCCGGAAGAGATGGCAAGGTGGCTCGCAGATAATGACGTTTCTGCGTTCAGCAGCCTAACTGCAACGTATGAGGAGTGGCTCGGCATGGCAAAGGCCGGATGTGCACCATCCGCAGTCCTTGATTCTACTGGGGTGCATAGCGGTGTAGAGTATATCGGGTCCGTGAAATGAAACTGCGAATCGGGCCTCTTGAAATGGGACAGGGTGAATGGGAAGAACACAAATTGACCATCAGACTCGGGCCTAAACAATGAAATCTTTTGAGGGTTTCAATTCATCAAACGGTGAGATTTGCCCGGTATGCAAAACAAGTAAGGATTGTGAAACAGTGTTGATTCCGATACTGGGAACAGAAGATGGCAATATCTGCAAAGCAAGGCAAGTGCACAAAAAATGTTATGACTTGATTTGTGAGATGACAGATGATCCTACCTAGACTCATCCGCCACCGGGACGCACTATGAAATACGCAACCGTATGCAGCGGCATCGAAGCGCCAACAGTGGCGTGGGAACCGCTGGGCTGGGAGCGATAATCGGCTAATGAAACATGAAGAGGAAAAAAATGAACACACAAGAAATAGCTGAAAAATTAGGCGTCAACCAGCGTTGGCTAGAGACCGGGCGGAAAAACAGCAAGCCTGCGTTGCACGTGATCGATGGGAAGAAAAAGCGGCCCCGCAGCTAATCTTTTTTATTCTTTTCCAGACTCCTTATGCGTTCAATTATGTCATCGATGCGCTCTTGTTGTTTTCCAAGTGATTCAATAAGAATTCTTGCTATCTGATGTTTTACAGAACTGGCTGCTGCATCAATGTCATAAGCATAGCTTTCTTGAAGGCGCGTTACGATTTCAGAGTTAACGGATCGCCCGGACTGCTTGGCAGACTCAACAATCTTGTCCTTCAACGGTTGAGACATGCGGATGTTGACTTGTGGTTCGTTTCTCGCCATTTGACAATCATAAAGCACGGTGCTAGGATTGACAATCGTAGCACGGTGCTATGATATAACCGTGCTACCAACGAGGTCTGTAATGAAGAACGGCTCAAAGTTTCCGCAAACCAACATCAGAATGCCTCCTGATCTGAAAGATTTCTTGAAGCAAGAGGCAGAGAAGAACCAACGGAGCTTGGGCGCTGAGATTGTGTTCAGGCTACAGGAGAGCTGTAACAAGAAAATCAACAGCCCCAGATGTGGAATGTAAAAATGTTCTTTCTGACAGACAAGAGCCCTGGACGCTTGCCGGCATCCAGGGCTCGCACATCGCAACGCCAAACCACAGGAGTTACGTAATGGATATTAGCACAAATGTGATTTATCTCAAAGACCACCGCCCACGCATGACGGCGGAACGGCTTATTCAAGAGGCCAGAGCCGTCAGAACAGGACCACTCGAAGATGTTTTAATCGACATGCCAAATTTTCTTGCCTATTTCCTTGGCCTCATACTCTCTGAGCATGATTACTGTGGCTCACTAAGCTCTGACACATCAATTGCTTGTCGGGGGATCGCGGCTTTAGCGAGTTATCTTGATGAGCAATTAGCTGGGGTCGATCGTGTCTGATCTTATAAAAATCAATGGCGGCAAACCAGTTGTTAATTCGTTGACAATTTCCGAGGAGTTCGGTCGGCAACACAAAAACGTGCTTCAGCGACTCGACAAATTGAATGCAAACGGGCGATTTAACGGGCTTGATTTTAAGCCGGTTGAATACGTCGATAGGAAGGGTGAGCGGCGCCGGATGATTGAATTATCCGAGCGCGGATTCTTGATTGCAATGCCGTTCATCGGCGGCAAAAAATCCGAGGAAGGGCAGGTCAAGCTTGTTGATGGCTTCCTCCGCTATCATCGCCAAGCCGAGCGCCGCGCTACTCTCGAATGGAAACAAGCCCGCCTCGAAGGCAAAATCATCCGCCGGCAGGAAACCGACACCATTAAAAAATTCAAGGAGTACGCCGAAGCCCAAGGCAGCAGGAACGCAGCCCGCTATTACGTCAACATCACGACGATGACCTATAAGGCGCTGGGCATGGTGCAACAAGGAACATCATGCCAAGGAATCCGTGACATGCTGGACAGCAACCGGCTGTCTTTTCTGAACAATGCTGAAATCGTTTGCGCCAAGGCGCTCGAAGACGGCATGACCATGAGCGTTCACTACAAGGAAATCTACATTCTTGCTCGCGATCGTGTCAATGCCTTCGCATCTACGGTGGTGGATATTACGGCTCTGACCGCAGCATGACCGAACCAATCCTCCTAACCCTGATCGAAGCCGCCAAACAACCATGATCCTCGACCGCCTCATCCGCTATCGAGACGCCCCCGGCTACCTCGGCATGGACAAGAACCGTTTTGATGCCGAAGTACGCCCGCACATCACCGAATTGCCAGTCGGTAAACAGGGCGTCGGCTTCGATCGCCTTGACCTCGACGCCTGGTTCGATGAATATAAGAACCGCGTAGGCAGGCCGGGAAAGAAACCGAGAGAGGATAGAAAATGGCAAAACGAACCCCTGGCCTCACAAAACGGGGCGCGTACTGGCACATCAACAAGATCGTGCGAGGAACGCGAATTTACGAAAGCACTGGAACGGGCGACCTCGCGGAAGCAGAGCGCCACCTGAACCGACGCATCAATGAAGTTTTGGAACAGGCCATTTATGGTCGGCAAAAAGAGAGAACGTTCATCGAAGCTGCAACCAAATACCTTGATGAGACGGAAAAGAAAAGTCTGGCTCGTGACGCTGTGACATTGCGAGCCGTCATGCCGTACATTGGAGGCATAAAACTCAAACGCATCCACATGGGGACATTGGAACAATTCATCATCAATCGCCGCGAAGCCGGTATAAAGAACGGAACGCTGAATCGTGATATTGCCGTGATCCGGCGCGTGTTGACGCTGGCCGCCAGACTTTGGCGTGACGAAGATGGCAATGCCTGGTTGAACGAAATACCGATGCTGCAACAGCTCAAGTCCGACTCGCGCAAGCCCTACCCCATCTCATGGGACGAGCAGACGCGACTGCTGGCAGAGCTGCCGCAGTATTTGGCCGACATGGTTTTGTTCGCGGTGAATACAGGATGCAGGGAGCAAGAGATCTGCGGCCTCCGGTGGCAAGATGAAATCATTGGAGAGGGGATGTTCGTCCTGCCTGGAGACCGTACCAAGAACGGCGAGGAAAGGATTATACCATTGAACAGTGTCGCTCGAAGCGTTGTCGAGTCACAGCGCGGAAAGCATCATGAGTTTGTTTTTACCAAGGATGTGCGCCCGGTGCAGCGGATCAATGGTACATCATGGAGAAGCGCGAGGGAACGCGCCGGACTGAAACAATGCCGGGTCCACGATTTGCGACACACGTTTGGGCGCCGGCTTCGATCTGCTGGCGTATCATTCGAGGATCGTCAGGATTTGCTCGGGCACAAATCGAAGCGGATCACAACGCACTACAGCAAAGCCGAGTTGGACGTTTTAAAAGCTGCTGTCGAGAATATTTGCGCAACCGATTCACGCGATTTGAGATTGATTCGGCATGGGTGACGCGAGATGCATGAGAACCAAAAAGTAAGGGGATTAACAAAAAGGAATGGAGTCTGGCACATCAATAAAGTCATTGATGGTGCAAGGATATACGAATCAACAAGGACAACAGATTACGATGAAGCTGTGTCATTGCTTGATCACAAGATGGCAATCCTAAAGCGCAAGATGATTCGTAAGGAGTGGAAGCATGAAGTAGAAGCGGCCTATCTCGACTCTAATTCATGGTTAAGCAGAATGCGATATCAAATGAGGCGGAAAAGGGATAGGGGGCCAATCATGAAAAAAGACGAGCTAAAGCGCCTGGCGATCTTGTCTAATGGTGAGTGCGCCATTTCAAAGCTGAGGTTCAATTTTGAAAAAATTGGTCCCTCGTTTCGATCCCCATTTATGCCTAGCATTGATAGGATCGATTCTAGCAATGGGTATTCGCTAGAAAATTGCCGCCTTGTTTGTTTGATTGTGAATATTGCTCTTAGCGACTGGGGTGATGAGGCCGTACTGAAAATGAGTAAGGCTATCATCTCAGAACATCTTAGGGATGATTTCTGAAATATGCGTCGCGTAAAATGTCGCGTAGTGAAAAATGGCAAATAAGGCGTACCTACAAGCTAATGATTTAAATAGCGTTTTTTAACTGCTTGCGCCAGTTGATGGACGGACATCGCATAATAGGTGCTGTGATTGTAGCGCGTAATCACATAAAAATTTCGATGGCCGAGCCAGTATTCGTCACCGTGATAGGTACTGAGACGAAGCAGGCGCACGGGATTGCTGCCGTGGTGGGACTCCGCCGGATAGATGCCATGTTGGGCGAGGGTTTTCAGCGAGTAGTGGGTATCGAATCCCGATTCGAGGGTTTTCGCACCCGCACCGTTCGCGAGCGCACGTGTAACGACCCGGTCACCGGGACGCCAGCCATATTGGGCAAAATAGTTGGCGATGCTGCCGATGGCGTCCACCGGGTTCCACAGATCCCTGCGACCGTCGCCGTCGAAATCCACCGCCCAGCGCCGGAAACTGGTCGGCATGAACTGCCCCAACCCCATCGCGCCGGCGAAGGAGCCGATCGGCTGCGTCGGGTCGATGCGCTCGTCCCGCGCCATCAATAGAAAACTCTCCAACTCGCCCCTGAAGTAGGTTGCACGGCGCGGCAAATCGAATGCCAGCGTGGTCAATGCATCGATCACCCGATGGTTGCCGACGTTGCCGCCGTAGATCGTCTCGACACCCATGATGCCCATGATATATTCAGAAGGCACTCCGTACCGCACACTGGCGCGCTGCAGAGCTAAAGCATACCGCCCCCAGTAGGCAGCGCCTCTCGAAATATGTTTTTTGGTGAGAAATTTGGCCCGGTAGCGTGACCAGCCGCCCGGCCGTGGACGACCGCTCTTTTTTCTGGTGCGCCCCATATAATTGAGGGTCCACGGCTTGCGCTTCGCCTGTGAAAACAGACCGTTTAGATACCGGCGGGAAAATCCGTGCCGGCTCACCATGTTGTCGATGAACCGCTCCAGCTCGGGATAGCCTGCGTAACTGCCGTAAACCGCTGGCGCAGCGTAGCCTCCCACCGACATCGCCTGTTGTTCGTAAACCAGCATCGGCTTCCGGACGGAAACCGAGTGCGACGCAGCGCCGGCTGAAACGCTGCGGACGGTCCGCGGCGGCTGCGTGGACGCACCGCTCGCGCAACCGGTCACAAAGGGGGCGCTCACCAGCACGGACGCAAGAAACAGACACTGTATCAACCGACACAGAATATTCGGCGAAAAACAACGATCCGAGCGGCTCGATCGGCTGAGAATGGGCTGCATTTTTCCTGGCTCAGTCACTATCGGCAGGCTCGAAGGTCGCCAGTATTCCACCGCTGCCCAGCAGCAGCATCCTGCCATCCCTGAGTTGCCAGCTGTGAACCTGGGAAAGCATCTTGTCGAAGGCCGCTTCGAGTTTCATATAATCGCCCGGACAGGCTCTGCGGGTCGAGGCAATGCGGCCGAACGTCAACCGCTCGCCACTGATCTCGAAACCACCCATCAAACGGTTGCAGCCGGTCGATCCGCTGACCTTGCCGTCCGCATGCAGTGTGATGCGCGCCCGAGACAAATCGGTCCCGGCGGCAAACGATTCACCGGTCATCTCCTGCAGGAGCCAGTCGGTCTCCAGCACGGCAGCGTCTGCCCCCCCAGGGCACTCGGTGTCGGCGGTGATTTCTTTGAACTCATCGACGATCAGGACCTCTTCGGTACCCTCTCCTTCCATTGTCGGGCGCTGCTCATAGCGCCCCTGAACACGCACCAGCAATGGCTGCCCGTCCTCATGCTTGATCTCACCATAACCGCGTTCGAGCGCCACGTTGTCCGCTTCCATCACCACCGGCCTGCGTCTGCCGTCGGCGCAGTCGGTAAACAGCCCCGCATCGGCGAAATGAACATAGAGGCCGGTCCTCTCAGCCTGCTCTCCCCCTGTCTGCTGCGGCTTGCCGGCAAGCGCCGCCGAGGATTGCCCGGCAGCCAGCCATACCAATGCCGCCAGAACGCAAGAGAATTGTCTTGTCACGAGCCCTCCTGGTCACGAACGCAGAAAGCTGATGATCATAGCACGCGCAGGGCGGAAGGCGAAGCGGTTCCGGCACCGGGAAACAGGAATTGGGGAACGGGAACCGGAAAGCATGAACCTCTTGTTCTGATTCCTGTTCCCTGATCCCCGGTTCGGATGCCCGCTGCCTCGCTCTCCGCTTCTCAAGCCTGACAATTGAACCAATGGCGTCCGTCACGGGTCAGCAGTTCATCGGCCGCTTTCGGCCCCCACGTGCCGCAGGTGTAATTGGGAAAATCACGCGCCGGCAAAGCCTTCCAGACATCGAGGATGAGATCGACCAACTGCCAGCCCGCCTCGATCATGTCCGCCCTTTTGAACAGGGTCTGATCACCGCTCAGACAGTCATAGATGAGTGTTTCATAGCCGGTACTGGGCTCATGGCCGAAATAATCGACATATTTGAAATCCATTTTTACCGTTCCGAGTTTGGTGACAGGACCCGGAATTTTGGCATTGAAAACGAAATCGATGCCTTCGTTGGGCTGAATGCACAGCACCAGCCGGTTGGGTGCGATCGCTTCCCGGCCGATTTTGGATCTCCGGAACAGCGTGTTGGGCACATCCCGATACTGTATGACCACTTCGGTAAAGCGTCCCGGCAGACGCTTGCCGGTGCGGATATAAAACGGCACACCGGCCCAGCGCCAGCTGTCGACCATCAATTTCAGCGCCACGAACGTGTCCGTCTGTGACTGCTCGGCGATCCCGGGCTCGCTCCGATAAGCGGGGGCCGGAGTACCATCCGCCAAAGTCCCTGCAGCATATTGGCCCCGCACCGTATTGGTCAGCACTTCTTCCGGCGTATACAGCTGAACCGCGCGCAGCACCTTCGATTGCTCGTCCCGCACCTCGTTCGCATCGAACGAGTTCGGCGGCTCCATGGCCACGATCGACAACACCGCCATCAGGTGATTGGGGACCATGTCCCGCAGAGCACCCGCCTCCTCATAGTAGCTGGCACGGTGCTCGACTCCGAGGGACTCGGCGACGGTAATTTGCACGTGATCGATGTAGCGTCGATTCCAGATCGGTTCCACCGTGCTGTTGGCAAAACGGTAGGCGAGAATATTCTGCACCGTCTCTTTGCCCAGATAGTGATCGATTCGATAGATCTGCTCCTCTCCGAGAAACTGATGCAGCGTCCGGTTGAGCGCACGCGCCGATTGCAGATCACGGCCGAACGGTTTCTCGATGACCAAACGGCGCCACAGACCGTTCTCCTGCCTGCTCAGGCCGGCCTGCCCGAGTTGAGTCGCGATTTCGCCAAAAAAACTGGGTGGAGTCGCCAGATAGAAGAGATAGTTGCCGGGGGTGCCCTGCTCTGCATCCACCTTTTGCAGCAAATCTCTCAACTCGGCAAAGGTTGCCGGGTCCTTGAAGTCACCCTTCAGGTAATAGATCTTTTGCAGCAAATGGTTCCAGCGCTCTTCGGAAAACGTCTCTCCGACGAACTCGCGGATCGCCTTGTCCTGCTGGCTGCGATACGCATCCAAATCGTAGTCCACCCGGTCCACACCGACCATCGCAAAATTGTCGGGCAACAGACCGTGGCCCGCCAAATGATAGAGCGCAGGAATCAGTTTGCGCTTGGTAAGATCGCCGCCGGCTCCGAAAAAAACGATGACGGCCGGACTGGAAGGGTCGGCCGTCTGTTGTTGAGAATTAGCCATCGATGCAACTCCCGTCTCTGTTTTTCAGACTGTGTGTTCGTCGAGGTCCTGGCAGTGAATCATGCGCAATAAAAACCGCATCATTTGGAACCGTTCGCCGCTCGCACTCAACTGTGCTTTTCATGATGTCCGCCGAACTGAAACCGCATCGCCGACAGAATCTTGTCGGCGAAATCGGCTTCATCCCTGGAGCTGAAACGGTCGTACAATGCCGTGGTCAGAACGCCGGCCGGCGCGCCGGACTCGATGGCCGCTATGCTGGTCCAGCGGCCTTCACCGGAATCGGAGACATGGCCGCTGAAATCGGATAGCTCCGCATCCTCGTTCAGCGCGATCGCCGTTAGATCGAGCAACCAGGACGCGATGACACTGCCGCGCCGCCACACTTCGCTGATCTCCGCAATGTCGAGATCATACTGAAAATCCTCCGGATTGCGCAGCGGCGTGGTCTCCGCATCCACCTCGCGCCGAAGCGTGCCGACATTGGCATGTTTCAGGATATTCAAGCCTTCCGCATATGCCGCCATGATGCCGTATTCGATGCCGTTGTGCACCATCTTGACAAAGTGTCCCGCCCCGTTCGGTCCGCAGTGCAGATACCCCCGCTCCGACGGCACAGGCTCGCCGCTGCGTCCCCGGGTACGCTCGATACTGCCCGGACCGGGGGCGATCGTGGCAAATATCGAATCGAGATGCTCGACCACCTGCTCCTCGCCGCCGATCATCAGGCAATAGCCCCGCTCCAGCCCCCACACGCCGCCGCTCGTGCCGACATCCACATAATGGATCTTGCTCGTTTTCAGTTTCCTGGCGCGGGCGATATCATCTTTATAGTAAGAGTTGCCGCCGTCGATGATGATGTCCCCGGCCGCAAGATGTAGACATAAGTCATCGATGGCGCGATCGACGACGGCCGCCGGCACCATCAGCCAGACTGCACGGGGCGCAGACAAGGCGGCAACGAAATCCTCCACACTCGATGCACTGATGGCGCCCTCCGACGCCAGTTGCTCGACGGCATCGGGGTTCCTGTCATAGACCACGCATTCATGGCCCGCCTTCATCAGCCGTCGTACCATATTGGCGCCCATGCGCCCTAAACCGACCATCCCGAGTTGCATAATATTCTCCCGTTTATCACCCAGTCATCGTAAAACCATGCTCATCCAGCGCACAGCCACCAAAAAAAGCATAACACTACTATCCTCTCAGATAAACAAGAACCATGAGGTATAATCCTTTTTGTCTCGTTACCAACAGACGTGGGCACCCGCTATGGATATTGTCACTGAGATCATCGTCTTCCTGAGCCTGGGATTGGGTGCAGGGTTTCTTTCCGGCCTTTTTGGCATCGGCGGCGGCTTCATCAGGATACCGATCTTCGTTTACATTTTCCCCCTGATCGGCGTCGCCCATCCGATATTGATGCACGTCGCCGTTGGAACCTCGGTCGCCTTGCTCATCCCCACGGCGATCGCTGCATCGATCAAGCAACACAGGCAGGGCAATCTTGACCTGTCGTTTTATTCGACTTGGGCAATCGGCATATTCGTGGGCGTGTTGATCGGTCTTTTTCTGGTCCCATATATCTCGACCCGGCTCTTTCAGATCCTCTTTGTCGTTTTGGTCTTGATCGTTGCAGCCTATCTCGGGTTGGTCAAGGATTCTTTGGTCATCTCGAAAAACGCTCCAAAAGGTGTCATCAAGGCCCTTATTTCGATGGTGATCGGGCTGGCTTCCGCGTTGACCGGAACCGGGGGCGGCGCGCTGACGACGCCGGCGCTCAAAGCCTTCAGCGTGCCCTTGAAAAAGGCCATCGGAACCGCATCGGCGACCGGATTGGTGATCGGTCTGGTGAGTACGATCGGCTTTGTCATTCATGGTTGGAATGTTCCTGACCGACCGCATTATTCATTCGGCTACGTCAACCTGGTGGTTTTTTTCGCTATGCTGCCGTCCATTTTCTGGGGCGCATCGCTGGGTGCAAAAATCAACAACCAATTGGACGACCGCATCGTTAAACGTGCTTTTGCACTATTGATGCTCACGGTAGCTGCTAATGTCATTTACAAACTGATATCCGGCGGCTCGCACTAACTCACCGATGGGCGCTCGACGCTACGCTCATCGCAGGACTGACAGCTTGTGAGGAACGTTGGCCCTGCCGATTTTGTGCAACCGGTTCAATTGCGGGCTCGGCTTTGTGCCTCTCGATCATTTTGGATAGCGCATGTGTTATGCTTTGTTCATCCTAAACATCAACGCGCAACCGACATGTTCGAGCCTTTCGTTAACCCAGTGGAGCGTCTATGATGCCCGAAGTACAAAGCAGCGCTGTTCCAAAGCAAAACATCGGGTTCGTTTCCACACGGTTTGCCGGAATCGACGGCGTTTCCATGGAGTCGGCCAAGTGGGCGCAGGTGCTGGAAGAGGCGGGATACGACTGCTTCTGGTTTGCCGGCGAACTCGACCGCGAGGCGAAACGCTCTTTTCCGGTTCCCGAGGCCCATTTCAGTCATCCCGACAATCGATGGATCAATGAACGGATTTTTGGACACGGCCGGCGGGAGCGCCAAGTCACCGAAAAGATCCATTCGCTCAGGGTGCTGCTGAAACAGCGGCTTCGCGAATTCATCGAACAGTTTGATATCGACGTTTTGATCCCGCAAAATGCGCTCGCCATTCCAATGCACATTCCTTTGGGAATCGCGCTGACGGAAACGATCGCCGAGATGCAGCTTCCCACCATCGCGCACCATCACGATTTCGTCTGGGAACGCGATCGCTTTGCCGTCAATGCAGCCGGCGATTTTCTGCGCACCGCCTTCCCCCCCCATCTTCCCAACATGGCGCATGTGGTGATCAATTCCGCTGCCCAGGAGGAGCTGGCGCTGCGTGCGGGCGTCCCTTCGATTATTATTCCGAATGTGCTGGATTTCGAAAGCCCGCCTGCAGTCGAAGAAAAACAGACCCGGGAGTTCAAGCGGTCGATCGGATTGGACTGCAGCGACCGCATCATTTTGCAGCCCACCCGAGTTGTCGCCAGGAAGGGGATCGAGCACTCCATCGAACTGGTCAAACAGCTCGATGATCCGCGCTATAAACTGGTGATCTCCCATGAGGCGGGAGATGAAGGTTTGGGGTACGTCGAATGGCTCAGGAACGATGCGCGTGAAGCGGGCGTGGACCTTCGGCTGCTGAAAATTCATCTGGTCGATCCTCTCACCAATCACCATGCCGCCTCTGACCGCATGACCCTGTGGGATATCTACCCGCATGCGGATTTCATTACCTATACCAGCATCTACGAAGGATTCGGCAACGCACTGCTCGAAGCGATCTATTTCAAAAAACCGCTGCTGGTGAATCGCTATTCCGTCTTCGTAAAAGATATCGAACCCAAAGGCTTCGATCTCGTTACCATGGACGCTTTCCTGACGAAACGGACGGTCGATGCAGTGAGGCAGATTTTGGAATCGCCGGAAAGAACACAAAAGATGGTGGAGTTCAACTATGCCAAAGCGATGCAGCATTATTCATATGCCGTGCTTCGACACCGCCTGAGCGCCATCCTCGTCAATTACTTCGGAATCGATTTTTGACATCGGCTGAATGGGTTCGGAAACGTCGTCGAATATCAACCAGCCTGGTACAGCATCGAGCTGGCACATAACCTGTCACTTTGAAATCCGCCAGCAAGAATGAATCTTCGGGTTGCGAGCAAAGTCCTGTGGAATCGTCCGGCGCGTAATCTCCTCCGAAGTCAATCCGCCCAGCGCCTCAGCATTGAATCTGAACCTGCGAAAGTTGGTCGAAAAAATCAACAGCCCACCCTCCTCGAGCAGGCGTGCCGCTTTGGTGATCAGGACCGGATGGTCGCGCTGCACATCGAACGCACCGCGCATCCCTTTCGAGTTGGAAAATGTCGGTGGATCGAGAAAGATCAGATCATAACGATTCCTATTCGGCTGTTGCGATGCATTCTCCAGCCAGGCCATGCAATCGGCCTGGATGAATCGATGTGTGTCCCCTACGAAGCCGTTCAACTCCATATTCCGGCGGGCCCACTGCAGATAGGTATTGGACAGGTCGACGCTCGTGGTCGCGCACGCACCGCCGCGTGCGGCATAAACTGTCGCGGTGCCGGTGTATGAAAACAGGTTCAGGAACCGTTTGCCGGCAGCAAGCTGTCCGATCATCTCGCGCGTGATGCGATGATCCAGAAACAGTCCGGTATCGAGAAAATCTTCAAAATTAATCAGAAACCGGCACCCGTTTTCGGCCACCTCATGCAATCGCCCGGCGGCCCCCTGCCTTTCGTACTGTGCCCGCCCTTTCTGCTTTCGGCGCACTTTCAGATGGATCTGTTCCACAGCCACATCGAGCACCTCGATGATCACTGTCATCGCATCCGCCAGCCGGGCTTCCGCCTTGGCTGCATCGATCGAAGAGGGCGCCTGATACTCCTGCACGTGCACCCATGTTTTCTCTCCCTGATATAGATCGATCGCGAATGCATATTCCGGCAGATCCGCATCATACAACCGATAGCACGACACCCCTTGGCGGCGCGCCCAGCGGCCCAGGTTTTTGATATTTTTTCGCAGCCGGTTGGCCAGCATCTCGGCACCGCCCGCAGGTATCCGTTCCGCCTCACGGGCTTTGGTCATGATCGCGCTCAAGCGCTCATCGCGCCGGTCGGCCGAGCCTGCGGCCATCGTTTTCGGCGTAAAAAAGCGCGCCGGGTCGACATCAAAGTCCAGCAGGCGGCATTCGATAGCGCCGTTGTAAAACATAAAAGGCTTGCGCGAGCGGATACCGAAGCGGAACCCCAATTCGGAATTCCCCGCCAGAACAACGGCCCGCCAGCCCCGAAACCAGGTTTTGAGCGTCTCGCCGAATCTGGCGTAGAGACCGACCACCTCGCCTGTGGAGCTCAAGCGCTCGCCATAAGGTGGATTCACGACGATCAGCCCCGCCCTCCCCTTTTGTCCTCCAACAGGCCGTACGTCGATGAGTTCTTTTCGTTCGATATGGACGACGCCGGCCAATCCCGCCCATTCGACATTGGCCAGCGCGGCACGCACCGCGCGTCTGTCGGCATCATATCCGATAATTGGCGGCGTCTGTTCGAGACCGGCCGCGCGACGCTGTTCAGCCTCTGCGCGCAGGGCCGCCCAGGTCCGAACATCATGCTTTTTCCAACCGAGAAAGCCGAAATAGGCCCGCAACAACCCGGGCGCACCGTCGACCGCCATCAGCGCCGCCTCGATCGGCAGCGTCCCGGAACCGCACATGGGATCGAGAAACGCATTGCCGCTGCGCGCCATCGCCGGCCAGTCGGAGCGCAGCAACACCGCGGCGGCCAGGTTTTCCTTCAAGGGCGCCGCAACCGTTTCGACACGGTAGCCGCGGCGATGCAGACTCTCACCGGACAGGTCGAGACTCACATGGGCGACATCGCGCTCGAGAAAAACGTTCACCCGGATATCGGGCTGCTCCCGGTCGATATTCGGACGCTCTCCGCAGGCCTCACGAAATTGATCGACAATCGCATCTTTGACCTTGAGTGCGCCGTAATGGCTATGGCGTATAGTCGAGTGAAGGCAATGAAAATCGACTGCCAGAGTCGCAAGCGAACTCATATGATCCGCCCAGTCGATGGTGCGGATGCCGGAATAGAGTGCTTCGGGCGAGGCGGCGGGAAAGCGGTGCAGCGCCAACAACACCCGATTCGCGACCCGCGACCACAAACAGACCCGGTAGGCAGTGCTCAGGTCGCCCTGAAAAGAGACTCCTGACCGGCTCACCGAAACATCGGACGCACCCAGCGCCGCCAACTCATCGGCCAGTTGAGGTTCGAAACCTTTTGGTGCTGTGGCGAAGAATGTGCTGTTCATGAAATGTCGCTCCATTGTCGCTATTGGCGTAACCGTGTTCATCCAAAGGTGGCTCTCAATGCCGTTGAGTTAGGATCAGCTACTCCTTCTCCCTCCGGGAGAAGGTCGGGATGAGGGGATTTAAACAGCAATGTTCCTTTCGTTCATTGTCCCCTCACCCAACCCTCTCCCGCTGGAGAGGACATAAGTCAACAGCAATAAAGGTGACTTCTCCTATAAAACCCAAAACCCCTGAAACAAAAAAGCCCCGCTCTCACGAACGGGGCTTGATAGTGTACTACGGGGAAACGAACGGTTTACATCATACCGCCCATGCCTCCCATACCGCCCATGTCACCCATGCCGCCGCCACCCGGCATCGGCGTCTCTTCCTTGGGCTCTTCGGCAACCATCGCTTCGGTGGTGATCATCAGCCCGGCGATCGATGATGCGTTCTGCAATGCCGTCCGGGTCACTTTGGTCGGGTCCAGAATGCCCATTTCGACCATGTCGCCGTACTGGCCGGTTGCAGCATTGTAGCCGTAATTGCCTTCACGGTTGCGAACGTTGTTCAGCACCACCGACGGTTCATCGCCGGCGTTGGCAACGATCTGACGCAGCGGCTCCTCCAGAGCGCGACGCAAAATGTTGATGCCCACATCCTGGTCGTGGTTCTTTCCGGCCAAATCCTTCAAACCCTCGAGCGCCCGCACCAGCGCGGTTCCACCGCCGGGCACGACGCCCTCCTCAACCGCGGCACGCGTCGAATGCAACGCATCTTCGACGCGCGCTTTCTTTTCCTTCATTTCGACTTCGGTGGCTGCTCCGACCTTGATCACGGCAACACCGCCGGCCAGCTTGGCCAGACGCTCCTGCAGCTTCTCCTTGTCGTAATCGGAAGTCGCCTCATCGATTTGGACGCGAATCTGGTTGACGCGACCATGGATCGCATCGGCACTGCCTGCGCCATCGATAATCGTGGTGTTTTCCTTGCTGACCTGAACTTTTTTCGCCGAGCCCAGATCGTCCAGCGTGGTTTTTTCCAGCGTCAAACCGACCTCTTCCGCAATGACCGTGGCACCGGTCAGGATGGCGAGATCTTCCAGCATCGCTTTGCGGCGGTCACCAAAACCGGGGGCTTTGACCGCAGCGACTTTCACGATTCCGCGTATGGTGTTGACAACCAGAGTGGCCAACGCTTCCCCTTCCACATCTTCGGCAACGATCAGCAGCGGTCTCCCAGCCTTGGCGACACTTTCCAGCACAGGAAGCAGATCCCGGATATTGGAGATCTTCTTGTCGTGCAGGAGAATCAGCGGGTCTTCGAGTTCGGCGTTCATGCTGTCCTGATTGTTGATGAAGTAGGGCGACAGGTAGCCGCGGTCGAACTGCATCCCTTCGACCACATCCAGCTCGTTTTCGAGGCCGGACCCTTCCTCCACGGTAATCACACCCTCTTTGCCAACCTTGTCCATCGCTTCGGCAATGATCTTGCCGACTGAATCGTCCGCATTGGCGGAGATCGTAGCAACCTGCGCAATGGCATTGCTGTCGGAACACGGAACCGACAGGCCGCCGAGATGGTCGACCACCACAATGACCGCCTGATCGACACCGCGTTTGAGGTCCATCGGGTTCATGCCGGC
>DEII01000190.1 GCA_002352385.1 Methylococcaceae bacterium UBA2778 | reverse complement strand
GCCGGCACCTGCTACAAGGCCGCCAATTGGAGCCATGTCGGCCAGACCAAAGGGCGAGGAAAGCTCGGCCCGGCAGGCAAACAGAGTGTTCCCATCAAAGATATATGGCTCTATCCGCTCGACCGCCGGTTCCGAGCACACCTAACCAGATGATTTTGTTGGATATGGGTTGGCCGAATATTTACGGGAATTTCTGTTTAACTCTTTGATCTAGAAGTTGATTGTTATCAGCCCCAAAGATCGCAAAGACTTTTCTTGGCGTATCCATAAAAAAATGATAGCACTTTGGCTTAATCATGTGAATGGCTAGATCGTAATGGATGATGACAAGATGGCTATTGTTGGACAATGCAAGGCCGGGCGGTTGGTGTCGCCCGGCTTTTTTGTGCCTGGCATCCGAGCCGGACGACGAACTGGCCTTGAAGGACTTCAAGAATCTCTATCGCGACGATGCCGAGATTTTGGATTTGTTGGATCGGGTTGTGGGTAGGCCGATTGGATCAAATCAGCATGATGAGGGTGTTGACAATGTACACACCCTAGCAGGAAGACCAACCGGAAACACCAAAGCCGCAGCCGTGGGGTATCTTGTTATGTTTGTTTATTTACCGAGTTCATGTCCCAAATCGGCTATAGCCTTATCTACTTCGCTCTTCATTGTAATGATAATGGGTTTGATAAAAGTCGGGGGAGCGTTTTCGTTATTAATATGATGAAAGTTTTCCGTGAAGTTAAGGTAATACTGTTCGTTGAACTTAAGGAGCGGTGCCACCGAAGTCGCCCATCTAATACGATCTTCGTAAGACCTTAAGCCGGAAGATGCCGTCCTGGATAGCTCTGTGAGTTGACTCAGCCGTTCCTTCTTACGTTTCCTGTCAATGAATTTGTCATATTGGTTTTTACAGAAAATGGATAACTTGATTGCAATTAGGACGCCTGATAGGAGAAATAGTAATCCGAGAATCGGCCAGACTTCCGGACCAAAAGTTTCAACGAGCTTGTCAAGACGAATTAGCCTTAGGTATTGCTGCGGCGAGAAAAGCAATATGGCGGAACACAAAAAAACGCACGCTATAAGCGTAGTTGTTTTGGTAGCGAAATCAAGAAGTTTGACGAACCACTGCATTACGATGTTTCTAATGTCATCTCGCATGGAACCAAATCTTTCCTGGCAATATAACACTGAAGTGCAGCGGAGGAGCTAACCGTCGGCAGGGATGGGAACGTTTGTCCACGTGCGCCGCCAAGCTAAAACGCGATCACCCGGGCGTTGTCTATTCGGTAGTGGATCGCGGAATTGAATCCCGGATAGGGTGGATTCAAACCAGGTAAGCACTTGCAGGAACATGGTATCCGGCATGGTATCCTTCCGCTTGCGTGCGATAAACGCCAATATAAACAAAGTGATAAAGCTGTTTGTAAGGGTCAGTTTTGCCATTACATCGGTTCCTTCTGGATGTCAAAGGTCTTCCCTAAGTATAGAATAAACTGGCCATGGCGTTGCTAGGAGGCTGTCCGAGAATAGGCTGATCTGCTGCGGACAAGCCTGATTGGCCAGATTTCCCGATCATATTGATGAAATACATCCTTGGTTTCCATCAAAAATCCGACTCGATCAGTCTTGCCCTCGTGACCGCTATTCTCAGACAGCCTCCTAGGATGATGCGGCTCATGCATCGCGATAAAAGCGCACCAGCTTGACGGCGTTGCCATCCGCTTTTACGATTTCCAGCGGATGACCGTAGAGCTTAAGGCTCGTGCCCGTTTCGGGGATGGTCTCCAGGAATTCTATGATGACCCCGTTCAACGTCTTCGGACCTTCTGTCGGCAGCGACCAATTGGTGATACGGTTGAGTTCGCGGATCGTAATGCTGGCGTCGACGAGATAGCTTCCATCGCTTTGCTTCTGGACATCGAGCGAGTTGGTTGCGATTTCACCGATAATTTCCTGCATCAAGTCTTCCAGCGTCGCCAGTCCCACTACATCGCCGTATTCATCGACCACCAGCCCGATTCGAGAACCTTCCGTCTTGAAATTCAGAAGCAGCCGGTCCAGCGGCGTGTTTTCAGGGATGAACATGGCCTTGGTCAGGTGAGCGCG
This sequence comes from Methylococcaceae bacterium UBA2778, assembly GCA_002352385.1. Lineage (GTDB taxonomy): Bacteria > Pseudomonadota > Gammaproteobacteria > Methylococcales > UBA2778 > UBA2778. The sequence continues at coordinate 905 of DEII01000190.1, read as the reverse complement.
CAACGTATTCCTGTCAAAATCATCGGCATCGACGAGTGAAAGAATCTGCCGCAGATGAACCATGCCGATGACCTGATCGATGGTTTTGTCGAACACGGGCAGCCGTGTATGGGGACTGTGTTTTATGACGGAGCGGATTTCAGACAGAGGATCATCGAGGTCGATGCCGATAATCTCATTGCGGGGAATCATGATATCTTCGACGGTCGCGGATTCGAGATCCAGTATGCCCAACAGCATGTTTTGATATCTTTCCGGAAGCAATCCGGCGGCTTCGGCGACAACGGTCCGCAGCTCTTCCTTGCCTAAGGAAGGTCTTTCATGCTTGGCGGGGTTGAAGCCGACAATCTTGAGGAGCAGGTTGGCGATGGCATTGACGACCCACACGATCGGGTAAAGCAACTTCAACAAAGGTATGAAGACCCACGATGCCGGAAAAGCCAGCTTCTCCGGATGCATGGCGGCAAGCGTCTTGGGCGCGACCTCTGCGAAAATCAGAATGACCAGGGTCAAAAGGCCTGCAGCCAGTGCGATACCCGCCTCTCCAACCAGACGAATGGCAATGACCGTCGTCAGTGACGAAGCCAGAATATTGATGAAATTATTGCCTAACAGAATCAGACCTATCAGTCGGTCCGGGCGCTGCAATAATTTTTGAGCGCGGATGGCGCCGCGGTGTTTGGTTTTGACGAGATGCTGGAGGCGATACCTGTTGAGCGTCATCAAAGCGGTTTCGGATCCGGAAAAGAAAGCGGATAAGACAATCAGCAACGCGAGTGCTGAAAACAGCACATTTAAGGGAATGTCGTTCAAGGAGGATAAGATGCAGGGCTAATGGAACACAATATAATTTCTACTGGCAAGAGGCCGTTTTGTCAAGTTGCCTGTTAGAAGCAAATAGAATT
>DEII01000083.1 GCA_002352385.1 Methylococcaceae bacterium UBA2778 | reverse complement strand
AACGTCACCCGGCTACCCGACACCGTCCGCCATACCTTTGTCGCTCGGATACTTTTAACCGAACCGGCCGCGAAAATAAGCTTGATATATGGCTTTGATATTCTTATCCTCTCAGGATCAACGGCGCCATTGCGCCGGTAGCGAGGGAGGTTTGTCCGCATTGGATTTAGTCTGTTCTCAGGCAGCCTCCTAATCGAATCGTCTCTAAATAGCCTCCAGCTACGATGTTCAGGTTTCTGCCGGGAATTGTTCTTATTCAGCTCATCACCACCGGGTTGGTGATGGCTACCTTCCAGTGGGCCGGTAACCTGCAGCTTGTCATCACCATTATTCTTTTCGCCGTGATCGTGGCGGTTTTGGCAGCGTTTTGGTTTGCAGCGATCGCGCGTAATATGCACAGTGAAGCAGTGGCCCGGATGCACGATACCTACAATGACGCATTGGCCCGACTGCAGGAGGACAACGCTCGAAAAAGAGAAGAGCTTCTGATCAGTGCCGAGCGCGAAAAAGCCGCGTTTCTCGCTCATAGTTACCAGCGAATCGAAAAGGAGACGAGACGCGCTCATGCCAAGGCCAACTTCAAGGTCGGCGTTGCACTCACTGCAGCCGCTGGAGCCGGCGCGGCGATGCTGCTGACCCAGTTTGTAACGGTGGGAATGATGATCCTGATCGCATCCGGGAGCGCCTTGTCGGGTTATCTGATGCGCGCTCGACACGAACGGTTGGCTGGCAGCAGGCAGCAAAAAACCATTTCTGAGGTGAAGAAGATCGAAAATCAGCGCGACTCAACGACGGCACGGATGCTGGAAAAAGAGTGATGCCAGGCCCGGCAATTTAATCTTTGCACGATACCCCACCCTATTCATCTATAGGTAAGCGACCAATGGCGCACTACGAACAACTTTGGCAAAAACATTTTTCCCAATTTTTGCAAAGCGATGATCCGGAAATGCGCCGCTTGATTGATTCGGCAAAACTCATTCGGTTGCCTGCCGGGCAGATCGTTTTTTATCCTGGATCCCTTTGTGAAAACTATGTATTGGTGTTGGAGGGTGGAATACGAGTGCAATTGATCGGTGAAAATGGGCGTGAGGTTGTCCTTTATTACGTTCGTTCCGGCGATTCATGCGTGCTGACAACTTCATGCCTTCTCGGCAGCCAACGCTATCCGGCGGAAGGGGTTGCAGAGCAGGATGTCACCGCTTTCGTCATGGCCAGCGACGATTTTCAACGGGCTGTCGATCGATCGTCGTTTTTTCGGAGCTTTGTTTTCAGCAATTTCGCACAGCGTTTGGCCAATGTCATTGCCCGTATGGAAGAGGTTGTGTTCGATCCGATAGACCGCCGTCTTGCCCGGGTGCTCCTGGAACCAAATACAATGCGCGTCGCAATGACGCATCAGGAACTTGCAGTACAGCTTGGCACTGCCAGAGAAGTGGTGTCACGGCACTTGAAGCGATTTGAACAGTATGGGTGGGTGAGCCTGGCGCGCGGTGCGATTGATATCGCTGATCCAAAGGCATTGGCGCGGCTGGCAAGCATGATCGAACAAAAAAGTGGCAAAATCTGAATGGAGCCGGCTCTCGCCCGGTTTTTGAAAAAAAATATGAAACTTTTGCTTCAATGTGACCGAGTTACTGAACTCAATGGGGATATCCCGCATGATAGTAGTCGCCATTAAACCTGCGCGGAGATCGTAACGGCTTTGAAGCTGTGAACGACCGATCGCACAGCGCCGCTGATGAGCGGTTCAGACATCGAATTTTGGACCAAGAACCGAGATTGATCGAGCGAATGGCACTTTCCTCATAACATTACAAGAGGTATTTCCCATGCAGTCAATATTGGACTTTATATCAGGCATTATCGGTGTAAACTTGAGCGATCCGCACGCACTTCCGTTTGCAGCCCCGCTGGTGGTTGCTTCCTTCTTTGCTTTTCTAATTGGCTTTGTTGCATTGATGTGGTTGGAAAAAGAACGCGTACAAGACGAGCGGAAGGCCTTGGAAAGTCAGCAACGAACCGTCAATCGATAGAATAAAAAGAGAGTCAGAGCCGTTTGTCCGCCGTCGTGCGGGCAATGATCGAATTCTGGTCTGTCGTATCGGCGTTGATCCTCGATCCTCAATGGGCTGCGCGCCCCTAGCTGCAGATTGGCTGATTCACTCGCATCCATGAAAACTGTTCCGCGGGGAAGAGGGGGCTGTCCACTCCACTGGACATTCCCTCTGACCCGCCTTAACCATTCCGCGGACGCATTCGCGACCGCTCGCCAGTCAACCAAGTATTGCGACCTTTTGGCAAACGACTGCTGCAGGCTGCAGCATGTTGTATGTTAGCCAAAGCGTGTTGCGCATCGTGCAAGAGAGCGCCTCTTTGCCGTTGTGATCATTCCGATTTTATGCTTTAATAAGCGGCTGGTAAGCTCTCAATGATCCGGGTGGCAGCATCCCGCTTCACCGCCTCATTCTGGCAGTGGCCCCCTTTTTTTGAGACGTTACACTGGGTTATATCTGAAGTAACTGATTTTCATTCACCTCCTTTAAGTCTTTGTGCTCTTTCTCGAACGGGAACGGGTTTAAGGGGATTTTTGGGCCGAAATTTCTCGGGTTGAAGATGTTATTTAAAACAAGAAAAGGTTTGGATTTACCGATCTCGGGCGAGCCTGAGCAAGTCATATACGACGATGGCGGCAGGGTAAGAACGGTTGCCTTGCTCGGTAAGGATTACGTAGGGCTGAAGCCGAAAATGCTGGTCAACGAGGGTGATCGCGTGAAACTCGGGCAGCCGCTTCTGACCGATAAAGCCAACCCGGAGGTGAATTATGCCTCTCCGGGAGCGGGCGTTGTCCGTTCCATCATACGCGGTCCCAAAAGGGTGCTGCAGGCAATCGTGGTTGAATTGGACGGCGATGAGGAGCAGACCTTTCAATCCTACGATGAGGTGGAGCTCTATGAGTTGACCGCTGAGCAGGTTCGAGCCAATTTGCTGGCGTCGGGCTTGTTGACTTCGTTTCGGTGTCGACCCTACGGCAAGGTGCCGTCCGCTCACAGCACGCCGCACTCGATCTTTGTGACTGCCATGGATAGCAATCCATTGGCCGCCGATGTCGATCCGATCATTAAGGAACGGGAACAGGATTTTATCAACGGGCTGCGGGTGATCTCCAAACTGACCGACGGCAAGGTGTACGTCTGCAAGGCGCCGGGGACGGATATCCCGGTGTGTGACAGCGATTCGGTGATTGTCGCTGAATTCGATGGGCCGCATCCGGTGGGTCTTGCGGGAACCCATATCCATTTTCTGGATCCGGTGAGTGCCGGAAAAACCGTCTGGTCGACGAAATATCAAGCGATTATCTCGATCGGCGCGCTGTTTACCACTGGCCGATTGGATGTCGAACGGGTGATTTCTCTTGCCGGTCCGCAAGTCGAAAAGCCCCGTTTGATCCGTACCCGACTCGGGGCGAGCACCGAGGATCTGGTCAAGGGCGAACTCAAGCCGTCCGAATGCCGCGTCATTTCCGGCTCGGTCCTGCATGGGCATCATGCGGTTGCCTGGGCGGCTTATTTAGGCCGCTACCATTATCAGATCACCGTGCTGCCGGAGGGGCGGGAGAGAGAGTTTTTCGGATGGATCGAACCCGGCAGAGACAAGTACTCGGCGCTGAATGTATATCTCTCGAGCCGGGACCGAAAGAGCGGTCGCCGCTTTGTGCTCACCACCTCGAAAAACGGCAGCCCGCGCGCGATCGTGCCGATTGGCGCCTATGAATCGGTGATGCCGCTGGACATTCTGCCGACGCCGCTGTTGAAGGCATTGGTCGTCGGCGACACCGATCAGGCGCAGGCGCTCGGTTGCCTTGAATTGGATGAAGAGGATCTGGCTCTGTGCACATTCATCGATCCCGGCAAGCACGATTTCGGCCCGGTGCTAAGAAAAAACTTAACGCAGATTGAGAAGGAAGGGTAATGTCCAGGTTAAGACGTTATTTGGATTATGTTCAGCCGCATTTCGAAAGAGGCGGGCGCTTCGAGAAATATTACGGCCTGTTCGAGATGGTCGATACCTTTCTGTACACGCCGCCCGATGTCACCAAAGGCACGACCCATGTACGCGATGGGCTGGATCTGAAGCGGACGATGACCTATGTGGTTATCGCGACGGCTTTCTGTGTGCTGATGGCTTGGTATAACACAGGCTATCAGGCCAATGCGGCGATGGCGGGCTTAGGTGTCGAGTCCGTCCCCGGCTGGCGCGGCGCGATTCTCGACTGGTTCGGCTACAACCCCGGCAATCCGATTGCCTGCATGCTGCATGGAGCGCTCTATTTCTTCCCGGTCTATGTTGTTACCCTGGCGGTCGGCGGCATCTGGGAGGTGATCTTCGCTCAGGTGCGCGGTCATGAGATCAATGAGGGGTTTCTGGTGACCTCCATGTTGTACGCACTGATTCTGCCGCCGGATATCCCGCTGTGGCAGGTGGCATTGGGGATATCGTTCGGCGTTGTGATCGGCAAGGAGGTGTTCGGCGGAACCGGCAAGAATTTCCTCAATCCGGCGTTGACCGGCCGTGCCTTTCTGTTCTTTGCTTATCCGGCATCGATGTCCGGCGACTCGGTCTGGACGGCGGTGGACGGCTTCAGCGGCGCCACACCTTTGAGTCTGGCGGCAAACGGCGGCGTCGATGCGATCAAAGATGCCGGAATCGGCTGGATGCAGACCTTTTTCGGGACCATTCAAGGCTCACTGGGTGAGACCTCGACGCTGGCCTGTCTGCTGGGCGCAGCTTTTCTGATCTATACCGGGGTGGCTTCCTACCGGATCATCTTCGGCGTGTTCGCCGGCATGGTGGCGACGGTCTTGTTGTTCAATATCGTTGGCAGCGACACCAATCCGATGTTTTCGCTGCCCTGGTATTGGCACCTGACGCTGGGCGGCTTCGCTTTCGGCATGGTTTACATGGCGACCGATCCGGTCAGCGCGGCGATGACCGATACCGGGCGCTGGATCTTCGGCGCTTTGATCGGTGTGATGGTGGTGCTGATCCGCGTCGTCAACCCGGCTTTCCCGGAAGGGATGATGCTCGCGATTTTGTTCGCAAATATCTTTGCACCGCTGATCGATTATTTCGTCATTCAGGCAAATATCAGAAGAAGGGCCAGACGTCATGCCTAGTCAAAACGATACCAAACAACAGCAGTTTCGCGAGACCATCGACCGGCTGGTCGAGTGGTCGAAGCGCTATGCCGAGAAGGTGCTCTCTCTGCCGAACGACAGCTTCGAAAAAACAGTGATGGTCGCGTTGGCCCTCTGTTTTGCTTGCGCCGTCGTCGTGTCGGCTTCTGCGGTTGCATTGAAACCGCTGCAAGTGAGCAACAAAGCCCTCGATATGAAGAAGAACATTCTCGACGTGGTCGGGCTTTTGGAAGAGGGTGAAGACATTGATGAAGCCTTCAAGCAGTTCGAGACCAGGGTCGTTGATCTGGAAACAGGCGAGTATGTCGATACCGTCGACGCGGGCACTTATGATCAGCGCAAAGCGGCAAAGGATTCGACGATGAGCGTTGCCATCGAGCGAAAGCAGGACATCGCCGGCATCAAGCGAAGGGAAAATTATGCCAAGGTCTATCTCTTGAAGGAAGGCGGGCAAGTGAAAGCGATTATTCTTCCGGTTCACGGCTACGGTCTGTGGTCGACCATGTACGGATTTTTGGCGCTGGAAGGCGATGGCGAGACCGTCATCGGGATCAATTTCTACGATCAGGCGGAAACGCCCGGCCTTGGCGGGGAAGTGGTCAATCCCAAATGGCGTGCGCTGTGGAAAGGCAAGAAGGTCTTCGACGAAAGCGGCGAGCCGAGACTGGGTTTGATCAAAGGCAATGTCGATCCTTCCAGGCCCGGCGCCGAATACCAGGTGGACGGCCTCGCCGGCGCGACGCTGACCAGCGTCGGCGTCACCAATCTGGTCCGTTACTGGATGGGCCGCCAGGGCTATGCGCTTTATCTCGAAAAAATTCGTTCAGAAAAGGGGTGATCTTATGAGCAGCGATACCAAAAAAGTGATTCTCGATCCGCTCGTCGACAACAATCCGATCACATTACAGGTGCTCGGCATCTGTTCGGCGCTGGCGGTAACATCGCAGCTGTCGACGGCGCTGATCATGAGTTTGGCGTTGACGGCCGTGACCGCCTGTTCCAGCGCGTTGATCGCGATGATCCGCAACCACATCCCCAGCAGTATTCGGATCATCGTACAGATGACGATTATTGCATCACTGGTGATCGTAGTCGATCAGATCCTCAAGGCGTTTGCTTATGAGATCAGCAAGCAGCTGTCGGTCTTCGTCGGTCTGATCATTACCAACTGCATCGTCATGGGACGTGCCGAAGCGTATGCGATGAAGAATCCGCCGCTGGCGAGCTTCTACGATGGGCTGGGCAACGGGCTCGGCTACAGTGTGATCCTGATCGTGGTGGCGGTGATACGCGAGCTGTTCGGTTCCGGCAAGCTGCTTGGCATGGAGATCCTGCCGGTGGTGCAGGACGGCGGCTGGTACGTGCCCAATGGCCTTTTGCTGCTGCCCCCCAGCGCCTTTTTCATCATCGGTCTGTTGATCTGGGCAATTCGTGCCTGGAAGCCGGCCCAGGTGGAAAAGCCGGACTATGAAATCATACCGACCGCACACGGCGTGGAGGTGCACTGATGGAGGCTTTAGTCAGCTTATTCGTCAAGGCGGTTTTCATCGAGAACCTCGCGCTTGCCTTTTTTCTGGGTATGTGCACCTTTCTCGCTGTCTCAAAGAAAATCTCGACCGCTTTGGGATTGGGCATCGCCGTGCTCGTTGTGCAGGCGTTGACCGTACCCGCCAATAATCTGATTTATCACTATCTGCTCCGGGAGGGCGCGCTGGCATGGGTGGGGCTGCCAGATGTGGATCTGAGCTTTCTTGCCCTGCTGAGCTGCATCGGTGTCATTGCCGCGATTGTGCAGATTCTGGAAATGACCCTCGACCGCTTCTTTCCGGCTCTTTACCATGCGTTGGGCATTTTCCTGCCGCTGATTACGGTGAACTGCGCGATTCTTGGCGGCAGCCTTTTCATGATCGAGCGGGATTATAATTTCAACGAAAGCCTCGTCTACGGTGTCGGCAGCGGTCTGGGTTGGGCGCTCGCCATTACGGCGATGGCCGGGGTGCGTGAAAAGCTGAAATACAGTGATATTCCTGATGGTTTGCAGGGGCTCGGCATCACATTCATCACGGCCGGCCTGATGTCGCTCGGTTTTATGGCTTTTTCTGGAATTCAACTGTAGGGATCATTGAGCATGCTGGAAATCGTTTTAGGCGTTTTTTTCTTTACATTCATTGTCATCGCCCTGGTCTTCGTCATTCTGGGGGCGAAGTCCCGGTTGGTCGCCTCGGGCGACGTTGAAATCCTGATCAACGACGAAAAAACCGTTCATGTGCCGGTCGGCTCCAAACTATTGACAGCGCTTGCTGATGTCAGGCTGTTTGTGCCGTCTGCCTGCGGCGGGGGCGGGACCTGCGCCCAATGCCGGGTCAAGGTGTTCGAAGGCGGCGGCGAGATTCTGCCGACCGAGACTTCGCTCATCACCAAGCGGGAGGCCGTCGAAGGCGACCGCCTGGCCTGCCAGGTTGCAGTCAAGCAAAGCATGAAAATCCAGGTCCCGGAAGAGGTGTTCGGCGTCAAGAAGTGGGAATGTACGGTGCGTTCCAACCACAACGTGGCCACCTTCATCAAAGAGCTGGTGCTGGATCTGCCTGAGGGTGAAAATGTCGATTTCAGAGCCGGCGGTTATATTCAGATCGAGTGTCCGCCTCATGTGGCGCGCTACTCGGATTTCGATATCGAAGAGCAATTTCGTGACGACTGGGACAAGTACAATCTGTGGCGTTATGTGTCCAATGCGAAAGAAGATTGTATGCGGGCGTATTCAATGGCCAGTTACCCGGAGGAGAAGGGCATCATCATGCTGAACGTGCGCATCGCGACGCCGCCGCCGAATGCTCCGGATGCACCGCCGGGCATCATGTCCTCCTATATTTTTAATCTGAAGCCGGGTGACGAATGCACCATTTCCGGTCCGTTCGGTGAGTTTTTCGCCAAAGAGACCGACAACGAAATGGTCTTCATCGGCGGCGGAGCCGGTATGGCGCCGATGCGTTCGCATATCTTCGATCAGTTGCGCCGTCTCAAGACCAAGCGCAAGATCACCTTCTGGTATGGCGCGCGCAGCAAGCGTGAGATGTTCTATGTCGATGATTTCGATACGCTGCAGGCCGAAAACGAAAACTTCACCTGGCACTGCGCGTTGTCCGAACCGCAGCCGGAAGACAACTGGACAGGCTATACCGGCTTCATTCACGACGTTATCTATGAACATTATCTCAAGGATCATCCGGCTCCGGAGGACTGCGAATACTATATGTGCGGGCCGCCGATGATGAACGCTGCGGTCATCAATATGCTGGAAAACTTAGGAGTTGAGAGCGAACACATCATGCTTGATGATTTCGGCGGCTGACGGCCGCTCGGATAATTGTTGGTCGAAAAAACGAGGAGCATGCCTGGTTGGCGTGTTCCTCGTTTTGCTTTTGGGGGGCTGTTCGAACGGGAACCACGAGCAGGCGCCGTTTCGATACAGCGGTTGGACGATGGGCACGACCTTCAATGTCACTGTCGCCGTCATGGCGAACACTGTCCAGGCCGATGAACTGAAAGCAGGCATCGATCGGCGATTGAGTGACGTGAACAGCAGCATGTCCACGTTTCTGGAGGATTCCGAGCTGTCACGCCTGAATCAAAGCCGGTCCACCGACTGGCTGCCCGTTTCCGATCAGCTGGTGACAGTTCTTGCGGAGGCACAGCGGATCAGTCGCCTGACCGACGGGGCGTTCGATGTGACCGTCGGTCCTTTGGTGAATCTATGGGGGTTCGGCCCGGAGGAGAGAGATGGTGATAACCTGCCGTCGGCCTCAGAAATTGCTGCACGTTTGCATAAGTGCGGGTATCGCAATCTGCAAGCCCGCGAAGAACCACCATCCGTCAGAAAGCTGCTGCCTGAGATCTATATCGATCTTTCCGCCCTTGCGAAAGGGTATGGCGTCGATCGCGTGGCGGATTACCTTGAATCGGTGGGAATTAAGGATTATCTTGTGGAAATCGGCGGTGAATTGAGAGTCAAAGGAAAAAGTCACCGGGGCGATGCGTGGCGCATCGGGATCGAGAAACCGTCGGCCGGAGAACGGGTCGTTCAGAAGGTATTGGTGCTCGATGACATGGCCGTCGCCACCTCCGGGGATTATCGCAGCTATATCGAGGTCGGTGGAGAGCGCTTTTCGCATACCATCGATCCGCGAACCGGGCGCCCAATTGCGCATAAACTGGCATCGGTGACCGTACTGAGTCATACTACGATGGCAGCGGATGCACTGGCGACCGGGTTGATGGTTCTTGGGCCTGATGAGGGATTCGTCCTGGCGGAGCAGAACGCATGGGCGGCATTGTTTATCATCAAGGCGGCGAACGGTTTTATCGAAAAAAGTACGACCGCTTTTTCAACATCGATGAGGTGAAATCATGACGGTTTTTCTAATCACTTTTCTTGTGATGGCGGTGGTCATGGCGGGCATGGCGATCGGCGTCGTGTTCGGCCGCAGTGCCATCAAAGGGAGCTGCGGCGGCGCGAACAGTAGCGCATGCGTCTGTGCAACGAAATGCGAAAAAAGACGGAAGAAAGAGATGGAGGAAGCGGCATGCTTACAAAAGTAAAGGTCAAAGATTTCATGACGACGAAATTCGTCACCCTGAAAACCGATATGGATATCATCGAGGCGATCAAACAATTGATGCACCACCGGATTACCGGTGCGCCGGTGACCGACCCGCACGGCAACGTGGTTGGCATGTTCACCGAGGTGGATGCCATGCGGGTCGTGCTCGACTCCGCCTATAATCAGAATTTTGGGGGAAAGGTCGAGGAGTATATGAGCCGTGAGATCCCGGCGATCGATTCCGAAACGAGCATCGTGGATGCGGCGGAGAAGTTTTCGGACACGACGGCGCGAAATTTTCCGGTGATGGCAGACGTCGAACTCGTGGGCGTGATCAGCCGGGTGGACGTGTTGCGGGCGCTGCTTTCACTCAAATAGTCGCTCGATCGACTTTTCTCAAGCGTTGAAACACACCCGGTTTCGGCGCTGCCCCGCTTGCCTATGCTGGTGACGCTCTATTGGCACGATTACGAAACCTTCGGTGCCGACCCGAGACGCGACCGCCCCGCTCAATTCGGAGGGATGCGCACCGACGCGGAGTTGAACGTGATCGGTGAGCCGCTGGTCCTGTATTGTAAGCCGGCGGATGATATGTTGCCGCAGCCGGAGGCCTGTCTCGTAACCGGCATCACCCCGCAAAAAGCAGCGCAGGAAGGGGTGTGCGAAGCCGAATTCATAACGCGTGTGCATCAGGAACTGGCCAGGCCGGGGACTTGCGGGGTCGGGTACAACAGCATTCGCTTCGATGATGAGGTTACCCGCCATGCGCTGTACCGGAATTTTTTCGATCCCTATGCGCGCGAGTGGCGCAACGGCAATTCCCGCTGGGACATTATCGACACGCTGCGCCTGACCCGGGCGCTGCGTCCGGCCGGGATCGAGTGGCCCGACCGTGAAGATGGCACATCCAGTTTTCGGCTCGATCGGATCACGGAGGTCAACGGCATTCGCCATGACGCCGCGCATGATGCGTTGTCGGATGTAACAGCCAGCATTGCCGTGGCGCGTTTGATCAAGAAGCGTCAGCCAAAGCTGTACGATTTTGTTTTCCAGCATCGGGGCAAGCACCAGGTCGCGCAGCTGCTGCGGCTCGGATCGATGACGCCTGTGCTGCATATCTCGGGCAGATATCCGGCCTCCCGAAATTGCATCGCCATGGTGGTCGCGTTGGCGGAGCATCCGGTCAATCGAAACGAAATCATCGTGTATGATCTGAGCGCCGATCCTGCCCCTTTATTCGATTTGACGCCGGAAGGGATCCGGGAGCGCCTGTTCATGCCGGCCGACCGACTGCCTGAGAACGTGGACCGGATTGCGCTGAAGACTATCCACATCAATCATTGTCCCGTAGTGGTGCCGGTTGGTGTGATGCGGCCAGCCGATGCGGAACGGCTGAACATCGATGTAGGGTGGTGCCATGCCAACCTGCAAAAGCTCAAAGAGAGTAGGGGGTTGGCTGCCAAACTACAGGCTGTGTTCGAACAGCGCGATCGTCCGGTTGACGACGATTCCGACCTGATGCTCTACAGCGGCGGTTTTTTCAGCGACCGGGATAGAGCCCTCATGGACCGCGTGCGCTCGCTCTCTCCTGATGAGCTGCGGACCATCGAACCGCCGTTTCAGGATGCCCGCCTGCCTGAAATGCTGTTCCGCTACCGTGCGCGCAACTATCCCGAGGCGCTGAATGAAAAGGAACTGGCGCGCTGGAATCGATTCCGTCGGGAGCGCCTGACGATCAAGGGCCGCGGCGGCAGCATCGTTTTGCGGGACTATCGAAACCGATTGAAGGAGCTGAAGGGTGATTCGGCGTGCACGCCGGCGCAGTGTCGCATCCTAGAGGAGCTGGAGGCTTACGCGAAGGCGCTGGATTTGGAGTGACCTTTTCTTGTTGTTTGCATTGTCGGCCCGCGCAAATCCAATTTGCTTCTCTACAACAGGTATGTCACCCTAAACGATTTTATTCCGGACCTTAAATTTGGAGTCACAATGAAAAAATTCGCTTTGACCATTTCTGTTTTCATGCTGTTGTGGGCCGCTTCGGCGAGTGCTCATGGGCCGGTTCGTCAGAAATTGATGGAAGCCATCACCATCGATGCACCGCCTGAAGCGGTGTGGGACGTGATCAAGGATTATGGCGACATGAGCTGGCACCCGAACGTGGAAAAGACTACCGTGGAAGGCGGAAACGAAAAGGGGGCGGTTCGGGTGCTGACATTGAAGGACGGCGGCACGATTACCGAAAAGCTGAAAAAGTACAATGCAAAAAAGATGTCGTACGCTTATAAGATCACCGATATGAGCACCGTCAAAACCATCGAGTATTCCGGAAAGGAAGAAGCCGTCAAGGTGCTGCCGGTCACCAATTATTCGGCCAGCATTACGGTCAAAGGCAAGGGGGACGGTTCCGAAGTGATCTGGAAAGCGGCCTTTTACCGGGGGTATATGAACAATAATCCGCCTGAAGAGCTGAATGAGGAGGCGGCAAATAGTGCGGTGAAAACGGTGCTGCAGGTGGGGCTCGAGAATTTGAAAAAAATCGCCGAAGCGAAATAAGCCTCTGTTTTGATCGCTCTCCTCGATTCGAGCAAAACTGTGGCGGTCATCATTGCCGCCGCAGTTTTTTTTGCCGCTCCTGCGGTGGCGGGGCCCTATGCCTATATTACCAATCAACTCGACAACACCGTATCGATCATCGATACCGCCAGCGGGGCGGTAGCCAAGACGGTTCGGGTCGGCTCGAAGCCGGCCGGGGTCGCTGTCACGGGCGATGGTGCGCGCGTTTATATCACCAATCCGGAAGGTAAAAGCTTTTCCGTGCTGGACGGCAGGCGACATGAGCTGCTGGCATCCGTGCCTGTCAGCAGCGGTCCTTTGGGCATTGCGGTGGGTCCGGCCGGACAACGGATCTATGTGGCCGACTGGTATGAAAATGAAGTCTTTGTATTCGATGCGGCTTCTCTGCAGCAGATCGGGCGCATCGGGGTCGGACAATCGCCTTCGGGGATGGAGGTGAGTTCGGACAACCAGTACTTGTATGTGGCCAACCGGTTGAGCGACTCGGTATCGAAAATCGACGTGAAAACGCTCGCCGTCATCGCAACAGCCGATGTTGGCCGGCACCCGTTCGGTTTGACGATCGACGCGGATGGAAAACGGCTCTATGTGGCGAACGTCGAGAGCGATGATGTCACCGTACTCGATGCGCTCGATATGAAAAAGGTGGCGACGGTGCCGGTCGAAAGCCTGCCCTATGCGACGGCGCTGGCGGTGAACGATACGCGGCTGTTCGTCACCAACCAGGATGACAATTCGGTGTCGGTCATCGACACCGGCACGTTTGAGGTGATTGCGACCCTCGATGTCGGCGGCAAGCCGGAAGGGGTTGCGACCCATCCCGATGATCGGCACGTGTATGTCGCCAACTGGTTCGACAATAACGTTTCGGTGATCGATGCGGTCTTGTTGGAGACGGTGAAAATCATACCCACGGGTGACGGGAGCCGCGCTTTCGGTCGGTTTATTCGAAAAAATCGATGGCCGATCGTTATAACGAGATAGCGGACCGGCTGCTTGGAATAGAACAGGAGCTGCGTCGGTTGGGGCTTTGGGAAGAGCGTCCGCCATCCCCTGAAGCACTCAACAGCGCATTGCCGTTTTGTTATGATACGCTCAACCTGACGCAATGGATTCAGTTTGTTTTGATCGTGCGTATGAAAGCACTGATCGAGGCGGCTGAGCCGCTGCCGAGGCAGTGCGACGTTGCGCCCTATGCGGAGGAGGCGCTGCGGTTCGTGGAAAAGGATACCGATCGCTTGCTGGAATTGCTGCGGGAACTCGACCGATTGTTGACCACCTGATCGGTTGAACCGTGTCGTTTGGTGTCGGCTGCTCATGAAGATTTGCCCGCGCACCTGAAACATCAAAACAATCGTTTTTTTGACCTGAACTGACGAGAAGCACTATGGCCTCGAACGTGGAAGATTTGACCGTCGACTATACGGATGGAGAAATCCAGACGGTGAAAGAACTGGATAAAAAAGTATTGACCAAGGGTGCTTGGGCGACCGTCCTATTCAAGTACCGGGAGTGGGACCGCAGGAAAGAAGCTTATAGTCCCGATAAATATACGATCCGCCGCTATCAGAAAAGGGATGGCGTCTACCAGCAGAAATCAAAATTCAACATTTCCAGCAAAGATCAGGCGCGAGGCCTGATCGAAGTCCTGCAGAAGTGGGTCGATGAATAGATGAAAAAGGTGGTCGTGATCCTGTTATTGCCGCTGCTGCTGATGGCCTGCGCCGCCAACAACCGGCAAGTGCGCCTCGACAACACGCTCAGACAGTATGAACAGGCCATTCGTTGGGGGCTTTATCCCGAGGCCTATGCACTGCAGAAGGAGCCTGCGAGGGCGCCGGATTTTGATTATCTGCAGGAGATCAAAGTGACTGCGTATGAGCCGGTCGGCCGTCCGGTGGTTTCTGAAGAGGAACACAGGATCGATCAAACGGTCGAGATTCGTTATTATCACGAAGATTACGGCAGGGAACAGGTTCTGATCGATAAGCAGGTGTGGCGCTACGACGAAGAGCGTGAGATCTGGTTGCGTGATGGTGAGATGCCGAATTTTAAGGCGATTTCTGTCAAATAATAGCCCGTCTTGCTTGTCTTTTCGTCCGTCTTCTGCGTTGCGACAGCAGTTACATAGTCCGACTATGCGCCTGCTGTCGCGCCTTGAAGACGAACCAAAATCCTGCGCAATCCGGGCTATTATTTTCCGACAATCGCCTAACTCACCCACTCGATAACGTGCTGTAGTAGGCTTTCGGCTTCTGACTCCTTTATGGCATAGCTGCGTATGGAGACCCCGGCCTCATGAACGGAGTCGTTTTGGCCTGCGATCAGCGGGTGCCACGTCGGCAGATCTTTCCCTTCGGCCAATCGCCGGTAGGCGCAGGTCGATGGCAGCCAATGGTATTGTGTGAAGCGGTCCGACCGCAGGTCGATGCAGTCGGGAACCTGCCGGCATCGCGTCGCATACTGAGTACAGCGGCAGGTCTCGATATCCAGCAGGTCGCAGGCGACGCTGGTGAATACGATCTCACCGGTCTCTTCATCCTCCAATTTGTGCAAACAGCATTTGCCGCAGTGATCGCACAATGACTCCCACTCCTCGAGGGTCATCTCGTGCAGCTTTTTTTTTCGCCAGAAGGGAGATTCTTTCATATTCGTTGACCGGCCACAATCGCCGAGTTCCAGTAGGTTGGGTCGGCGCGCATGGCAACTTCCCTTCGGGTTTTCACCGGCCTTTATGCGCGCCGTAACCCAACATCCGCCCCGAATCGCTGGGTACGCTGCCCGCCTGGCGGATCACCCTTCGGGCATCCGCCCTACATGGGGCTAATCAACTCAGGCGATTTCCGTTTTCCGCAGGGCAGGAAAATCCTCTGTCGTAAACAGCGCGCGGACAGGAAGCCGATAATCTTTTTCCAGGCTTTCTTTACCACCCGCCTGGCGGTCGATCAATGCGAGAATGCCGACGATCTCATAACCCTCCCGTTGGAACTCTTCACAGGCCTGCCGGATCGAGCCGCCGCTGGTAATGACATCGTCGACCACCACGATCGTCGTGCCCGGGCTCAACTGATGCTCGATGCGGTTTCGGGTGCCATGCCGTTTCGGCTCTTTGCGGACGATTGAGCCGTGAATCGTCGGGTGCCCGATTTCATAAGCCTTCGCGATCAGCGCGGATACCATAAAATCGGCGCCCATCGTCAATCCGCCGATCGCTGACGGCGCGGACGGCAGGGCACCGATCTCATCCAACAGCCCGTCGACGATCAGAGTCAGGCATTCGCCATCCAACATTGCGGCCTTGCAGTCGAAATAGAATGAAGAGTGACTGCCGCCGCTCAACGTGACGTCGGCACCCGCCGTAAGACATCGTTGTTCGACCAGCTTTCTCAGCCGTTCCCGTTTGGTTGAATTCGTCATGGTGTATGCCTTTTCCGGTGATTGTTTTCGAAATAGTTTAACAAAAAACCGGGGCGCGCGGCTCCGTGAGCGGTTCGATTCAATGCGGTGTATCGAATGAATAAGGTTCCGCCGGAATCGAGCTGGGACAGCCGAGCATCAGATCGACGATCAGGGCTGCTGAAGCGGGTCCCATGACCAGACCATTGCGGAAGTGGCCGCAGTTCAAGCCCAAATTCTCGATCGTGGGGTGTCGGGCGATATAGGGAATGCCGGAAGGGGTGCCGGGCCGCAAACCGGCCCACTGTTTCTGAATGCGATAATGGCGCAGTGCCGGACAGAGCGAGCAGGCGAACTGTTCCAGTTCGTCGCGCGCCTGTTGGGTGGTGTGCTTGTTAAAACCGGAATGTTCTATCGTGCTTCCCGCCAGGATATGGCCGTCCCGCCGTGGAATCAAATAGCGGCCATGGTCCAGGACCATCGGTTGCAGCAGCTTGGGGTCCGCTTCAAACACGATCATTTGCCCTTTCACAGGGGTAATTTGCAGACGCGGAAACAAATCGGACCACAACCGCCCTGACCACGCGCCGGTCGTGAGCAGGATAAGGTCCGCACTGAATGCGCCCTGCGGGGTTTGGACCCGGCAGATGCGATGGTCGCGCTTTTCCAGGGCGGTGACTTCATGGTCTTCCAGCAGCGTGACACCGCGATCTTCGAGATCGGCCCGGAGGGCTTTCAGCAATCTTGGGTTGCGGATGTGTGCGATGTTCGGCAGCCAAAGCGGGTTGTCGGCGCTATAGTCGAGTCCCGGCGCCAGCCTGTCAATGGCCGGCGTGTCAGCCAGTTCGTAGGGTATCGCATGGTTTTGACACCAGCTTTCGGCCTTCGCGAGATCGGGATTATCGAGAATGAGCAGCCCGCTTTGCGTCCATTGGGGATCGATGCCGGTGTCGCCGTAAAGCGTTTCGGCCAGTTGCGGATAGCGGGCGAGGCTATCGATGCAAAGCGGCGCGATCGCTTCGTTTTGCCGCCAGGGATAGAGGGGCGAAAGGATGCCGCCGCCCGCCCAGGAGGCTTCCTTGCCGATGGACTGCCGTTCGAGAAGGGTGACTGAAGCGCCTCGGATCGAGAACTCGCGAGCGGTCAGCAGACCGCTGATGCCTCCGCCGACGATGATGATGTCTGACATGATTGTCTCTGTTGTGTGTTGTGTGTTGTGTGTTCGTCTATTGTATTACGAGTGAATGTGGTGTATAAAGCAACCTTGAACAGCGTCTTAGTGTGTAAAAAGCTTCATGCCTTCCTTCTGTTGTATTTTGGCTACAGGACCCGATGGGCGTCGAACGGCGTCGACTGTAGCATTGATTTGAATGAAGAAATAAGAGCGTTTGTTCAATAAAAGATTTGTTGTTGAAAAAAAACTTTGCTACAATTAGAATAGTGTTGTTTTCCTGTTGTGAATGCGCAACGGAAAATATTCTTTGCAACAAACACCCTAAGGGGGGATAAGATGATGAACATTCGCAAATTGACTTCACGTGCGACCGTTTCCATCGCTGCAGCAACCGCATTGTTTGCTTCCCAAGCGGTCTTCGCAGACGCGATGGAAGGCGGCATGGACGACATGACGATGCAGCTGCAGCAGCAGATTCTGGATATGCAGCGTCAGCTGAGGGATCTGGAAGGACGGTTGGCCGAATGCTGTAATCAGGATTCGGCGTTGGACGAGCGTGTTGCTCTGCTTGAGCGTCGGCCGGTGAAGATGGACAGCATGATTTTCTTCCGCGGCGGTTATGCGCGGAATGATACCAACCGGCGTAATGATCTGCTGGTGTCGGTTCAGCAGTTGGTGGGCACCAACAGTGGCAAGGAAGGCTTTTATGTCGGTGCAGGCATCGAACACCAGCTGACCGAGGATCTGTTTGGATTGTGGGACGGCGCCAACCTCTGGGGCGAAATTATTTTTGATTACAAGCAGTTCAGCAGAACCAACCTGAACGCGATTGGCCAAACGGTCGGCACCACTCTGGTGGCAACGGCGAACAATGTTCCGGCGACATTGACTAACCCGCTAGTAGTGAATCCCGGTGCCCCCGGTGGGACTGGGCTTAATGTCGGACCACTGCAGCCGGTCGGTTCTGTGACCGTGACCCAGTTCACCCTGTCGGCTTCTCCCAAGATCAAATTCATGCCTGACAGCAAATTTCAGCCATGGATCATTCCGATCGGCTTCGACATTCACGTGATCAGCCCGCCGTCGGATGGTGTGACCGTATTGAATGCAGGCGTCCAGTTCGGCGCCGGCGCCGAGTACAATGTGTGGAAAAATATGGTTGTCGGTATCGATAGTCGTTACCACTATGGCTTCAACAACCAGGTGCTTTCCGGTGTCAGCACCAACGGTTTGACCGCCGGCGGCTATCTGGGCTTCAAGTTCTAAGGATATCTTAGCTGTCGTTTAAGCTTTGCGAAAGCCTCTTGGCGGATACGCCAAGAGGCTTTTTTGTGCGCGTTTGTGCCTCCCCTTCCCTTGGCTGCAATGCTGTTGAATTGAGATGGGTACTCCTTCTCCCTGCGGGAGAAGGTTGGGATGAGGGTATCTAAATGGCTGAAGTGCCTTTGTTTATTCCCCCCCCCACCCAAACCCTCTCCCGCTGGAGAGGGCTTAAGTCAACAGCATTTCCCCTTGGTTGCAGCGGCGATCAAAAAGAGGGATGTGGTTCGGGCGGGCGACGAAGGGCGGCTTGGAAACAACAATCCAAGGCTGTGTTATAGTTGAACTTGACGGTATTTGTTTGTGAATTGGCGGCATTAATCAAAACGTGATAAAGACCGGATTTTGGACGAGTACAAGCCGGTATGGTGTCATTCATCAGCCGGCCGAGACGTCCGGGGGCAAATGTGCCGGCTGTCTGCTCGTTTTCGTGCATGGACTGTTTGGCGACTGCCGTCGGACCTGGGGCCGGATGCCGGAATGGGTGCTGTCGAAGGCGCAGTCAGATGTCCGCGTGATTTCGTTTTCCTACCCTTCCCGAACGTGGCAGCGCTCCAGCATTGTCTATGCGGCCGATGATCTGCACACTTGGCTGGAGACCGAGTTCCGCGACGAGCGCCAGATCCTGTTTGTTGCGCACAGCTCCGGCGGGTTGATTGTCAAACAGTTGCTCAGGCAAGCGTTTCAGATTGTCGAGGCGCAGGTGCAGGAAGGCGGCTTTGATTTCTCATCATCCACCTCGTTGTGGCTGCGAACCCGTCACGTGATCAACATCGCGGTTCCGCACCGCGGCGGTTCACCGTTTTCGAGCACGGCGGGCATGGTCGTCTACAATCTGATTTATCCCTTCATGGCGCCTTTTTTATGGATGACCCGCTTTCTGAGTCAGGGCGCAAAGGACTGGGGCAGGAACGAGATCATTGGCATGCTGCGCTGGAAGAATCGGCGGCTGATGGAGCTCGAAAATGATTTCTTGAGGCAGCAGCAGCGCGCCGAGGAGTGGGGGTTTCCTTCTCCGATGATTCATGATATCTACGCCAAGTCGGATCTCTCCGTACCGCTCGCCTTCGAGGCGGGACGGCGTGAAATCTATTTCCGCGGCACCCATAAAACCGTCAAGATCCCCAACCGGCCGGATGGTCCGGTGGTTGGCATCGTGGCGGACTTCGTCAGGCGGTATGCAACCGATACTGCGTTAACCGTCACCGACCGGACAATGGCACGGGTCGCCGCAGTGAATACGCTGACCGGCTCCGAGCACCTGATCAGCAATACGTTGTGCGGCATCGGTCAGGACCGGGATCAACCCCTGCCCACTGTCACCGGTTCCTCCGCCGGCACGCAGGCGGAAGTCCTCGAGCGGGTCGTGCAGGCGGTTCGCCATGGCAGTGAGCGTCCGAAACAGATGATTGTCACCGGTGCGGCGGGCGTCGGCAAGTCATTGGTTATGCGGATGATCGCCTGGCGTCTGGCGCGTCGTTATTTAGCCGATCCGGGGCCTGACACACCGCTGCCGTTGTTCATACCACTGCAGCAGGTGACGCTCGGCGACCTGCCCGGTCCTACTTATTCATGGGAGCTGTTATGGGAGTGGTGGCACCATTGGGCAAAAAGCCTGTTTCCCGGGCTCGACTGCGATCAATCATGGCTGGAGGAGAAGTTTCACAGCCAGGCCACGACCATCATTCTCGATGGCCTGGATGATTTTTTGCTCAATATCTCGACCGTGGGTTTGTCGACGGTCGCGGGCATGTTGCGCGAGGTGCTCGACCGCTATGCCGCCAACCCACGTTTTTCGATCGTGATCGGAATTCGCAGCAGTTTTCACGGTTTGCAAAGGCTGGCGACCGATCCGAAGGATATCTATGAGGTGTTGCGGCTTTCGGTAGCCCAGGCCAAGCAGCTGTTTCCGAAGAGCAAGGAATGGATCGACACCGTGCATGATCGAAACGTGCTCGACCTGGTTCTGACACCGCTCATATTGTCCAATTACGAACCCGAGCCCAGTTGCG
The DNA here is from genome assembly GCA_002352385.1 of Methylococcaceae bacterium UBA2778. Lineage (GTDB taxonomy): Bacteria > Pseudomonadota > Gammaproteobacteria > Methylococcales > UBA2778 > UBA2778. The sequence goes on along the minus strand of DEII01000083.1, from coordinate 7,829 downwards.
CATACGGCAACGGCCTGCTGACGCAGGCGTCGGTCATGTGTCAGACGATTCGAACCATTCTGATTCGCAGTCATCTGCTGGGTGTGCGCAGGGAGCGTGGACATGCGGTCGAGCTCGATCATCTGACTCATGCGCTGGCGCTGACCGCCTGGCTTTTTTTCTATAAATCACGCGGTGAAATCAGCCTCGACGTACTGCGCAAGGAAGCACGGATGTTTACGGATCGATGGGAACGCTTTTTTCAGGAATTAGCTGAAAAAGATCCCGATTTTTATTATGACAGCCTCGCCGATGAGGCGGCGGAAATCCTTGCCGGGTTCCGATTGCTGGAGGACGCTGAGCTTTGCCAGCGTCTTTTGCAGGGGACGGTGTTCGTACCGACAGGGGCGAATACAAGCCGCTTTACCCACCGCAATTGGCAGGAATTTCTGCTCGCCCAATATTTTGTCTTGTGCATCAGAACCCGCCACTTTGCCGAGTTCGGTGCAGCGGCCTTTCACTCGCGTATTTATCGGTTGGCGGGTGAGGCCTTCCAAGGCGGAGTGATTTCTGAGGATTGCATTCAGGCGCTGCTGGAGTCATGGAGCAAGACGCACAATACTTTTATTACCGGCAATGTGATCGCATTTCTGACCTGGACCCGCACCGCCATCGATGCGCGGGCCATACGCCTGTTGTTGGATGAGACCCCCTGTTTCGGGGCTTTGTCTCGGCTGGTGTTGATTGGAGGGTTGGGGTATCGGGTATTGGTCAATCATCCGGATGATCACTCTTTGTCCGATCTGCGGCGGGCGCTGTTTCCAACGTTGCGCGTATTTGCCAATCCCAATACGGCTCCGGTGGATGATCGGGTGGTGATCAGTTTGAGCTGGTGTTATCAAAAAGCGTTTTCGACACTGTTCGGTACGGTCCCGCCTGAGGTGCCCTGGCCGGCGATCGGTTTCGAGGATCATGAAACGCTCAGGACATTGGCAATGGTCAGTACGCTTCGCAATGATCGCTGGATTCTGGATGAGCGGTCACGCTCGCTGCAGCTCGCCTTTCTGGTGCCGATTCTCGAAACCTACAAGGACGCGCAATTGACGATCCGTGCCGTGCACTATCTCTATTATCTTGTCGTGGCCCGTAAGCATGAGGCGCATATCATCGAGCTGAACCAGGAACTGTCACAGCTGCTTGCTTCAGGATCCAAATTTGAGAAAATCATTGAATCGTTTACGATTGTGCCTGAAGTGTTCGAACTGTATCGACGCTGCCAGGCAATGCACGACCAACTCGAATCGGCGGTATTTTGAATCAGCACTATGAAAACTCTGTATCCTGCGATCGAACCGTATGCGGATTATCATTTGCCGATGGATGATCTGCACCGTGTCTATGTCGAGGAGTGTGGAAACCGGGCCGGGCTGCCGGTGATCTTTCTGCACGGCGGACCGGCTACGGGCTGCAAGCCCCATCATCGCTGTTTTTTTGATCCGGAGCGGTATCGGATCATTTTATTCGATCAGCGCGGGGCCGGACGTTCCACGCCCGGCGGTGAGTTAAAGAACAATACGACGCAGGATTTGGTTGCGGACATGGAGCGTATTCGGAACCATCTCGGCATCGAGCGGTGGCTGCTGTTCGGTGGCTCCTGGGGTGCAGCTCTGGCCTTGTTGTATGCGCAGCGTTATCCACAGCGCGTCACCGGATTGATTATCAGGGGCGCCTTTTTGGCGCGGCGCGCTGACCTCGAATGGTTCACAGATGGCGGCGTCAACCGTATCTATCCAGAGCAGTGGCAGCGATTGCTCCGCTCTATTCCGGAGGCGGAACGCGGGGATCTGATTGCTGCCATTACGAAAAGAGTGCACGGTCCGGATGAACTGGCGCAGCGCCGGGTTGCGCGTGAATGGGAGAGCTGGAGCGCCCAGGTCTCTCTGGCGTATGAATACTCCCCCTCGGACGAGGAAGAGCATGTATCGGCGGGTCTGCTGGATCAGGTCCGGATCGAGATGCATTATGCCAGCCATCACTATTTTATCGCTGAGAACCAAATTCTCGAGCAGTGCAGCCGCATTCCCGATGTGCCGACGGTCATTATCCATGGCCGCAACGACCTGGTTTGCCCGGTGGAATCCGGCTGGTCTCTTTCCCGGCGGCTGCCCCGTGCAGCATTTCAAGTGCTTCCCCGTTCGGGGCATGTGGCTCACGGCGAGGAGATGATCCATGCTTTAGTGACAGCGACCGACGAAATGGCGGGGTTCTCCCCGTGATGGTGAACAAACGCATTATCATTGCCTTGACCGGCGCGACCGGGGCGGTCTATGGCGTGCGCCTGCTGCAGGTGATGCGCGAACAGGCGGAATGGGAGACCCATTTGATCATCTCATCGGCCGGTGTGCTCAATCTGCAGCACGAGCTGAACATGAAGCGCAGAGAACTTTACGCTTTGGCCGACGTGGTACACGATGTCAATGACGTGGCGGCTACCATTGCCAGCGGCGCTTTTCGAACCGAAGGGATGATCGTTGCGCCCTGCTCGATGAAAACGCTGGCCAGTGTGGCGCATGCTTTTTCCGATAATCTGATTGCGCGTGCGGCGGATGTCACCCTGAAGGAGCGGCGGCGTCTGGTTCTGGCACCACGTGAGACGCCGTTCAACCTTGCCCATTTGCGAAACATGGAACGGGTCACCGAAATGGGTGGAATCATTTTTCCCCCGATGCCGGCTTTTTACGGTAAAGTCAAAACTTTGCCGGAACTGATCGATGAAACGGTCGGGCGGATCCTTGGGTTCTTCGAAATCGAGGCGGGTGACCTGTATCAGCCTTGGACCGGGATAGGTTGACGGTTATCCTTTCAACGCTTGTTCAGCCAACGATTGGACTGCAGGATAATCGATTTTTCCGCTGGCGAGCAGCGGAACCGTGTCGGTAATGATCACTTTCTTGGGCAGATTGATTTCGTCGATATTGTTGGCGCGCTCCAGGAGGCCGGTTCGACTGGCGTCCGGGCAGTCTGATATGAGCACCAGCTGCTCCCCTTTTTTGGGGTCGGGCAAGGCAACGACTGCATGTTGTGAATCCGGCCATTTCCTGGAAGCCAGCTCTTCGGCGATCGCCAGCGAGACCATTTCGCCGCCGATTTTTGCGAACCGTTTCGCTCGACCGCAGATCGTTACAAACCGATCGTCGTCGATGCTGACGATGTCCCCGGTATCATACCAGCCCTCACCATATTTCGAGCTGGGCGGGACCAAGCGGCCCGGCTCCTTATGCAGCAGATAGCCAAGCATGATGTTTGGTCCGGATACATGCAGCCGCGAACCGGACTCGATGTCCGGAACGCGTTCCAAACGGTGGTCGATGTGGGGAAGGAAGTGGCCAACGGCCCCTTCTCGATAGTACATGGGCGTGTTGATCGTAAGAATCGGACTTGTTTCGGTGGCGCCATAGCCCTCCAGGATGCGAATGCCGAATTTGGAAGCCCAGGTTCGCCGCGTATCTTCCTGGAGCTTTTCAGCACCGGCGAACACATAACGAACGCTATAGAAATCGTAGGGGTGGGCCTGTCTTGCATAGCCGGCTAAGAACGTATTGGTGCCGAACAGAACGGTTGCATTGATTTCATAGGCAACCTCCGGGACGACGCGATAATGCAGCGGTGACACATAAAGAAACGTTCGCATCCCGGAAATCAGGGGCAGCAGAGTGCCGGCGGTCAAGCCGAAAGCGTGGAACATGGGCAGGGCATTCAGAATAATGTCCTGCGAAGTGAAGTCGATTTTGGCTGCGATCTGCTCGCGATTGGCCAGCAGGTTCTCGTGGGAGAGCGCAACGCCTTTCGGCGTCCCTTCCGAGCCGGAAGTGAACAAAACCACTGCAGGGTCGGTGGACTTGACGCTCACATATTTGTACCACAATCGTGTCGTCAGGGACTGTGCGGCGGCTTTGGCCTTGTCGGCCGGTGTAATGCCTTGAGCGAAATCTTCTAGATAGACCACATCGGCCTCGTTGCTGATTTGATCCACCGCGGCCTGCAGATTTGCTCCATCGACAAAACGGCGTGACGTTACGACACGTTTGAGTTGCGCTGTCTGGCACGCCAACAGCATATTTCGGATTCCCGCGCTGTAATTGAGCATTGCCGGTACCCGGCCGAATGCTTGCAGGCCCAGCATCAACATCACCGTTCGGGACGAATTCGGCATTAGGACACCAACATTCTCTCCCCGCGTTGTCATCTGCGTCAACTTGTTGCCAAGGCAAAACGACGCAGTGATCAGATTGTTGAAGCTGATCGGCTGCCGTGCCATATCCTCCAGAACGATATGCCGGCCACCGTGAATCTTTCGTGCATCGAGGACGGCCGAGAAAAGCGTCCTGTGATAGTCACTGGTTGCAAACATCATCTCGGTCATGACATCGGCGAGCATTTGCCCGGCTATCTTTCTGCGCTCGCGGCTCTGCAGGTGAGCGGGAGGACTGACCACGGTCGCGGGCAGAATGTTGATGGTGATTTTGGGAAACCAGCGCAGGCGAACCCGGCCGCGCAGATGCGAAAATGGCGTATATTGAGCGCCCTCTATGCGAATCGGAAGAACCCCGGCCTTGGATCTGTCGGCCACCATTCCGGTCCCGTCATAAATTTTCATCAATGCGCCGGTGACGGTGATGCGCCCTTCGGGGAAAATCACCGCCTTTTTATTCTGCTCCAGGTGCCGGATCAATGCCTTGGAAGAGAGCGGGTTGGTCGGGTCCATGACGAATAGCTTCGCCAGGTGCAGGAAGGGCTTTATCCAGACCTTTTGGGCGATGTGGGTATTGACCGCAAAGGTGACCTCTTCCGGCAAAAAGACCCCCAGCAGAAGTGGGTCGAGCAGCGAGCTGTGATTGGCGATGATCAGAACACGGTCCCCTGCATTATGGAAATTCTCCATCCCCTTCACTTCGACTTTATACAAGAAGGTGAGCAGCCATTGCAGAAAGGCTTTCAGTATTTTTCTTTTCATGTCGACTTTCTTCGCTTTTCCTTTAGATTAAAGCATAGCCGTTTTCGGTACCAAGGCCATCGATTCCAACCGTTCGATTGCTTCGTACATCCAACCCAATGAGGTGCAGTATCTCGATTGGTTGGATGAAACGCATCCAGTAGGTTAGCGGTAGCGTAACCAGGCACAGAGAGGACTGTTAGGTTACGGTGCGCGGGAAGTTCTGGGGAAAGAGAAAGGCAGTATCATGCGCGCCTAACTCAACCTACTGCTATTGCAAAAGAAATAACGGTGGGCGCATCCTTCCAGTTCGCTCACTTGCCAAGCAATGCTTCTTTCAGATCACTGTCGGCCGGTTCCTCGCCAAGCCAGACTGACAGCAGTGCACGGTTGAAGTCGGCACCCTTGATCACGCTTTTTTCTGCGCCTTTGATGCGGACCTCGGTGCCTTTATCCGGGAGATAGTCCAGTTCGATGACGTCGCCGCTGTGAACTGTTTTGAACAGCGCATTGAATTGATCGAGCCGGGTGCGCAGTTGGTCCATTGCGGCTTTGTTCTGATTTTTCTCAAATCCTTCGGTCCAGCCGTCGACCAGTTTATCCCTGCTCACCTCGTCGTACAAAAAATGCATCACGACCCGGTTCTGGCCTTTCATGGCGAGGATCTCGGCCGCTGAATGCGATTTGGAAGGCAGATAGAGCCCACCGACATAGAGCTTGACGAAAAACTTGCTGCGCACGCCTGCACCATTGAGCAGCAGCGGCGTTCCGCCGACGCTGACTTCATCACTCAGCGTCACACCAGCGACCTCTTTCGCCCACAGCGTCGGCGTTGCGATGAGACAAACCATTATTGCAGCAACCATTCTAACTTTCATCGATCCTCGCCCGGGAATTGTTACTCGATGAGTCCTAGTATAATTGAACCATCAACGTGATTGCTATTGTCGGGGCAGCCAGGCTTCCATGCAAGCAGGCGGTAGGGCGTAAAAGCAGCGCCGTGAAATATTCGTAACAGCGGAGGGGAAACGGGTCGGATTTTGAGACTATGCCCGCTCGAGGTGATTTTGGCATTCAGCCGTCATACGAAAAAAGGCCTGTGCTGAATTTCGGTGCAGGCCTTTTGGATAATTTCTTCATACAATATATCGTGCTGCTTTGATTGCAAAAGCATATGATATGGTATACAAAAAAACTGGATTTGCATTCTCGGACAGCCTCCTAGGTGACACTAGCGGCTGATTTCTCTCTCAAAGTTAAGGAATTTCGATGGCCAGTGTCCAACGCCTCGTTCTCGATGTACTCAAACCGCACCAGCCCAATGCCCTCGAATTTGCCCATGCCATTGCAGCGTTGGGGGAGGGCTATCGGGTCGATATCCGGGTAGTAGAGGTTGATGAGCAGACCGAGACACTGCAGGTGGCGATCGAGGGTGACAGCCTTGATTTTGAGCGTATCAGTGGCGCGATCAGTGAAAACGGGGCCTCCCTTCACAGCATCGACGAGGTTTCTGTCGTCGGTAAGTGATACTCCAATGGCATCTAGGAGCTAATCAGCAGTAGCGATGGAGTTGAAACAGATCAAAACCCTGCTGGAGATCTCCCACTCCGGGGAAATCACGCGCCGCTATTTTGTCGTCAACGGCTTCGATGGTGCCTTGACAATGCTCGGATTGATTATGGGTTTCTACGTCAGCAATCATGTCGATCTTGCAGTGGTTATCACATCCTGCCTCGCTGCTGCGCTGGCTCTCGGCATGAGCGGGATATCCAGCGCTTACATCAGCGAGGCAGCGGAGCGGCGCCGTACCCTGGCAGAACTCGAGAAGGCTATGGTGACCCCGCTCAATGAGAGCCACCACGCGCGGGCAGCGATATGGATCCCCTGGCTGGTTGCCCTGGTCAACGGCATCGCTCCGCTGCTTATTGCCCTGATCATCATCGTACCGCTGTGGCTTGCACGCAGTGGTATGGTTCTGGCGCTCGGACCACTACCGGCGGCAATGGCTGTGGCGCTGGTAATCATCTTCCTGCTCGGTGTTTTTCTCGGTCGCGTCGGCGGTACCTTCTGGCTCTGGAGCGGTCTGCAGAGTCTGGCGGTAGCATTGCTGACGGTGGGGTTGATCTATCTCGTTGGTTGAGTCGACAAGCTTATGAGCGACCAATGACATAATCCATGCGTGAACTGGCGAAGGAATACTGGCATGGTCGAAGAGGATAAGAGCTGGCCCGTCCGCGTCGTACGACAGAGCGACGCGCTGGATCTAGAAGAGGGTGTCTTTACCTGGAAGGGGCCGCGCTGTATCGCCCTAGCCCTGCAACGTTCCGCCGAGGCCAGCCGGTACCTACATCCTTTATGGCCGTCATTTTGCCGCCATGGCACCGCGCACCAGTGTGGGTGCCGCTACGCCGGTCAAGATCGGCGGGGCTTCACCGCCCTGGCAGCAAGGGAAAAGATAGGCAGGACAAACCGGCCGATGATGCTGCCACAGACGCCAGCAAGCAGAAAATCGTTAACGATGCCGTTGCTTACCTCCGCAGGTTGGCGGAACGATGTGGGCCGCAAACTAGGAGTGGGCGGAAAAAGCCGTGCGAACGCTACCCGATGCTGATCTTTTTGGCAAGACTTTTTAGTTGTTTGTTACGAGTTAATATTTTGTCCGGTTTTGTAGCAAATAAACTGTCCGGTTTATGTGAACTCGAAAGGAGGGGGCATGAGCCGGGCCAGATGGCTACAGGAAACACGACAAATGCGATTCGAAGATGTTTATGAACGGTGGTACGTGAAGCGCTTGACGCAAGAGGAAGCGGCGCAGTTATTGGGTGTATGCGAACGGACGTTTCGTCGCTATATCGAC
>DEII01000110.1 GCA_002352385.1 Methylococcaceae bacterium UBA2778 | reverse complement strand
GCACTTTTTAGTGCGATTGCCCTGATGCAATGGCACGCGCGGCGCGGATCGCTGATCGAATATGTTACTATGAGGCCCACCAAAATGAGAATCGTCGAACGAGGGAATTGAATGCACCGTCTGTTTCTGTCTGGCTTTTTTCTGTTTGTTTTAACCCTGGCGTATGGCGCGCCTTCGCAGCCCGAAGAGCAAAGCCCGAGTCAGGTGATCGAGCAGTTGAACGGGGTTTTGCTGGAAGTGATGAAAAACGCCGATGCGCTTGGGTATCAGGGGCGATATGATCGATTGCAACCGGTTATCGAAAGGACGCACGATCTTCCTTTTCTGGCGAAATTTTCTCTTGGCGGATATTGGAACAAGCTGAGTGCCGAACTGCAGTCGCAATGGGTCGAGAAATTCACCGACTACAGCATCGCCACCTATGCGGCCCGATTCGATGGATACAGCGGCGAAGCGTTCGAGGTGGTTTCCGAACAGCCGTGGAAACGCAGCAAAATGGTGGTGAAATCGATGCTGATCCTTCCGGACGAGGACAACATCGAGTTCGAATATATTCTGAGCCGAGGAGATTCCGGCCAATGGCGCATCATCAATGTTCTTGTCGATGGTGTCAGCGATCTTGCGCTCAAGCGGGCCGAGTATTCCAATATCCTTTCCAAAGAGGGATTCGATGCACTGTTGAACGAGTTATCGGAAAAGACTTCCGACTATGCCAAAGGAAAGAGCAAGTAGGTTGATCGGCGCCTTGAAGGGTTCCCTTCCACCCATTTGCCCGGAAGGGCTGCGCTGCCGCCGCACTGGAGAACGGCATCGAAGCAGGTCGTGAGTTGCGCCCGGGACAGTAGACACAGGGAAGCGCCCAAACACTCTTTCGTTTCGCTTCTTCGATATGTGACGCCTTCCCGCGGCACTCTTTGCCTGGCTCTGGCATTGATGCTCGGCGAGAGTGCCTTGATGCTCGCCAGTCCTTGGTTGGCCGGGCAGTTGACCGGCGCCCTGTTGACCGACGCGGATGCCGGCGCCGCTTTCGACCGGCTCATCCTGCTCTGGCTCCTGCTGCTCGCGTTTCAGGCGCTGTTTGGCTTCAGCAGCCAATTTGTGCTGGGCGTAACCGGAGAACGGATGATCGCGCGCTTGCGCATGCGCTTGTACGATCACCTCCAGGCATTGCCGGTGGACTACTATCACGAACGCAAGAAGGGCGATGTTCTGGCCCTGCTGACCAACGATGCGGACCTCCTGAGCGGGTTCGTGACCGAGACGCTGACAGGCCTCCTGCCTCTCCTGTTGACTTTCTTCGGGGCGCTTCTGTTCATGTGGCGCATCGATCCGTTGATTGCATCCATGGCCGGCCTGTTCGTGCCTCTGGTTTTCGTGGTGATGAAGCTCCTGGGACGGGGCATACGCCCGCTGGCGCGGGAGCTCACCCGGCAGTATGCGGATACGCTGTCGATTGTCGAGGAAAACCTCGCCCTGTTGCCCATCATCAAATCATTCACCCGCGAGGTGCTGGAATCCAATCGTTTTCAGCGCGGCAACCTGCATCTGCTTAATCTGATGACGCGCTATCTGCGGATCCAGTCGCTGATCTCGCCTGTCGTCCGGTTTCTTGCCGGTGCCGGTATTCTGTTGCTGCTCTGGATCAGCAGTAAACAGTTACTTGCCGGTGGTCTTTCCATGGCGGATCTGGTCGCTCTGCTGCTTTACGGCATGCTGCTGACTCAGCCGATGAGCAGTTTGGCGAATGTGTATGCGCGCATCCAACATGCCAGGGGCGCCGCCGAGCGTCTGATCGAAGTCTTCTCGGTCGCGCCCGAGCCGACGGACGAAGGCAGGCAGCCGCTGCCTCCAGTGCGGGGAGAGATCGAATTCCACAACATCCATTTCCGTTATCCGGGGCGAGAAGAATTGTTTCATGGACTGACGCTCCACATACAGGCCGGAGAGACGATAGCGATCACCGGAGAAAACGGCGCCGGCAAAAGCACTCTGGTGCATCTTCTGATGCGCTTTGCCGAACCGGAGCAGGGTGTCATCTTCATCGACGGCATCAATATATGGACGGTCGCCCTCAACAGCCTGCGCAGTCAGATCAGCATGGTGCAGCAACAGGTGCTGCTGCTGAACGGGACGGTACGCGAGAACATCGCCTTCGGTTATCCGGACGCAAGCCGTGAGGCCATCGAATCGGCTGCACGCGCGGCTCATGCCAGTGACTTCATCCAACGCCTCCCCCATGGTTTCGAGACCCTCATCGGCGATCAGGGCGTCAAGCTTTCGGGCGGGCAAAAGCAGCGCCTGTCACTCGCCCGGGCCCTGTTCAAAGACCCTCCCATCCTGGTGCTGGACGAGGCCACGGCGATGCTCGATCCGGAGGGCGAGCAGATGTTCATCCACGAGTGCCGGGATATTCTCCGGCAGCGTACGGTGATTCTGATCACTCACCGCCCGGCCAGTCTGGCGTTGGCGGATCGAATCGTGCGGATGGAAATGGGAACGGTGGTGGAAATGAACTAAGAGCGGCCGCACAGTCGAACCGCGGGTGGCATAGTGCAGCAGCATGAGTCAGGATTTCGATTATCTGGTTTGTCTTAGCCCGAAAATTTCATAAATTTGCGCCGATATCGCGCAGGATATTGGTTTCACAAGGAAATT
>DEII01000037.1:258-8493 GCA_002352385.1 Methylococcaceae bacterium UBA2778 | reverse complement strand
TAACGTCACCCGGCTACCCGACATACCTATGGTGGGCCCTGGCAACATATCGGCGAATGCTGGATTTGTGGGATTTAGCGTCTGCAACGCGGTGCAGTCCATACAGCGTATCCGTTCGCCGATGTTTGCGTTATAACAGAAAGGCCGGGGCAACCCGGTTTTTTTATGCCCGTTGGTCGTCGTCTGATCGATTATAATCTGGCGGCTTAATTCCAATTGTGCGCGACGAACTGGCGCGTGATCTTGCCGTGGTGATAGTGCGGGCACGTGTCAGTTAGGTGATAACCAGGTAGTAAGGCCGCCGCACGTCTGGCGGCGGCCTATCGAATATGATTCACTGCGGTTATAGTTTGGGTGTTGGTTCTTCTACCGATGTCTGACAGACAATAATCGCCGCCTTGGGATTTCGCGACGACGCGTTGGAAAGATGAAATATCGCGCTTAACCCGCGACGGACTTTTACCGCCTCTGCCACAGCGCCGCCAGGTATCGTCGTTTCGACTATAGTGAACTGGAATCAGCAACTAATTAATCGAAATGTGCCTGTCTTGCTGTGCGCGCCGCTAATTCACTATTGCTACGAACTCATTCACCCGTTCTGGGACGGCAACGGTCGGGTAGGACGCGTTCTGGAAGCAACCATGCTACAAGCAGAAGGGTTTCAGTATGCCCCTTTTGCCCAGGCACATTACTACTGTGCTCGGATTGATCGTTATTTCACGCTATTCAACCATTGCCGTAAATCTGCTGACAAAGAGCAAGCAAACCCCAATGCGCCCTTTGTAGAATTCTTTCTCGAAGGCATGCGGATTACCCTCAACATACTCCATCACCGGGTGAATCAGATTGTCAACCAGCTATTGTTCGAGAACGATTTGAAGCGCAGACACGACGAAAAAGAGATCAACGCACGCCAATACGCAATTGTTACACAGGTGCTCAGTGTGGGAAAACCTCTGCCATTGGGTGAACTGCGTGAAGCACCTTGGTATCTGGCACTGTATACCGAGCGTATCGACAAAACCAAGCAACGTGACCTGAAAAAATTGCGTGAACAGCAGCTACTCACCCTCGATGCAAAGAATCAGCTTTGGCCGGGATTTGTACAACCGGACCCAGGCGAAGAGTGGGAACGCCAAGAGAGCAGCGCAAGGTCAGCGCGGATACCGGGCGCGAGCGAAGGCCGGAGTGGTGAAGGCAAAAAGTAACGCGTGACGATAAATCACGCATCACCGAAGAGAAAACCCGCATAGCGGAGCCAGAAGCCACGCAACAAAATTGGATGCGCAACGAGAATCACCGGTCCCGGAATCGTCGAGTTGTACTCGGCAAATCAGAAATGGAAGAAATGCCGACTGCAAGTCGGCGCTCCCGGAAGCGGGCGATTTCAGGCGGCCTCGCGCTGCAGCGACCGAAGCCTTCTGGCAGCCTCGACCATATTGGCCAAGGCGGGCTTGACCTCGTTCCAGTCGCGGGTCTTCAAGCCACAATCCGGATTGACCCACAGCCGCTCGGCGGGGATCCGTGCCGCGGCCTGACACAGCAGTTCGGTCATGCGCTCCACGGTCGGCACCAGCGGCGAGTGAATGTCATAAATGCCGGGGCCGATGGCGTTGGGATACTCGAACGCCTCGAAGACATCAAGCAGTTCCATTGCCGAACGCGAGGTCTCGATGGTGACGACATCGGCGTCCATGGCGGCGATTGCTTCGATGATGTCGTTGAATTCCGAATAGCACATGTGCGTGTGGATCTGGGTGCGGTCGTCGACGCCGTTCGCGGCTACCCGAAACGCCCGTACCGCCCACCGAAGATAGCCGTCCCAGTCCGACCGGCGCAGCGGCAGTCCCTCGCGCAGAGCGGCCTCGTCGATCTGGATGATCGACACGCCCTCCCGCTCCAGATCCAGGACCTCGTCGCGAACCGCCAGCGCCAGCTGCAGGCAGCTTTCCGAGCGCGGCTGATCGACCCGCACGAACGACCAGTTGAGCAGCGTCACCGGCCCCGTCAGCATCCCTTTCACCGGTTTGTTGGTCAGTGACTGGGCGTAGCGGATCCATTCGACCGTCATCGGTTCGGCCCGGTGCACATCTCCGTAGAGAATCGGTGGCTTGACACAGCGCGATCCGTAAGATTGGACCCAACCGTTGCGGGTGAATGCGAACCCTTCCAGCTGCTCGGCGAAATATTCGACCATGTCGTTGCGTTCCGGCTCGCCATGCACCAGCACGTCGAGATCCAAGGCCTCCTGTTCGTGGATGCAATGCTCGATCTCCGTCTGCATGGCGAGGCGATAACCGCCATCGTCGAGTTGACCGCTGCGGTAGGCGCGTCTTGTCCGGCGGATCTCCGCGGTCTGCGGAAACGAGCCGATGGTGGTGGTAGGAAACAGCGGAAGATTGAACGCGCTTGCCTGCAGCGCGGCCCGCTCGCGGTAAGGTTGACCGCGGCTTTCCAAGTCGCCTGTGACAGCCGCCGCCCGTGTTTTCACGGCCTCCTTGTGGACGCGCAGCGACCAGCGCTGAGACTCCATGGCCAAGGCATTCTTTCGCAGGGCATCGGCGACGTCGGCACGGCCTTCGTTCAAGGCGGTCGAGAGGATTTCCAGCTCCTCCAGTTTCTGCCGGGCAAACGCCAGCCAGCTTCGGATCTCCGCATCCAGACCGGTTTCTGCCTCCAGATCCATCGGCACATGCAGCAGCGAGCAGGATGGCGCCAACCATAGATCATCCTTCAGTCGCTCATGGAACGGCTCCAGCCAATCGAGCAGCGCGGTGAGATCGCTCTTCCAGATGTTGCGGCCATCGACGACCCCGAGCGAGACCACTTTGCCGGCCGGCAGCCAGTCGATGATCCTCGCCACCTCTTCCCGGGCGCGCACCGCATCGAGATGCAAGCCATCCACCGGCAGGCGGCAGGCGAGGTGCAGATTGTCGCGCAGCGGACCGAAATAGGTCGCCAGCAGCCGCTTGACCGGCGCGTTTGCCAGCCGCGTATAGACCCGCTCGAAAGCCGCCTGCCATTCCGGCGGCAGATCCATCACCAGTGCCGGCTCGTCCACCTGAATCCAGGCGATGTCGGCCGCGTCGAAGCGCGCGAACAGCTCCTCGTAGATCGGAACCAGTGCGTCGAGGAGAGTAAGGCGGTCGACGCCATCCTTCGCCTTCCCCAGCCACAGATAGCTGAGCGGTCCGACGATCACCGGCTTCGGTTGCATGCCATCGCTGCGGGCCTCTTCGATCTGCGTCAGCAAGGCTTCGGTATGCAGCGAAAAACGGCTGTCACGATGAAATTCAGGAACGATGTAGTGGTAGTTGGTATCGAACCATTTGGTCATCTCGGCGGCCTCGATGCTGGTTCCATCCGCCGTTGTTCCGCCCCGCGCCACGCGGAAATAGTTGTCCAGGCCGAAACCGTCGGCGGCGAAGCGCGGCGGAAGATTGCCCAGCAGGAAGCTCATATCCAGCATCTGATCGTAGAAGGATAAATCGCCTACCGGCTGCCAGTCCAGCCGCTCCTGCTGCTTCCAATGCGCCTGCCGCAGCGAGCGCCCTGTCTCCTCCAGGGCCTCCCTGTCGCGCTCGCCGCGCCAGTATCGTTCCAACGCAGTTTTCAACTCACGGTTGCGGCCGATTCGGGGATATCCCAAATTGTGTGTGATCGCCATCTTCTGTTCTCCGATAAAAAATGTGTCGGACTATTCTATGATGGAGAACTTATGGTTAAAATTGATTTATTGTCAAAGTTTTATGAGAGGAGTTCATGAATGATAGAGCGCAGCCACCTTCAGATCATTCTGGCGCTTGATGAGCTGGGTACGCTGACCCAGGCCGCCGAAGCACTGTGCCTGAGCCAGTCCGCCCTCTCCCACCAGATCCGCAAACTGGAAGAGTTGGCCGGGGTTCGCATCTGGCACCGTATCGGCCGCACGCTCTATCTGACGCCTGCCGGCCGGGAACTGCTGAAAACCGCACGCCAGGTGCTGCCGGTCCTGGAGCAGAGCGAGCGCACTCTGACGGCTTACCGGGACGGCAAGCGCGGGCTGCTTCGCATCGGCGTCGAATGCTATCCGTGCTACGCCTGGTTGAAAAATGTCGTGGTGACGTTCATGGCCGAGGCTGCCGATGTCGATATCGACATCGTCAGCCAGTTTCAATTCCGTGGCCTGGAAGCGCTGCGCGAGCACCATATCGACCTGCTGATCACTCCCGACCCGGTCGATTCTGAGCGTATTCATTTCGAGCGGTTGTTCGACTACGAGGTGGTTTTGGTGATGAACGACGTTCATCCGCTGACCGCAGAAGAGACGGTTCAGCCGGAAATGCTCGCCGGTGAAACGTTGCTGACCTTTCCGGTACCTGCCGAACGGCTGGACATCTTCAACCGCTTTCTGGCACCGGCCGGGATCGCGCCGCGCGAGCGCAAAGAGATCGAATCGGTCGACATCATGCTGCAGATGGTCGCTTTTCAGCGCGGCGTCTGCGCCCTGCCCGAATGGCTGGCGGCCGGCTATCTGACGACCCTGCCCCTGACGACTGCCCGGCTGGGCCAAGGCGGCCTGAACAAGTCGCTGTTCGCCGCCCTGCGCGTGGCCGACCTCGGCATCCGATATTTTCAGGAGTTCATCGAATTGGGCAAACGCTGAAGACCTGGAGTCCAACAGGGCCGCCGGTGATCCGGTGGGGTCGATTAGCCCCAATGCCGTTGAATTAAGATGAGGTGCTCCTTCTCCCTCCAGGAGAAGGCTGGGATGAGGGGATCTAAATGGCTGAGTTCCTTTGTTTTTTGCCCCCTCACCCAACCGTCTCTCGCTGGAGAGGGTTGGGTGAGGTCGATCAGCCCCCTCCGGCTTGTTTGTGTTTGCCTCCGGCCTCATCGCCCCACAGCGCTTTCAGGCGGCTGTCGCGCCCGCACCCCCACCGATAGTATTTGTAGCGCAGCGGATTTCGTTGATAGTAATTCTGGTGATATTCTTCGGCGGGATAGAATTCCGTCGCCATTACCAACTGGGTCTGTATCGGCCCGGCTAGGCGCCCTGGCGATCGCAATGCTTCGAGGCTGGCCTCTGCGGCGTGTTTTTGCGCTTCGTCCAGATAGAAGATCGCCGAACGGTACTGGCTGCCGCGGTCGCAGAATTGACCGCCGCCGTCCAGCGGATCGATATTCCGCCAGAAGACCTCCAGGAGCGCGTCGTAATTCACCACTTCCGGATCAAAAACAACCTCCACCACCTCGGCATGCCCGGTAATGCCCGCTGAAACCTGTTCATAGGTGGGATTTGCGACAGTTCCGCCAGTATAGCCGGAGGTCGTTGAAATTACTCCTTGGAGCTTGTCATAAGGCGGCTCGATGCACCAGAAGCAGCCGCCGGCGAAAATGGCGCGTGCCACTGTTCTGGCACCGCCCTCTTTGCCGCTATCGGCGGCCGCAAATCCGCCCGACGGCACACCGATCGCCAAACAGATCAACAGCATTCGTTTCATCCTATTCATTTCCAGGTGCTCAATGCGATGATTGTCGATTCGACAATCCTTAGAGCGGTCAAACCTGGCAATGTTCCATGCGACATGTCCAGTGTGGCAGGCGGGCTCTGAATTGTGGGCGGGTCGGGCGGCAAATGGTGCGCACGGCGCACCCTACAGTTGAGACAGAGGGTCACAGCAACGCGGAGTCCAGCGAACGGTGCATCATCTGACACCGTTTATAGAGCTCCTGCACTTCAGGCACCAGGGTAAACGAATGGATAACCTTTTCGAATTCGCACCCTGAAGCGAGGAGCGGCGGCAGTTCCTGGGCGAGTTCCACGACATGTATCCCGTGTTTTCTCGCGATGATCAGATAATAGAGATAATGCAATGCCCGGATGGCCGAATTCGGATCGGAATAAACGTCGAGGACGGGCACCAGGAACGCCAGTTGCAGGGAGCGCGAGCGCGCATCCAGGATCAATTCGCCGTCCTCGATGGTGCAGATCATCGGCAAGGCCCTGGCAACAAATGTAGGTTAGGTGCGCTTTGCACCGATATATCAGGCCTCCACTTGATTATAAGCGCACCGTAACCCAACAAGCTGCTGGCAGTTTTCAGGCATCACTGTACTAGGCGGCTGTGCGAGAACAGACTGATCTACTGCGGCCACTCAGTCTCGCCCTCGCTACGATCGCTATTCTTGGACAGCCTCCTAGTACTTTGCTCGTGACCACAGGGCGGCAGATTCTATCAACTGCCTAAGGCTTTCGGTTATGCGTGAAGAACGAACGCATTCGCCAGAGGGCGTATACCGCCAACGCGCTAAAGCCGAACAAAATCCCACCGTAGACCACCCCGCCCCACGGAATCGGGAGGGTATCACGAAAAGCGGTGTAAAACGGCCAACCTTCCCAGGCAAATACCTGCTTCATACGATCCATCCAGCTCCAGAGCCAGAAAGAGGGCGACCAGTCCAATTGCCAGATGGTGATCTGATGGTGATTCTGAGCACCGGCATCTACAGCCCGTCCACCAGTAATCATCTCTACACGGGCATCTCCATCCACGTTAGCGGTGTGGACAACATAAGTGAAATTGTCATTCATCCCTTCAGCGATCCATTCCTCGCTGTACTCGGCTTGGAGATGACCACCGTCCCAACCATACACCCGCAGCACGTTCTGGGCCGGTACCTCGTGCAACGGACCGACGACGACGACCTCATCGGCACCGGCTCCATCGATGTTGGCCACCGACACACCGAAGTACTCGACATTGCCCAGCAAGCTCTGCCACACGCGGTGGCCTTCGAGTTCGAGGGTCTCGCCGTCCCACTGCCACAGACTGACGACACCGGACAGTGGATGTGGATGGGTGAGGTCGGTATTTCGGACGGTGCCTGCAACAGCTATCTCAGGCAGCGTGTCCTCATCAACGTTGCCGACCGCTACACCCCTCGCATCGGTGCCGCCGCCGGCATCCCATTGCACCTCGGCCTCGAGAACCAAGGCTGAACCGTTCCACCGCCATATGCGTAGATCCATTGCCTCTGGGTCAGAGAGGTCCGAGGCCGTGACGATTTCCGGGTCGCCGTCTGCATCGACATCCGCGGTGGCAACACCAAATACTTCGCCCCCGCCGCTGTCAACCAGCCAGTCCTCTGTATGTTCTTCACTCAGACCGCTATCAGACACACGAAAGATGCGTAACTCCAGTTCCGACGTCGAACTGCTCCCGCCGCCTGTAATGATCTCTGCAACGCCATCGGCATCAGCGTCGCCGACAGCCAGTGCGTGGATGCTCCCGCTGATTACCAACGGCTCCCCCTCTACGAGCAGAGATTCACTGGGCGCATCCCAGCGCCACACCCTTATTTCCGTTTCTGAACCGGAAGCGGTCCTCAAATCCACCCCTGTAACGATGTCCAGTGCCCCGTCTCCGACCAGGTCCACACATCTGACCCCTCGTCCACGAGTAGCTTGGTCGGAAACGGACCACAATTGCTCGTCCAGAACGTTGTAAGCACTGCCATCCCAACGGCTGACCCGCAGTTCCGCGTGATGTCTGCCGTCGACGTTTGTTGTACTCAGAGACACGATTTCGGGATCGCCATCACCGTTGATGTCGCCACTGCATATATCGTTCTGGGTAACCGCATCACCAGCGGCCCAGTGTTCGGTATGCTCTAGGGTCGTTACCCAGTCGCCGGTTGCCAGATGTGGAGAAAAGGCGCAGAGTATCGCGATTGGAGCCTTGTAAAGAAAGTCTTTCAGATGCTTTTTCATAATGCGACTACCTCACGAAACGGAAAAAATCGTACGACAAAGTTTGCTTTGCAGCCAAATGTGTAGTGTCAGGAAGAAAGCGATAATCCTTGACGGTATGCGGGAATCAATTCGAAAGAAGCCCCTATTCTGTCGCCACTGAAAACCCTTCCGATCAGTTGTTCTCTCGCACCACTGCACCGCTTTCCATGACGATAGGTTATTGTTTACTTCAAACTGACACCTCAACATGTCCAAAAAAGTCCTGGTTTTGGACATGTTAAGGTCTGTACATACAAAAACGGCGCCTCATTCCTCGTTTTCATTTTTAAATTGAGCGCTATTGCGCCTTCGGATATAAAAGCAACTATTCAAAAGTTTAATTATCTCTCCATCGGTCTCTGAAGGAATTGATCCATATCAAGAACTACTAACTTTTTCTTGTTATGCTCTGGAAAGTGAATCTAGATTATCTTCTCTTTCGGTTCATCCCCACGGGTGTG
>DEII01000037.1:0-144 GCA_002352385.1 Methylococcaceae bacterium UBA2778 | reverse complement strand
GCTACAATGCGAGAACTGACCCCGACGACGAGCCCCTGACCCCTTGATTTCAAAAGGTGTCCCTCTTGCCTTTTGCAGTCCAAGCTCCTCGTAGTTGAATTTGTTGGGGATACTCCTTTGCACTTCCCATCAAACTAGCGTTAA
>DEII01000122.1 GCA_002352385.1 Methylococcaceae bacterium UBA2778 | reverse complement strand
TATGGGTTGGCCGAATATTTACCAGGAAACAAACACAAGCCATTGATTTAATTGGAGCTGGCGATAGGATTCGAACCTACGACCCGCTGATTGCAAAGCAGTACACCTCCATTTGCGTAACGCGTTGGGCGGGTGTTACCTTTTAATCCGTTTTTAAAACCGATTATTCCCCCTGACCCACGCGCGCTGGGCGGGCGTATTCACTGACCTTAAAATCAAGGTCAGTGAACCCAGATTCAGCGCCGATCTGTGATTCCCGCAACCGGCGCGGTAACGAGGCCCCAGGCGCACAGCGCCGCCATTGAGTAACGCGTTACGAAAAAGCCAAGGCCGCGCAATGAAGCGTTTGTAGACCCAGCGTAGACCGGAGAGATAGATGCGGGTTGCGTGGTCTACACAACCCTTTGAATTGATTGGTCGGGACGGAGTGATTCGAACACTCGACCACCTGCACCCCATGCAGGTGCGCTACCAGGCTGCGCTACGCCCCGAAACATTGATAGTATAACCGATAATTGCCGGCAGCATTATAATGAAAAGTTATTTCAGCAAACAGAGAATCTCGTCCAGTTCATCACACACACGTTGAATAATCTCCTTGCATTGGAGGTCATCTTTCGTTTCACGGCTCGAAAGATAAGCCCGTGCGCCGCCGATTGTGTAGCCTTGTCCATAAAGAAGCGATTTTATCTGACGAATAATCAGAACATCGTGCCGTTGATAATAGCGCCGGTTGCCGCGCCGCTTGACCGGTTTGAGCTGAGTGAACTCCTGTTCCCAATAACGGAGAACGTGAGGCTTGACTGCGCACAATTCACTCACTTCGCCGATCGTAAAATAGCGCTTGTTGGGTATTTCGGGCAACTCCCGGTTATTGCTTTGTTCCAGCATAGGCTTCCACGCGCGCTTTTAGTTTCTGACCAGGCCGAAATGTGACGACGCGCCGGGCGCTGATCGGAATTTCTTTGCCGGTCTTGGGATTTCGGCCGGGCCGTTCGCTTTTGTCTCTGAGTCCAAAATTGCCGAAGCTCGATATTTTCACTGGATCGCTGGCTTCCAAAGCGCTTTTAAGCTCTTCGAAAAAGAGCTCGACGATCTCTTTGGCTTCCCGCTTGTTCAGACCGAGCTGCGTATAAAGTCTTTCCGACAAAACCGCTTTTGTGACCGCCATCTGTTACGTTCTCAGTTTCACGTCAAGTTCCATAGCCAACCGATCGAGGATTTCAGCAACGACAGCGTCAATTTCGGAATCGATCAATGTTCTCGATGAGTCCTGAAGAATCAATCCTAACGCTATGCTTTTCTTGTTTAATTCTACTCCCGGACCGCAGTAGAGGTCAAAGATTTTTACCTCTTTCAACGCTAGATTCCGATTGGCGCGAATGGTTTCGAGCAACCGGTCGGCGGTTACCGTCTGATCGACGATCAGGGCAAGGTCCCTGCGGACCGACGGAAATTTCGATGGGCTTTCGAATGACGGCAGGCTCTTTTCCAGAATCGGCTCCTGGGCCAATTCGAAGAGAAAAACATTGGAGGCCAGTTCCAGCTCTTTTTCGAGGCCGGGGTGGAGCATGCCCAGCCAGCCGATTCCTTCTCCTTCCGGGGTCACGATTTCCGCACATTGGCCCGGATGCAGCGCCGGACGACTGGCGGCAACAAAGGAAGCGTTGCGGCGGGAGAGGGACAGGATTGCTTCCACATCGGCTTTGATGTCGTAAAAGTCGACCGAACGCTCGGTTTCCGCCCACTGTTCTTCATAGACCGGTCCCATCGCCAATCCAGCGAGTTGCTTCTCCTGTGTAATGGTGCCATTTTCCCGGATAAAGCGCAGACCGGTCTCGAAAATCCGAACACGCAGTTGCTGCCGGTTGTTATTTTTTTGAGCCGTTTGCAGCAGCCCCGTCCACAGGGTGGTTCGCATGACCGAGAGGTCGCTCGACAACGGGTTCGCAAGTGCAATGGCCGACTGATCGGGCGCGATTTTGGCCTGCAACGCTTCGTCGACGAAACTGTAAGTGATGGCTTCCCGGTAGCCTCGATCCACCAGAAGGTCCTTCATCCGGTTGATATCCAGTCGGGTTTCGGAGTTGCCGCGCAGTTCGGCGTGAATCAGCGGGCGGCGTTGCGTGATATTATTGTAGCCGTAGACCCGTCCGATTTCTTCGATCAGGTCGGCTTCGATTGCAATGTCGAATCGGAAGCTGGGGGGGGTGACGCGCCATCCATCCGGCAGCGGTTCCAGCTTCATCCCCAAGCGGGATAGAATGGACTCGATCTTTTGCGCAGTGAGCTCGACGCCCAGAAGCTTGCAGGCTCGATCGGCCGGCAAGGTGACCGCCGGGCGTTCGGGCAGGGCGCCCTGGTGTACGGCTTCGGTGACCGGTCCCGCTTCGCCGCCGGCGATGGCGCAGATCAGTTCGGTTGCCCGTGTCAGTGCGCGATGCTGCAGTTCGGGATCCACCCCGCGTTCGAAACGGTGCGATGAGTCGGTATGAAGCCCATAGCGTCTGGCTTTGCCCATCATCATGGATGGTGCAAAAAAAGCGCATTCCAGAAAGAGATCGGTCGTCTCCTGGCTCACGGCAGACTCTTTGCCCCCCATGATGCCGGCAAGCGCCAGCGGCTTGTGGTTGTCGGCGATGACCAGGGTACCTTGCTCCAGGATAATGGTTTGGTCGTTCAACAGGGCGAGCTGTTCTCCCGGACGGCTCGAGCGCACGGTGATGCCGCCTTCGAGTTTTGCCGCGTCGAAGGCATGGAGCGGCTGTCCGAGTTCGAGCAGTACATAGTTGGTGACATCGACGAGGGGGCCCAGGCTGCGCAATCCGGATCGGCGCAACCGCTCGTGCATCCAAAGCGGCGTTTTGGCTGACGGATCGACCTTTCTGATCAGCCTTCCCAGATAGCACGGGCAGGCCTCGGGTGCATCGATCGCTACCGGCAGCTCGTCCGAATGGACGACTTCGATTTCGGTAACGGGCAGCGGTTCACAAGCCATGTCGTTGAGCGCGGCCACTTCCCGGGCAACGCCTTCGACGCTCAGGCAGTCTGCGCGATTCGGGGTTAAATCCAAGGTGATGATCGAGTCATCGAGTTCGAGGTATTCCCGGATGTCGGCGCCCACCGGCGCATCGGCCGGCAGATCCATGAGACCTTCGGCATCTTCGGCCAGGCCCAGCTCTTTTTCCGAGCAGAGCATGCCGTGAGAGGCTGCGCCGCGCAGCTTGGATTTTTTGATACGAAAATCGCCCGCCAGCCGAGCGCCGACCAGCGCGGTTGGCGCTCGCATTCCTTGATAAACATTGGCAGCGCCGCAGACGATCTGCAGCGGGGATTGGTCACCGATGGAAACGGTGCACACCTTCAGCCGGTCGGCATCGGGGTGCGGTTTGAGATCGATGATCTCGCCCACGACAACGCCGTGAAAATCGGCAGCCGCCGGCGTCACGCTGTCGACTTCAAGCCCGGCCATGGTCAACTGCTCGACCAGTTCGTGCGTCTCCAGTGTGGGGTTGACGAAGGCTCTCAGCCAGGCTTCACTGAACTGCATCCTTTTCTCTCAAGCAAATTGTTCCAGAAATCTGAGATCATTTTCGAAAAACAACCGCAGATCGTTGATTCCATAACGCAGCATCGCCAGTCGTTCCACGCCCATGCCGAAGGCGAAGCCGCTGAAGCGCTCCCGATCGATGTCGACGAATCGGAATACC
Organism: Methylococcaceae bacterium UBA2778; assembly: GCA_002352385.1. GTDB lineage: Bacteria > Pseudomonadota > Gammaproteobacteria > Methylococcales > UBA2778 > UBA2778. Next base: position 46,403 of record DEII01000122.1, on the reverse strand, counting down.
TCGGGGTGGATCATGCCGCAGCCCAGTACCTCCAGCCATCCTGTATGGCCGCAGACGCGGCAGCCCCCGCCGCCGCACATGACGCATTCGATATCGACTTCCGCAGAGGGCTCGGTGAAAGGGAAATAAGATGGGCGGAATCGTACCTGTATGCCCTTCTCGAAGAAGGCGGTCAGAAACTCGTACAGCATCCCTTTCAGATCGGCAAAGCTGACTGCTTCGTCGACCATGAAGCCTTCCACCTGGTGAAACATCGGCGTGTGGGTGAGATCCGAGTCGCAGCGATAGACGCGCCCCGGCGCGATGATCTTCAGCGGCGGGGGCTCTTGTTCCATCACGCGGATCTGCACCGGGGAAGTGTGTGTGCGCAGCAGGGTGTGCTCGTCGAAATAAAACGTGTCGTGCATGGCCCGGGCGGGATGGTGCGCCGGTATGTTCAAGGCCTCGAAATTATGGTAGTCGTCTTCGATCTCGGGTCCTTCCACGACATCGAAACCGACACTGCCGAAAATATTCGAGATGCGCCGCAGCGTCAATGTAACAGGATGCAGCCCGCCTGTGTTTTGACCCCGTCCCGCCAGGGTGGCATCGATCGTCTCTTTGGCCAGCCGCTCATCGAGGAGGGCTTTTTCGAACGCGTTTTTGCGGGCTTCGAGTTCAGCCTGAAACCGGCTTTTGGCCTGGTTGATCGCCTGCCCGGCGAGCGGGCGCTGCTCGGGAGGCAGCCGACCCAGCTCCTTCATATGCCGGGTGAAAAGCCCCTTTTTTCCGAAATAGCGGACCCGTACCTGGTCGAGTTGTTTCAGGTCGTCAGCATCTGCAATTTCCCGACTTGCAGACACGAGTAATTCATCCAGTGTTGTCGTCACCGCCCAACTCACTGTCTATATTAAGATATGGAATGGCGGGAAGAGCCCTTCAGCTCCTCCCGCGGCTTTGATTACTGCCCGCCCATGCTGCCGTCGCGCGATCACGGGCGTTGCGAATGGCCCTGGCCCGGCAGGTGCTGACGATCACCAAGACGCCGGACCGCTCATGCCTTGCGGCTGCATTGGTATGAAAAGTGCTCCAGTTCGGAACAGATCAGCCCTGAGCAATTTTCGCCAATTCCGCGAAAGCCTCTTTGTCATTGACAGCCAGGTCCGCTAATACTTTGCGATCGAGATCGATCGATGCTTTTTTCAGGCCATTCATAAAACGGCTGTAAGAGAGGCCGCACTCGCGGGCAGCCGCGTTGATGCGGGCGATCCACAACTGCCGGAATTGGCGTTTTCTCTGCTTGCGGTCACGGTACGCATACTGGCCGGCCTTGATGACCGCCTGTTTGGCGACCCGGTAGACCCGGCTACGGGCGCCATAATAGCCTTTGGCCAGTTTGAGCACCTTTTTGTGTCTGGCTTTTGCGGTGACACCACGTTTTACTCTGGGCATTGATAAACCTCGTTCGATTCAGTGAAAACTCAGCTGTAAGGCAGCAGGCGGGCAGCACTGCGCACATCAGCAGCGTGCAAGGTTGCGGCCTTGCGCAATTGTCTTTTTCTTTTCGTGCTCTTTTTCGTCAGAATATGCCGACGGTGTGACTGATTGCACTTAAAAGAGCCGGATGCAGTACGTTTAAACCGCTTGGCGGCTCCACGATTGGTTTTCATTTTTGGCATAATATATTGACTCCACGTTCAACTATCTTTTCTTTTTTGGGGCGAGCACCATCACCATTTGTCTGCCTTCCATCTTTGGAAATTGTTCGACAACAGCGAGTTCTTCCAAATCTTTTTCGACGCGTTTTAGCATCTCCATACCGATTTCTCTGTGGGCCATTTCTCGGCCCCTGAACCTGACGGTTATCTTGGTTTTATCGCCATCAGTCAAAAAACGGGTCAGATTGCGTAATTTGACCTGATAGTCTCCCTCGTCGGTTCCCGGCCGAAACTTGATTTCCTTGACCTGAATCTGTTTTTGCTTCTTTTTGGCGGCTTGTTGTTTTTTATTTTGTTCGAACCGAAATTTACCATAATCCATGATACGACAAACCGGTGGATCTGCATTGGGGGATATCTCAACGAGATCCAGCCCGGCCTCGGACGCGATCTGTTTTGCTTGAGCCAATGACATGACCCCGAGTTGTTCGCGATCTTTTCCGATCAATCTAATCTCAGGCGCCGTAATTTCATCGTTAAGGCGCGTTTTCTCTTTTTTTGCAGCGATGCCCGGTCCCTCCTCGTTTATTATAATTATAAGCCACGGCGTTCGATCTCTCGCCGCAGTCGAGCTGAAAACACCTCACACATGGCGCTTCCAAGATCTTTACCTTGTTGTGTGCGTACTGCGATGGTGCCGGTTTCACACTCTTTGTCACCAACGATCAAGAGATATGGCACCCGTTGCATGGAATGCTCGCGGATTTTAAAGCCGATCTTTTCATTTCTCAAGTCTATTTTTGCTCGAAACCCCTGTTTTTCGAGGTTGCGCAACACCGTATCGGCGTATTCGGCATGGCGGTCGGCGATGTTGAGGACCACCACCTGTACCGGAGCCAGCCAGGCCGGCAGCGTGCCGGCATAGTGTTCGATCAGAATGCCGATGAAGCGCTCCATCGATCCGAGAATTGCTCGATGCAGCATGACCGGCTCTTTTTTGGCGCCATCTTCGGAAATGTAGGACGCGCCGAGTCGTCCCGGCATCGAGAAGTCAACCTGAATGGTACCGCATTGCCACACCCGGTCGAGGCAGTCTCGCAGCGAAAATTCGATTTTTGGTCCATAGAATGCGCCTTCACCCGGTTGCAAGTCCCATTCGAGGCGCTTGTTGTTCAGCGCCAGTTCCAGCGCTTGTTCCGCCTTGTCCCAGACCTCATCGCTGCCAACCCGGTTTTCGGGGCGGGTCGAGAGCTTGACCAAAACATCATCGAAACCGAAGTCTTTATAAACCTCGAAGAGTAGATCGATGAAAGCCGAGACTTCCTGCTGGATCTGTTCCTCGGTGCAAAAAATGTGGGCATCGTCCTGAACGAAATGGCGGACGCGCATGAGTCCGTGCAGTGTGCCTGACGGCTCATTCCGGTGACACGATCCGAACTCGGCCATACGAATCGGCAGGTCGCGATAGCTTTTTATCCCCTGGTTGTAGATCTGCACATGGCAGGGACAATTCATCGGTTTGATCGCGTAATCGCGGTGCTCGGAGTGCGTGGTGAAAATCATGTCGCCGAACTTGTCCCAATGCCCGGACTGTTCCCATAATGCTCGATCGACCACTTGCGGCGTCCGGACTTCACCATAACCGTGTTTTCGCAACTTATCGCGGATATACTGCTCGACAACCTGATAAACGGTCCAGCCTTTGTCATGCCAGAACACCATGCCGGGCGCTTCCTCCTGGGTATGGAACAGGTCCAGCGCCTTGGCGATTTTTCGGTGATCGCGCTTTTCGGCCTCCTCCAGGCGATGCAGATAGGCTTTCAGCGCCTTCTTGTCCGCCCAAGCGGTGCCGTAGATACGCTGCAGCATCTCGTTGTTGGAATCGCCGCGCCAGTAGGCGCCGGCAATCTTCATCAATTTAAAAGCTTTCAGCTTGCCGGTGTCGGGAACATGAGGGCCGCGGCACAAATCGGTGAATTCGCCCTGAGTGTATAACGAAAGGGTTTCGTTTTCGGGAATATCCTCAATGATTTTGGCTTTGTACTCTTCGCCACTGCGGCGAAAAAAAGCGATCGCCTCATCTCGGGACATCACGCTGCGCTTCACTTCGATGCGCTGCCCCGCAAGCTCGTGCATCATTTTTTCGATCGCCTCGAGATCTGCCGGTGTAAACGGACGCTCAAAGGAAAAATCGTAGTAAAATCCGTTCTCTATGACCGGTCCGATGGTGACCTGGGCGGTTGGAAAGAGGCGTTTGACGGCCTGCGCCAGCAAGTGAGCAGTCGAATGACGAATGATTTCCAGCCCTTCTTCGTCACGATCGGTGATGATTTCCACCCGGGCGTCATCTTCGATCAGTGTGCTGCAGTCGACCAGCTTGCTGTCAATGCGCCCGGCAAGGGCTGCTTTGGCCAGGCCGGGTCCGATGGACTGAGCAACCTCTCCAACGCTGACGGGGCCATCGAACTGGCGCTGTGATCCATCCGGCAATGAAACTATTGGCATTGTTTTTCGAAGGTAAAGGATGTCTGTGTCCAGACTTTTGCTTCAGTCGTTTTGCGTAAAAATAAAGATGCTGAAAAAAAATAAAGCATCGCTAAGCGACGCTTTATTTCGGTGTTGGTAGGCGCGATTGGAGTTGAACCAACGACCCCCACCATGTCAAGGTGGTGCTCTAACCAACTGAGCTACGCGCCTGTCGTTATCGACATCAAGAAACCGATGGAATTATACGCTAATATTTTTTAAGCTGAAAGCGCAATTTTCTTCCAGTGGCAACTCTCATTATAGAAAATCGCGCGGAGACGCAAAATGAGAATTGCTGAGGCCCTCCTGCGGGTTCATCGAGCGCAACGGCTGCTGTGGTAAACTGCGAGATTTTGATTCTTTGCCGATATTTGGGGTACTGAGGCGTGGACCGTTTTTTGCAGTGGTGGGTCGGATGTGTGCTGCGCTGGCCGGTGTCGGTCGTTCTGATCGCCTGTTTCGTATGTGGATTGAGCCTGTTCTACACGATCAATAATCTTGGCGTCAACACCGATACGACAGAGCTGCTGTCGCCCGAGCTGCCTTTTCACCAGGAAAGGATACGCTATTGGGAAACGTTTCCCCACGATGTGAAAGCCATCGTGGTCGCTGTGGAAGGCGCAACGCCTGAGCAGACCGCCGCTGCCGTGGGGCGTTTTGGCGGTTTGCTCAAGGCCGAACAGGGTTCTGTGAAATCCATCTACATTCCGGGTGAAGGCCGTTATTTCGAACAAGCGGCCTTGCTTTATTATGAACGTGACGAGCTGGAAGCGCTGACGACGCGTCTCAGCCGGGCGCAACCGTTTATTAGCCGGTTGCAGCAGGATAATTCACTCAGCCACCTGTTCTCTTTGGTGCAGCAAGCCCTTGTTTCGGATCGTGCCGCGGTCGATGTCGGCCCGCTGTCGAAGGCTCTGAGCGATGCGATGCGGGCGCTGATGGCAGGCCGGCCCTACCAGCTTTCATGGCAGCGGATGATGACTGAGCAACAGGCCCGCTTTGGAATGACGCTGCGCCTTGTATTGGTTAAACCCATCTTGGATTTCAATCAATTGCTGCCGGCCGAAAAAACGCTGCGCGCGGTTCGGCAGGCCGCTGAAACGGTGCAGCAAGCGATGCCGGGTGTGACGATCCGCATGACGGGCGAAGTGCCGCTGGAACAGGATGACATGCAGAGCATCAGCCGCAGCGCCACCGTTGCCGGAGTGATATCGTTCATATTGGTCTGCATGAGCTTGCTGGTCGGGCTGCGCTCGGTCGCCCTGATGATCGCCGCTTTGCTCACTTTGATCATGGGTCTTGTTCTCACTGCCGGTTTTGCTGCGCTCGCTATCGGCCATCTCAATATGATTTCGATCGCTTTTGCCGTGTTGTATATCGGGCTTGGCGTCGACTACGCCATTCATCTGTGCCTGCGCTATGCGGAATGCATGCGAGGCAATTCCGGAAAAACAGAGGCTTTAATCGACAGTGTGAAGGATGTGGGACCTTCGATTATCTTATGTGCGATTACCTCAGCCGTTGCGTTCTATGCCTTTGTTCCGACTTCATTCAAGGCGGTTTCGGAACTGGGTATCATCTCAGGCACCAGCATGTTCATCGCTTTGCTGGTCACTTTGACCGTCCTGCCGGCGATTCTCAAGCTCATGCCGCAGCGCAGGTTTCCATCCCGGCAACTGTCCGATATTGGAGGACTGGCTCCGTGGGTTTATGATATACCGCTGCGCTATGCTCGTCTTATACGCTGGTGCGCCATTGGTCTTGGCATTGTTGCGGCGGTGTCGCTTTCACGCGTCACGTTCGATTTTAATCCGGTCGATTTGAGAGATCCGCACAGTGAATCGGTTGTGCTCTTCAAGGAACTGTTGAAGAGCAAAGAGGCATCGCCGATGACGTTGACCGTTCTGGCGTCTGATGAGGCAGCGGCACGTGCACTGATTGGGCGGCTGGGAGCGCTTGCCTCGGTGGAAAAAGCCATCACCATTCATGATTTCATACCCGAAAGGCAGAACGAGAAATTGAACCTGATCGAGTCCCTGTCGACCGTGCTGGGACCCGGTCTCGGTGAGTTTCCCCGGCCTTCGCAGCAGCAAAACGGCACTGAGCAGCTAAGAGATTTTCTTCAGGCATTGGATGATGCCGTGCAGGGCGGGCGCGCTGGTGCTGAAACTGATGCGCTGATCGAACTGCGGGCACAGACGCAGCGGCTTCTGAACCGGATGGAATTTTATCAGGTCGAATCACAGGCTGAATTATTGAATGAGTTGGAGCGGAATCTTCTCGGAACGCTGCCGGTAGCGATGCGGCATCTGGCGGCTGCGCTCGAGGCGGCTCCGGTCGACTTGACGGATCTGCCGCACGAGCTTGTGGTGCGTTGGCTGAGTCCGAACGGAGTTTATCGGGTTCAGGTATTTCCCCAAAAGGATCTTGAGCGAATCGAGAATTTACGCGAGTTTATCACCGATGTTCAGGCCGTTGCGCCCAATGTCACCGATCTGCCGGTCATCTATCTGGAGGCAGGCCGGGAGGTGGTGCGCGCATTTCAACAGGCGTTGATGAGCGCGCTGGTCGCGGTTACCGTCGTTTTGTTGTTTGTTTTGCGTAACGTCAAGGATACGCTGCACGTTCTTTTTCCCTTGATGTTGGCGGCGATGCTGACAGGTGCGGCGACGGTTTGGCTTGACATACCGGTCAATTTTGCCAATATCATTGCTTTGCCGCTGCTGTTCGGTCTTGGCGTGGACAGCGGGATTCATATGATTCATCGATTGCGCAGCGTGGGGGAAGCGACCGTCAATGTGCTTCACAGCAGTACGGCACGAGGTGTTTTTTTCAGTGCCCTGACCACCATATTCAGCTTCAGCAGTCTCGCTTTTACCGCACATGTCGGCATGGCGAGCATGGGCAAAATGCTGGCAATTGGAATTTTGTGTACACTGATTTGCACGTTGATCATCTTGCCGGCTTTCAGGCGGTCGGGAAAGCGAGGGTTGATTTGAGTTTGAAGCTGATTGCTATTGGCCGCATGGGTGGTTGGGATCTCTTGAATAGTGCCGCATCCCATCAAGAATCAACAAGCACGGGAATGATTCATTAAGCGCGCCTTATGACAACCTTGATTACAGGGGCAACTGGATTTGTCGGTGCTGCGATACTGCGCCGTTTGCTGGAGGAGGGGCATCAGGTTCGTGTTCTGGTTCGGCCCAGCAGCAATCGGCGTAACCTCGAAGGTTTGTCGGCCGACATCGTGGAAGGCGATCTGAAAGATGCCTCGACGCTGCGAAAGGCGCTTGCCGGTTGCCGTTGTCTGTTTCATGTTGCAGCCGACTATCGGCTATGGTCGTGCAATCCGGATGAGCTTTATGCCAACAATGTAACAGGAACCCGTAACATCATGTTGGCGTCGTTGGATGCTGGGATTGAGCGAATCGTCTATACCAGCAGTGTGGCGACGCTCGGCTTGACGAAGAGCAACACGCCATCGGACGAAAACACGCCGGTCGATCTGCGGGATATGATCGGCGACTACAAGCGCTCAAAATATCTGGCTGAGCAGGAAGTGCTCGCGCTGGTCGAACAGCGTGGGCTCCCGGCGGTGATCGTCAACCCATCGACGCCGATCGGTGCGGGGGATATTCGGCCGACTCCGACAGGTCGCATGATTCTCGATGCCGTGCGGGGTCGAACACCTTTCTATGTGAGGACGGGGCTCAATCTTGCTCATGTCGATGATGTCGCTTGCGGTCATCTGCTGGCGCTCCATCACGGCAAGGTCGGTGAGCGCTACATTCTTGGCGGTCACAATATGTCATTGCAGGAGATACTTGATAAGATTGCGGTGATGACCGGCGGCCGCGAGCCTGTCATGCGGGTTCCGCATACTGCAATTTTGCCCATCGCATATCTTTCTGAAGCCTGGGCGGCAGCGACCGGCGGCAATGAGCCTCGTGTCACCGTAGCTGGGGTGCGCCTGTCTAAAAAAACAATGTATTTCAGCAGCGAAAAGGCGTGCAGAACGTTAGGGTACAAAACCCGTCCCGTTGATGAAAGTTTACAGGACGCCGTCGAGTGGTTTGGAAACGAGATTAAGCAGGGGAGAGCATCGTGAAGACTGGGAGATTACGGATCAAGCTGACGGATTGACCGTTTGATCCTGGTCGATCGAGAGCACCGTGCTGCGGGGTGGCTTGCTCTCGTCCGGAGCGGGATAGTCGAGGGTGAAATGCAGTCCGCGGCTCTCCTTGCGCTGGATGGCTGAGCGGATGATGAGATCGGCGACGACGACCAGGTTGCGCAGTTCCAAAAGGTCGCTGGTGACTTTGAAATTTCCGTAATACTCCGCAATCTCTTTTTTCAACAGGTCGACACGGTGTTTGGCGCGTTCGAGTCTTTTATCGGTTCGGACGATGCCGACGTAATCCCACATGAAGCGCCGGAGTTCGTCCCAGTTATGGGAGACGACCACCTCTTCGTCGGAATTGCTGACAAGGGATTCGTCCCATTCCGGCAGGGCGGGAGGTAAGGGCGTGTCGGGCAGACGTCGTAAAATATCGATGCTCGCCTGCCGGGCGAAGACAAGGCACTCCAGCAGCGAATTGCTGGCCATACGGTTGGCGCCGTGCAAGCCGGTGCAGGCGACTTCGCCGATGGCATAGAGTCCGGCAACGTTGGTGCGCGCGTGACTGTCGGTCAATACGCCGCCGCAGGTATAGTGAGCCGCCGGCACCACGGGGATCGGCTGGCGGGTGATATCGATATTCAATTCCAGGCAGCGCGCATGGATGGTCGGAAAATGATCGCGGATGACGTCGGCGGGTTTGTGGCTGATATCCAAATAGATACAGTCTACCCCCAAGCGTTTGATTTCGTGATCGATGGCCCGCGCGACAACGTCACGGGGTGCGAGCTCCGCGCGTGGATCGAATTTTTCCATGAAGGTCGAGCCGTCCGGTAATATCAATTTTCCGCCTTCCCCTCTTACTGCTTCGCTGATCAGAAAGGAGCGGGCGTCCGGATGATACAAACAGGTCGGATGGAACTGCATGAATTCCATGTTGGCAATCCGGCAGCCGGCGCGCCATGCCAGCGCGATGCCGTCGCCTGTGGAAACGTCAGGGTTGCTGGTATAGAGATAGACTTTGCTGGCCCCGCCCGTTGCCAGTGCGATCATGCGGGCGCGAAAGACCTCGACCTTTTTTTTTCCGGCATCGTAAATATAAGCCCCTGCGATGCGCTCATGTCGATCGCCGGGTTCTTGTGTGGTGATCAGGTCAACCACGCCGTGGTATTTGAAGAAATGAATCGAAGGATAAGCCGTGGCGCTTTTTTCCAGGGAATGAAACAACGCTTGCCCTGTCGCATCAGCGGCATGAGCGATGCGTCGATGCGTGTGTCCTCCTTCCCGATTGAGATGCAGGCGGGATGAGCCGTCGCCCGCCCGTTCCTGAGTAAAGGGAAGGCCGTGGGCCAGCAGCCATTCGATGCAGTCTTTTCCTTGATTGACCGTCAGCCTGACGATTGCCGGATCGCAAAGACCGGCGCCCGCCTTCAGTGTGTCGTCGATATGTGAGTCAAGGGAGTCCTGTGTGTCCAGCACAGCCGAGATTCCGCCTTGCGCATAGAAAGTGCTGCCTTCATTCAACGCAAATTTCGATACGACGGCGATACGTGCGCGTGGGGCCTGATCGGCCAGGCGGATTGCAAGGCTTAGACCTGACGCGCCGCTGCCGATGATCAATACGTCGAATAAATCATGGTTATGCATGTCATGTCGATTGGAGAATCGTGTGTCGGGTTGAAAAAATCTTTGCGGGCAGTCGCAGCGGCGTCATTAGGTGCCAAAATCGGCTGCTGATTCATTGTACAATACCCGACCTCGGATCATCTCCTGTTTTTTCCGTTCGAAATAGCCGTATCGGCAATCTGCCTTGAAAGTAGGATACAATAGCCGTAGGGGCGTTCGAGAATGGCGATTGCAGCAAAAGGTTGCGTGCAGCGGGTCCGCCTGTTTTCAAACAGCCTCCTAATTAAGTAGCGATAAAACGACCCTTCTTCGAGACAGAATTTGTGACAAACCGGTCCGGACACGAATGAGACGAACAGCATTTTTGTTTTCTGCCGAACTTCCGTGGCTCGACCTTGTCAATGACTATGCTGTTAGGGATTGCCGGATTTGAAAGGAGATGCCTGGATGGGCGAACAGGTCGATAAGGATTTAGTCAGGCGGGTGCAGGATGGAGATAAAAAAGCATTTGACATTCTGGTCCGAAAATATCAGCACAAAATCATCCAGTTAATCAGTCGCTATATCAAAGACCCGAGTGAAGCACTCGACGTTGCACAAGAGTCATTCATTAAAGCGTATCGCGCATTGCCTCGTTTTAGAGGGGATAGCGCCTTTTATACCTGGCTTTACCGGATTGCAATCAATACTGCCAAAAATCATCTGGTTGCGCGATCTCGGAAACTGGCCGATTATGAAATCGATGTGGCTGACGCGGAACAATTCGAAGGTTCGGCGCGTCTAAGAAATAATGATACTCCCGAGCATCTGCTGTTGACTGAAGAAATTGCTCAAACCATTCGACAGGCTATTGATGATCTTCCGGAAGAATTGCGCATCGCTATCAGTTTGAGGGAGTTGGAAGGTATGAGTTACGAAGAAATTGCACAAGCGATGGATTGTCCTGTTGGAACCATCCGGTCACGTATTTTTCGTGCACGTGAAGCGATCGACAAAAAGCTGAGCCCGTTGCTGGGATAAAAGGAGTCGAGGAATGGAACAGAATAGGGTCATAAAGGTGTCGATGCTGCTCGATGATGAACTCAATGAAGAAGAAGCGTTGTCGCTGCTTGAGCAGATCGAGTCCGATGACGGGTTAAAGGAGAAATGGTTTCGCTACAACACAGCAAGTCTGGCGATAAAATCGGATTCGATCGTGGTGTTGGAGGCCGATCTGGTGGATAAGGTAAGACAGGCCATTGCCCGCGAACCGGCGGTTTTTTCCACCCCGGCGTCGACCGGAAAGCCGTCGAGAATTTACAATGTTTTCGCCGGTGCACTGGCCGCTTCGGTCGTGATCGTGGCGGTCATCGTTGTCAAGCAGCCGGCGGATACGGGCGGCGACGCTGCGACAATGGTGGCGGACAAAGGTGTCGAATCGTTGCTGCATCAGGCGCAGCCGGCGGAAGCAAAGTCTTCCGAAGCCAGATTTCACGGCTATCTGCTCAATCATAACGAGAGCGCCTATTCCATGGGTACGCTGGGTATGTTGCCCTACGCCAGGGTGGTCAGTTACGGTGCGAAGCAACAATGATTCGTAAGCTTTGAGTTCGCCTGCGTCGTTATCCAATCAGGCAATGCGTTATCCCTTTTTCAATGCATCGAGCCGCCTGGTGGCAATTTTGTTGGGCTGTCTGCTGGCACACAATGCTTTGGCCGAAGAGAGTACCGAGGCTGCGGCCAAACAGTTGTTGACAGCTATGATGGAGGCAATGAAATCATTGAGTTACCAAGGAACGGTGGCTTATATGTGGGACGATAAGATCGAAACATTGCGGGTCTTTCATGCATTCAACGACGGCGTCGAGCAGAAGCGCATCGTCGCGCTGAATACGCCGATGCGGGAAGTGGTTCTGAATGCCGATAAGCTCGCCTGCTATTTTCCCGATGCGCGGACCGTGTTGATTGAAAACCACCCCTCGCGGCACTCTTTTCTGGTCAATCTGCCGGAAGATCTCGATGAACACATGAAGCAGTACCGGTTCAGTCTCGGTGGCCGCGAGTTCATCCTGCAACGGCAAGCACAGATTGTCCGAATCGTTCCCAAGGATGATTTTCGTTACAAGCGCACGTTCTGGATCGATCTGGAAACCAAGCTGCCGCTTCAGTTCGAGCTGATCAATGAAAACGGCAATCGTGTCGAGCAAATGGTCTTTACTTCTTTGTCGATTAAGGATTCGATTCCGGCGCGAGACCTGAAAGCGACAACCGAAGTCGATGAGGCGACGTGGCAGATTCGCTATCGGGAACCCAAGCCTGCCAAGGAGCAAGCCATTGAATTTCAATGGCTTCCGGATGGGTTTCGGCAAGTGCTCTATACCCAGCATAAGATGCCCGGCAGCGCGTGGCCACTCGATCATGTTCTGCTGAGTGACGGTTTTGCGTCAGTCTCGGTTTATCTGGAAAAATTCGACGGTGACAGCGTTCCGCTGAACAAATTCACGCACGGGGGCGTGCGTACCTATACGAAAAAATTGGGTACGTATCAGATCACGGTGATGGGTGAAGTGCCCGCGAAAAGCGTGCGGGCGATCGGCGACGGCATCCGCGTCCATGCGCCGGAAGAGTGAAGGAAAGAGCGGCGGACTTCCAGAAGGAGGCTGTCCGAGAATAGCGATCGTAGCGAGGGCGGCTTGGCCGCAGTAGATCAGTCTGTTCGCGGACAGACTCCTATGATCTCCAAAAATATTGGGTGAGCCCTGCGTGCCATTGTACGCTATAATTCACCCATTTATCCTGTTTTTGCTTTTTCGATTCCCCCCTCTTTACTCGAAGGAACATGGCCTTTTCAGGCAACGGAGCGTTTTTATGCTAAAAAGAACGAGTCGATCGATGCTGATTTTTTTCGGCATGATGTTGGTTGTGCGCGGCGCGGTGGCGCAACTGCCGGATTTTACTAAATTGGTCAAGCAGTATGGTGCGGCGGTCGTGAACGTGAGCACCATACAAAAGCCGCAGGAATCGGACCAGCAGATGCCGGAGGAATTTTCCGTTCCTGAAGGGACGCCCTTCGATGAATTTTTCAGGCATTTTTTTGGCGAGCCGGGCCCGGGCTGGCGGCTTCAGCCGCGCGAGACGCGATCGCTGGGGTCCGGTTTTATTCTGTCCCGGGATGGCTATGTGCTGACCAATTACCATGTCGTCAAGGATGCCGACGAGATCGTGGTTCGGTTGCAGGACCGGCGCGAATTGGAGGCCAAGTTGATCGGGTCGGACCAGCGCAGCGATATCGCTTTACTGAAAATCCAGGGGAACGATCTGCCGGTGGTCAAGTTGGGCTCCGGCGACAAACTGCAGGTGGGCGAGTGGGTTTTGGCCATCGGCTCGCCGTTCGGCTTCGATCATTCGGTGACGGCGGGTATCGTCAGCGCAAAAGGGCGCAGCCTGCCAAGCGACAACTATGTGCCGTTCATCCAGACCGATGTGGCGATCAATCCCGGTAATTCCGGAGGACCACTGTTTAATCTGAAAGGTGAAGTGGTGGGCATCAACTCGCAGATCTACAGCCGCACGGGCGGCTTCATGGGGCTGTCATTCGCTATTCCGACGGAAGTGGCGATGACCGTCGTCGAGCAATTGAAAAGCCAGGGAAAGGTCACGCGCGGCTGGCTGGGGGTACAGGTTCAGGATGTCACGCGGGAGTTGGCCGAATCGTTCGGCATGAAACGACCTCAAGGCGCGCTTGTTGCCAAAGTGATGCCCGAGAGCCCGGCGGAGGCTGCCGGTTTGAAGATCGGTGACATTATTGTCGAATACAACGGGCGCAAGGTGGACACCTCTTCGATGCTGCCGCCGATGGTAGGAATGACGCCGGTCAATGAAACCGCCGATATCGTGGTTATTCGCCAAGGCAAAGAAAAAAAGGTGCAAGTGAAGATCGGGGAGTTGTCTGAAGTCGCTGAAAAGCAGCTGGCGAGCAGCAAATCGGAATCTGTACCGGTCAACCGGCTGGGGCTTGCGGTGTCGGATTTGACTCCGGATCAGCGGGAGCAGTTTCAGGTGGTCAAGAACGGCGTACTGGTACAGGATGTCAAACCGGGGCCGGCCAGAGATGCAGGGATCATGCGCGGCGACGTCATCTTGCGGCTGCAGAACAAGGTCATCACAGACGTCAAAGCGTTCAACACGATCGTTGACGAGCTGCCTAAGGACAAGTCGATCGCGGTGTTGGTGCAACGCATGGGCAACCCGGTGTTTCTCGCTATCAAGCTGGATGAGTGAGCCGGTAAAGGATCAGCGCCTGATCCGCAACTTTTCGATCATCGCCCATGTCGATCACGGAAAATCGACCTTGGCGGATCGCTTCATTCAGCTGTGCGGAGGCTTGGCCGAACGCGAAATGGAGGAGCAAGTGCTCGATTCCATGGATCTCGAGCGCGAACGCGGCATCACCATCAAAGCGCAAAGCGTCACTCTCGACTACACCGCCGGTGATGGCAGGACCTACCATCTGAATTTTATCGATACGCCCGGCCATGTCGACTTCTCCTACGAAGTCTCGCGCTCTCTGTCCGCCTGCGAAGGCGCTTTGCTGGTCGTCGATGCGGCGCAAGGCGTCGAGGCGCAAAGCGTCGCCAACTGTTATACCGCGATCGATCAGGGGCTGGAAGTTCTACCGGTCCTGAACAAGGTGGATCTTCCGTCCGCGGAACCGGACCGGGTCGCCCGCGAGATCGAGGAAATTATCGGCATCCCGGCGGATGAAGCCCCTCGGATCAGCGCGAAAACTGGGCAGGGGGTGCAAACGGTTCTGGAGCAGTTGGTGGCGAAAATCCCTCCACCTGGGGGAGACCCTGATGCTCCTTTGCAGGCGCTGATCATCGACTCCTGGTTCGATAGCTACCTCGGTGTGGTCTCGCTGGTTCGAGTGATGAATGGTTCGATCCGAAGGAAACAGAAGATTACCATCCTATCGGCCGGACAGTCGTTTCACGTTGACCAGGTCGGTGTGTTCACGCCGAAACGCAAGGAGAAGGAGTGCTTGAGGACCGGCGAAGTGGGCTTCGTTGTTGCCGGAATCAAAGACATTTTCGGGGCACCGGTGGGTGACACGATTACTCAGACGAACCAGCCGGCGCTGGAGCCTCTGCCGGGCTTTCAAACGATTCAGCCCAGGGTATTCGCGGGGCTTTATCCGGTCAGTGCCGATGATTATGAGGGTTTGCGGGAAGCGCTCAACAAGCTCCGATTGAATGATGCGGCACTGCAGTTCGAGCCAGAGACCTCTCAGGCGTTGGGATTCGGGTTTCGCTGCGGTTTTCTGGGCATGCTGCATATGGAAATCATTCAGGAACGGCTCGAGCGGGAATACGATCTGGATCTGATTACGACGGCCCCGACCGTGATCTATCAGGTAGCGACCGCCGTCGGCGATATTCTCGAAGTCGATAATCCATCCGAACTGCCCACTCCCGGGGAAATCGCCGAGATACGGGAACCGATCATCGAGGCGAATATTCTGGTGCCGCAGGATTATCTGGGCGGTGTGATCGGCTTGTGCATCGAAAAACGCGGCGTTCAGAAAGACATGCAGTACCTGGGCAACCAGGTCTCGTTGCATTTTGAGCTGCCATTGAGCGAAGTCGTGCTCGATTTTTTCGATCGCCTGAAGTCGGTCAGCCGCGGCTACGCCTCATTCGACTACGAATTCAAGCGCTTCGAGGCGGCTGATCTGGTCAAGCTGGATGTGCTGATCAACGGCGAGCGGGTGGACGCGCTGTCGCTTATCGTGCACCGGGCGACAAGCCAGATTAAAGGGCGGGAGCTGGTCGAGAAAATGAAGGAGCTGATTCCCAGGCAGATGTTCGAAGTGGCGATCCAGGCGGCCATCGGTTCGAAAATCATCGCCCGCTCCACGGTCAAAGCACTGCGCAAGAATGTGACTGCGAAATGTTACGGCGGCGATATCACGCGAAAACGAAAATTATTGGAAAAGCAGAAAGCCGGAAAAAAGCGAATGAAGCAAGTGGGTAAGATCGATATTCCTCAGGAAGCATTTCTGGCGGTGCTGCAGGTCAACAAGGAGTCCTGATGGATTTTGATTTCTCTCTGTTTCTTGTCATAGCGACCGTCGTGACGGGTGTGATTTGGGGGGGCTATGCCCTTTATCGGAAAAGCTGGAACGATGGCAAGGAGCATCAAGAGCCGTTGCTTGTCGAATACGCGCGTTCTTTTTTCCCGATCGTGCTGATCGTCTTGGTGCTGCGATCGTTTTTGGTCGAGCCATTCCGGATTCCTTCAGGCTCCATGATGCCGACCCTGCTGGTCGGAGACTTTATTCTGGTCAATAAATTCGCATACGGCGTCCGCCTGCCGGTCCTACACACAAAAATCGTCGAGATCGGTGAGCCGAAACGCGGCGATATCGTGGTGTTTCGTTTTCCGCGCAACCCGTCGGTCGATTACATCAAGCGTGTAGTGGGCCTGCCCGGAGATCACATCGGTTATTACCACAAGCAGTTGTATGTGAACGGGAAGCCGGTCAACCAGGTGCCGCTCGGCCGCTATCTGGGCGTCGGTCAGGGCCGCAACATGAGCGGGGCGACTCATCTGGTCGAGGATCTGGACCAGGTCGAGCACAGCATCCTCATTCGTAACGGACAACCGACGGTAGAGGGTGAATTCGTTGTGCCCGAGGGACACTATTTCGTGATGGGAGACAATCGCGACAACAGCAATGACAGCCGCTATTGGGGCACCGTTCCGGAAGCGAACCTGGTCGGGAAAGCGTTCCTGATCTGGATGAGCTGGGATTGGGAAAATGGCGGCGTAGGGCTGGGACGCATCGGTACCGTGTTGAAATGAGCTATTCTTTGATAGGCGATTGGCGGGTATTCAAGAGCTGTCCTGCTCGAGTATGTATTCACTCCCGTGTTGCTAATCGATCTCTGCCAATGTGTAAAAATATCCGCAAGCGACCAGTGGCTCCGCAGTTCCCTCACCCTCCGGGAGAGGGCTAGGGTGAGGGGATCTGAATAATTATCTGCTCTAACTTCATTCCGCCGGTTGCTGATTATGCTGAAGATTTCAGAGGAAAGCCATGAAAAGATATCGTTCCAATCAAACCGGCCTCACTTTCCTGAGTGTGCTCGTCATTCTTGGTCTGATCGCTTTTTTTACCCTGTTGATACTCAAGATCGGTCCCATTTATCTGGATCATTACAAGGTGAAAACGGTCTTGGCATCTTTGGAAAACGAGCCGAATCTTGCGTCAGAAAGTATCCGGAAGGTGAGAAGTCTGCTGATGCGGCGCTTCGACATCAACATGGTGGAACATGTTAAAAAGGAGGACATCACGATCAAAAAAATGGACGGCGTTCTGACGGTGGAAATCGATTACGAAGTCATTGAACCGATCATCGGCAACATCGATGTGCTGGTCTATTTCGATGACAGGATTGAGGTTCGGTCCAATTGATTTTGAGTCCGCAGGAGTTACAGAAGAAGCTGGGACTGCATTTTCATGATTCCGCACTTTTGAAAAGTGCGCTGACCCATCGTAGTGCGGGTCCTGACAACAATGAGCGTCTTGAATTTCTTGGTGATGCGGTGCTCGGGTTTGTCATCGCCGAGTGCCTGTACTATAAATTTCCACAAGCCAATGAAGGGGTGTTGAGCCGATTGCGCGCAAATCTGGTCAATCAGACCGCATTGGCTGAACTTGCCAGACAGCTTGAACTGGGCGATTATCTGATTCTTGGTTCGGGGGAGTTGAAAAACGGCGGTATGAATCGCGATTCCATTCTCTCCGACGCGCTCGAAGCCGTGATGGGGGCCATTGTCGAAGATCAGGGGATCGATGTCTGCAAGCGATGGATTCTGGGCCTGTTTGTCGAGCGTATTCGAGCTTTGTCGCTGGATACCTGGGAGAAGGATCCCAAGACCCGGCTGCAGGAAATGATGCAGTCCAAAGGGCTGGGGCTGCCGGTTTATACGCTCAAATCAAAGAGCGGCCTGCCGCATCAGCAGAGTTTCTGTGTGGAATGCCGGGTTTCGTCCCTGGATCAGCCGGCCGTCGGTGTCGGTTCGTCCCGTAAAAGAGCGGAACAGCAGGCGGCCGAGGAGATGCTTGCCAGACTATGAAATCCGGTTACGTGGCATTGATCGGCCGACCCAATGTGGGCAAGTCCACTCTGCTCAATCACTTGATCGGGCAAAAGATCAGTATTACTTCGCGCCGGCCACAGACCACGCGCCACCGTATTCTGGGCATAAGAACAACGGCCCGGGGGCAGGCGATATACGTGGACACGCCCGGGATGCATGAGAGCGGTTCACGGGCTCTCAATCGTTATATGAACCGCACCGCCAACACCGCGTTGCTCAATGTGGATGTGATTGTGTGGGTGACCGATTCGTTGCAGTGGCATCCATACGACGACACGATTATTTCAAGACTCGGCACGGTCCTGTGTCCCGTCATTCTGGCGATCAACAAGATCGATCTGATCAAGGATAAAAAGGCCTGTCTGCCTTTTCTCGAAGAGGCCTCGCAGCGTTACGCCTTTGCGGAGCTGATTCCGATTTCCGCCTTGCACAGCCGCAATCTCGACGTGCTGGAAGCCAAAATCCATGATTTGCTGCCCGAGGGTGGTCTTTATTTTCCCGAAGACCGGATCACCGATCGCACCGAACGTTTTTTGGCTGCCGAGATGATTCGGGAAAAACTGGTTCGGCGGTTGGCGCAGGAGTTGCCGCACCGCTTGACCGTGGAGATCGAGCGGTTTGACGAGCGCGGGCCAGTTTGCCATATCCATGCGATCATTTGGGTCGAGCGGGACGGTCAGAAAAGCATTGTGATCGGTAAAAAAGGGGCAGTGTTGAAGCAGGTAGGAGAGCAGGCACGGGCCGATCTGGAGCAACTGTTCGACCGCAAAGTCTACCTCAACCTTTGGGTTAAGGTTAAGAAAGGCTGGTCGGACAGCGAGCGGGCATTGCAGAGTCTCGGTTATTGGGAGTAGTGAAGCCGGCCCGGGTCGTGCGCCAATCAGCATCGGCGGCGCCGAAGAGATAAATTGCACTTTTGTAAGCGACGCTCATCAAATGATGGCGCGGTTCGGGGAGCTGTGCGAGCGCCACCCATCGATCTTTGTCGATGTCATAGGTTTCGAATCGCCGCAGTCCCCCCATTTCTCCGGGAACGTAGATTGCGCGATCGAGATAGGCGGCGGACATCTCTACTTACGCGGCTTGCCAGCCCGGACGGCGTTACGCCACGACCGCTTGCCTGGTCACCGCCGGGCAAGCGATGGCGGCCCGGATCCGCTCGACAGCCGCACGATCCAACCCGTTGGTTCGCTGGTTTTGGTGACAGAGCGCTCCGCGAAATCCAAGGTAGTCCGGTGCCAGTTCGAGCAAGGGGGCGATATCCTGCGCTCCCAATGAACCAGCTAGGCCGCACAGCAGACTGTGTGCTTTCGCTTCCGCCACAAACGAATGCAGCGTATCGGGCGGACAGATATGCCGCAGCGAGCCTTGCTGCTTGTCCATCGTGTCGAGCATGACGCCTGTGAAGTCGGCTGCCGCCAGCTTGGCGATCATCGCCAGCTCAGGGTTCTGATCGGCGAAGAGAACTGCGACCAGGCGGGCGCCGTTGTTGATCGACTCGCCGAGCGCGGCGATCGAACTCCGCGGGTCGCCGCCGGGGAAAAAACCGATCTTGATGAAATCCACGCCTGTTGCTGCCATCGCAGCGACTGCATCGGCCACGGTTGCGGGGATCAGGGGCAGGTCGCCGATGGTGGCGCTGACGGGACGTTGGCCGCCGATCCGTTGGACGATGGCTTTGACATCCCCAGTTGGCAGTGCCCCCAGCGCGCCGGCGGCGGGTGCTTTGAGGTCGATGATGTTAGCGCCGGTGCGCAGAACCTGTTCCGCTTCTTCGAGGGTGCCGACGCTGGCGAGCATGCCTGTCATGGTGTTGTGATGTTTCGGTGGTTCAAGCGAGGGGTGGCGTTCAGCCTTCCGGCTGCTTGTCGGGATGGAGATAGATGAAGCTTTTCCCCAGCCGGCCGCCGTAATTGCCGGCCGAAATCATGGTCAGGCCCGGCGTCTCCCGGGAGGCTTCGATCGCTGTCTGAGTCGCTTTGACGATGGTCGGCAGGTCGCGTCCGTTCATGATGATCTCCATTACCGAGTTCACGCCTTCAGGCAGGCGCGACTGGTCGCCGAGGCGCTCGCGCAGTGTCGGACAGAAATTTTGAAAGGTGCTGGCAATCATGAATGAATATTTGCTGCCGGCTTTCGAGCCGCTGCCGGCGATGCCACCGGGGAAGGGCATGATGATGCCGGGTATCGGTTTGACTGCCTCCACGCCAAGTTTGGCCGCCAGCAGGGCGGAATCGACATCCTCGCCGAAATACCAGATATTGCCGCCCATCAGCCCATCGCTGAAGCCGAAGCGGCGATCAATGACGAATTCACCGCCGAGAATGGGGATGACGCACACTTTTCTTCCGTAGCGTTCATCGCGGAACTGATAGCCGTCGCCGAAATAGGCCACTTTGCGGCCCAGTTTGTAAAAGGGGTCGGACTCGAGCAGATTGAAGCAGGCGGCGGTCGGGCAGGTCAGCACATTCTGGCTGATCCGCACCAGCAGCGAGCGCTCCAGTCCTTTTACCCGATCTTTGCGGAAACGGGGCACATGCAGCTGTACGATTGCGCCGGGTCGTCCGTCCGGTGTGGCGAACGATCCATCGCCGCCCGGCCCGACGTAGCGATCCACTCCGGCCTCGCAATCGCACAAGATGGAGCTCGAGCCGTTGCCGGTGGCACTTGCGAGCGCGTGATCGAGCCAGGTGCGGTCGCGGGCGGTGATCAGAAATTCGGCGTAGATGCTGCGAAACGCCTCGGCATAGGTATCATCGATCAGTGCGGCCATGATTCACCTGCCTTTGCCGTTGTAGATGGCTTTTTCGGTGATGATCTTGTCCATGAAAATGTCATGCGGCCCGACCAGGACCTCATCGAACAGCTGCGATTCATAGCAGATCGCGACCAACGGTGCATCGGACCGTATCCGTATCAGCAGACGGTCGTAATACCCCTGACCGTTGCCCATGCGTCCGCCCTGACGGTCGAAGCCGACCCCCGGCACCATCACCAGATCCAGCTCTTCCGGCTCGACCTCCTTGCCAGGTTCGCCCCATCGCTCTTTCGGTGGTTCCAGGATATTCCATTTGCCGATGATCAGTTCGTCCATGCTCTCCAGATACCACAATCCCAGCTTGTTTTCACCCTTCTCGTCCACTGTGCAGTAGGGAACGACGATCTTTTTGTCGCTTTCCAGGGCGGCCGGAATGGCGGCCCGCGTGCGGACTTCAGAACGGCAATCCAGATACCACATGACGGTGCGCGCCCGTTCATACTCGGGCAGATTCACGAATTTTTCGCAGATGATTGCGCTGACTGCGTCTTTATCCGCTTGGGCCGAACGTGCATCATAGGCCTGCCGGCGCATCGCGCTTTTGCGCTCCATGAGCGCTTCGAGATTTTGATCGGGCATGGCTCTCCTCCTGCAAAGGATGGTGATCGCTCTTAGGAAAAAATCCGATGCGATCACAGTGGGAATTTCAGTTCGTTTTTATCATACAATACCTGCCACAATCAATTGGTAAGGGATGGCAACAAAAAAACGCCGCATCATGTGGCTACGGCCTATCCGCCTGCAACGCCGAATGGCAACAGGTCGCATCACCTGAACGACGCTTTAGATTTTGCCGTCCAGACCCAGCTGATAATATTTATGGGTAATCTTATCCTGGTTTTCCAGCAGCCAGCCGATATCGGGCTGGTTGTTCATCGCTTTATGAATTGCCTGCGCCATCGCTTTTCGATGAATATCGAACAGGATCTTGTGGTCGAGGTTGTCGTCCGTGATCACGCTCGGGTTGAGCCAGACGGAGACGATAATTCCCAAATCGTTGGCCTTCTCTTTGGGGATGTCGCCGGCGCGCACGGCATCCAGCACGCCGTTGGCGATCGCAGCCTGGACCGTTCCCATCAATATGTTGGTGTAGCGGGTCTTGGTGACCGTTACCTTGCTGACCATGAGGGTGACCGGGCGTACCTGAATATCGGTATTGAGAATGGCGAAAACCCGGGAGTGCCCCTTGATCTGATCGCCGGTCAACGTCGCGAGAGCAGTGCCTACCGGCCCGTCCAGCTCTCCGATCACCACTTCGGGCTCCGCCGCTGTGCCTGGAGGGCCACCGGCAACCAGCGCTTCACCGGTACGCATTACAATTCGATCACTCATTCGTCTCTTCTCCTGACTGGTTGATTAACGTTAAGTTAAAGATGCCGTGCATTGCACCGGCTTGCTAGAATAGAAGTTTACCTTCCCGATGCGTGGCAAAACGACGGGCAATGTCCATTCGGCCGCGTAAGGATACCATGAGAACCCATACGAAGAGAAACGAGAGGCCGGCGTGCGCACGCTGACCGTAACCGACCACAGCCGCGAAAGCGCCGGTTTGACTTATGTCTATCCGGTGGTCTCCCGGCGGGCCGGGGGCGTGTCCGTGGGCATCAATCTCAATCCCAACAACGCCTGCAACTGGGCCTGCATCTATTGCCAGGTCGAGAATCTGAGTCGCGGAGGAGCACCGCAGATCGATCTGCCGCAGCTGCAAGAGGAGCTGTCCGGTTTGCTGCATGACGTGCTGCAAGGCGATTTCTATGACCGCTATCAGGTTCCGGTGGAATCCCGAACCATTCGTGATATCGCCATCTCGGGAAACGGCGAAGCGACCAGCGCCGGGGAATTCGACCGGATCATCGATTCGATCGGGCGCACTGCCGAGCAGATGGGTCTGATCGGAACAATCAAATTGGTGTTGATCAGCAACGGCAGCCTGGTTCACCGGCCGCAGGTGCAGAAAGGGCTGGAAATGCTGGCGCGATGGCATGGTGAGCTGTGGTTCAAACTGGACAGCGCGACCGATGCCGGTATCCGCCGTATCAATCAGGCCCCCTTTTCGGCGGCGAGGGCGCGCCGTCATCTGGAAATTGCGGCCAGGCTTTGCCCGACCTGGATCCAGACCTGCGTATTTCGCCGCGACGGGAAACCGATACTCGATGGTGAGCAGCAGGCGTATCGGGACCTGCTGGCGGATCTGGTGCGGCGCAAGGTGCCGCTGCAAGGCGTCTTGCTGTATGGCTTGGCGCGTCCTTCCATGCAGCCGGAAGCCGATCGTTTGAGCCCTGTGCCGGATGAATGGCTGCACCGGTTTGCAGCCGAGATCGGCGATTTGGGTCTGGAAGTGAAAGTGACGCCGTAGCGGCTTCCGACCAGTGTCGGCGGCTTCGCCTGTCCGTGGCACGCCAACCAGTACATCCAGGCAGGGAGGAGGGCGGAAACGGCGGCGGCCGGCAGCGACCAGATCAGCGGTACGGAGAATGTGCCGACGATCAGATCGAGCCCAGCAAAATATCTGAGGAGATGGACGGCGGAAACCATCTTTATTTTGACGGAAGGCCGGTCGAAAGCGGATGCTGTTTACAATCGTCCGGTAATGAGGGTACTATCGATCCGAAAGCCGGCGACACGTCGACCTGAAATTTCACACTCTTAAAACTGCAGCAAGAACCGAGGGCTAAAATGGCGATACCTCATATTACCGACGTCAAAGGGATTGGGCAGTCGACCGCTGAAATCCTTTCCGAGCACGATGTCTTCACTGTTGAAGACCTTGCGCGGATCGATATTGATCTGTTGATTGCAATACCTGGCTTCAGCGGGATACGCGCCGCTAAGATCATCAACGAAGCGCAGGCATTGCTGGGCGCTGTCGAAACGATGAAGGCAGTGCCGTCTGCGGCAATGGAATCATCAGATCGAGAGGAACCGGCGACGGCAGCGTCAGTGGCGGACGAGGAGGAGCCGGAAAAACTCAAATCACCGAAGAAAATGAAAAAGGGGAAGCAGGCCAAAAAGCCGAACGAGAAGAAAAAAAAGAAGCTGAAGCCGGAAAAAAAGAAAAAGTCGGGGAAGGGCAAAAAATCGAAAACGAAAGACAAAAAGAAAAAATAGAGAACGCCATGGACGAGCGCGATCTGCAACGGCCGGAGCTTTATATCAATCGGGAATTGAGCCTGCTGGAGTTCAATCACCGGGTGCTCGAGCAGGCCAAGGACGAGCGGCTGCCGCTGCTGGAGCGGCTCAATTTTCTCTGCATCTCCTGCTCGAACCTGGATGAGTTCTTCGAGGTGCGGGCGGCCGGCGTGATTCAAAGGTTCGAGCTGGGCTCGACGCTGATGACGCCCGATGCGCTGACGCCTCAGGAGCTGCTGGCGGCGATCAGCGATCGCGCGCACCAATTGGTGAAAGAGCAGTACCGGGTTCTGAACGACGTGCTCATCCCCCAGCTCGAGCAAAACACCATTCGTTTTCTTCGCCGTACCGAGTGGAGTGACGATCAGCAAAAGTGGCTGTACCGCTATTTCCAGGAGGAGTTGCAGCCGATACTCAGCCCGCTGGGGCTCGATTCCGCGCATCCGTTTCCCCGCATTCTGAACAAAAGCCTCAATTTTATCGTCTCGCTCAGCGGCAAGGATGCGTTCGGGCGGGACATCGACCGGGCCATTCTGCCGGCGCCGCGCGCACTGCCGCGGATTGTTCAGCTGCCGCCGGACGAGCCCGACAATGGACCGTACGATTTCGTCTTTCTTTCCTCAATCATCCATGCCTTTGTCGACGATCTTTTTCAGGGAATGAAAGTGAAGGGATGCTATCAGTTTCGAGTGACCCGCAACAGCGATCTTTTCGTCGACGACGAAGAGATCGACGATCTGCTGCGCGCGGTGGAAGGCGAGTTGGCGATGCGCAACTACGGCGACGAGGTGCGCCTCGAGATCGCCGACAACTGCCCGGACGAAACCGTCGACTTTCTTCTGGCGCGGTTCGAGATGACCCGCGACCGGCTCTATCTGGTCGATGGGCCGGTCAATCTGAACCGGCTGCGGGAGATCTATGATCTGATCGATTGTCCCGATTTGAAGTTTACTCCGTTCACACCCGGCATCCCTGCTCAGCTGCGGCGGACGACAGACATGTTCGAAGCCATTCGGAAACAGGATATTCTGTTTCACCACCCCTTTGAATCCTTCACGCCGGTGGTCGAGTTCGTCCGCCAAGCGGCGGAGGATCCCCAGGTTTTGGCCATCAAGCAGACCCTCTACCGGACCGGGCCGAAATCGGCTATCGTCGATGCGCTGGTGGCGGCTGCCCGTGCCGGCAAGGAGGTGACGGTGGTGATCGAGCTGCGCGCCCGCTTCGACGAACAGGCGAACATTTCTTTGGCGACGAGGCTGCAGGAGGCGGCCGTCCATGTGGTTTACGGCGTCGTCGGCTACAAGACCCATGCAAAGATGATTCTGGTGCTGCGGCGGGAGGGGAAGCGGCTGCGCAACTATGTTCATCTCGGCACCGGCAACTACCATCCCAGCACTGCCCGGCTCTATACCGACTATGGGCTGTTGACCAGCAACAAGGAGCTGGGCGAGGATGTGCGCCGGGTCTTCGTGCAGTTGACCAGCCTGGGCAAGGTCAGCAAACTCAACAAGCTGCTGCAGTCGCCGTTTACATTGCATAAGGCGCTGCTGGAGAAGATCGAACGCGAGATCCGGCATGTCGAGAGGGGCCGCCCGGCGCGGATCATTATCAAGGTCAATTCGCTGGTCGAGCCGCAGGCGATTCAGGCTCTATACCGGGCCTCGATGGCGGGGGTCGAGGTCAAACTGATCGTGCGCGGCATCTGCTGCCTGCGGCCGGGCATCGAAGCCGTTTCGGATCGCATCGAGGTGCGTTCGATCGTTGGACGGTTTCTCGAGCACTCCCGCGTCTACGCCTTCGAGAACGGCGGCGAGCGGGAAATCTATGCCGCCAGCGCCGATCTGATGAACCGCAATATGTTCAGCCGGGTGGAGGTCTGCTTTCCGATCGAGAACAAGAAGCATAAAGAGCGGATCATGCACGATCTGGCCTATTACCTCAAGGATGACAGTCAGGCCTGGCTGCTTCAGCCCGACGGCTCTTATCGACGTGTCGAACCTGCCGAAGAGCCCGGTTTTCAGGTGCAGAGCGCGCTGCTGGAAGAGTTGGGGAAGTAGGGCGCCGGCCTTTCCCCTCGTTCCTGCGTGGGAATGCCTGCCGGCATTCCGTTCGTCGAGCTTGGCACGGGTTCCCACGGCGGAGCGTGGGAACCAGAATCCAGGAAAACAGGAATCTGGTCCTTCGACCGACTCAACCGTCCTGCTGATCGCTGGAGACGACCAAGTCGATGTCCGCTGCTGTAAGAAAGTCCACCTCCTGCTCCAGATCCGCCTGCGTCAACGGTTGGTCGTCCAGCCAGCCAGGTGGAAATGCGATCTCGGCCGATTGCTTGTCCAGCCGAAATCGAAAGTTCGGGAGAGGTTCGGGATTGCGGCTGCGATGCAGCAGTACAGCCAATCGGAGCATAACGGCAAGTGGAATGGCAGCCCTGTTCCATGGCTGCAGCAGTTTTTTGAATGTCTTGACCGGAAATTTGCGTCTGTGGCAGCGTACCAGTGCAGCCAGCAGCCGTTGGTCCTGCTGCGAAAAGCCTGGCAGATCGGCATGTTCGACAATGTAGGCACCGTGCTTCTGGTATTGACTGTGGGCGATCTCCATGCCGATCTCATGGAGTTTGGCGGCCCATTCCAGCCACTGCATGGTAGTCTCCTTGGCCACTTTCTTGGGCGGAGATACCTGTTCGAGACAGTACCGAAGCGTTTCGATGATGCGCGCCGCGTGTTCGTCATCGACGTGATAGCGGGCTGCGAGCATGTCGACGCTGCGTGCGCGCGTATCTTCATGATAGAGACGGCCGATCAGATCGTACAACAGACCTTCCCGCAGCGCCCCATCGGACACTTGCATCCGTGTTATCCCCAGTGCTTTGAAGCTGGCGTAGATGATGGCGACGCCGCCGGGGAAAACGGGTGCGCGTTCCGGACTCAATTCGGGCAGTTCGAGCCCCTCGACATGCTCCGCCTTCAACAGCGCATCCACCAGCTTTTCCAGACCGTCCACAGTGATGCCCTCTTTGCTCCAGCCGGCGGCCAGCAGCACTTTGTCGACGGCACGCAAGGTGCCTGATGCGCCGACCGCTTCATCCCATCCCTGGGTTCGAAATGCCTGCTGAATCGGCTCCAGCTGCTGCTCGGCAGCGATCATCGCCTGTCTGAAGCGTTTGGCTGTGATCTTGCCATCGGCAAAATGGGTGCCGCTCATGGAGACGCAGCCCATATGCAGGCTCTCCTTGCGCAGCGGCATCGTTCCGGTGCCGATGATGAACTCGGTGCTGCCGCCGCCGATGTCCATCACCAGCCGGCGCTTGCTGTCCGAGGCGAGACTCTGCGCCACGCCGAGATAGATCAGCCGGGCCTCTTCAACGCCGGAGATGATATCGATGGAGTAGCCCAGCGCTTCTTCGGCTTTGAACAAGAATTCACGGGCATTGCGGGCGCTGCGCAGGGTATTGGTCCCGACCGCCCGGACGGCTCCCGTCGGAAGGTTGCTCAGCCGCTGCCCGAAACGCTGCAGACAGCTGAGTGCGCGCTCTTGCGCCTCTTCGGTCAGGCGGCGACCGGAATCGAGGCCGGCCGCCAACCGTACCATCTCCCGCAGCCGGTCGACCACCTGCAGTTGACCATTGTCCAGGTTGGCGACGATCATATGAAAACTGTTGGATCCGAGGTCGATGGCGGCAACGACTTCCGGCGATTTAGGCTCCATGGTGATGTTCCCCGTTCAAGAGACGAATGGCCGGTCGATACGCAGGCTATGCAATTCTGTTAGAATTTCCAGGCGGTTGTGATGCCGGTCCAATCTGGACGGCATTGTACAGGATTTTCTTTACCAACACGGCGGCAGATGCAGGCATTATCGATACGCGGGCTGAAAAAAACATACAGGAACGGCTTCGAAGCGCTGAAAGGGATCGATTTGACGGTGGGGGCCGGCGATTTTTTTGCTCTGCTCGGTCCCAATGGTGCCGGGAAATCGACGGCCATCGGCATCATCACCTCGTTGGTGAATCCGACCAGCGGTCGGGTGACGGTGTTCGGACATGATCTGATCAAGGCGCGGGAGGCGGTCAAGAGCTGTATCGGACTGGTCCCCCAGGAGATCAATTTCAACCAGTTCGAAAAGGTGAAGGATATCGTTGTCACCCAGGCCGGATACTATGGCATCCGCCGCAGGGAGGCTACAGCCCGTGCGGAGACCGCATTGCGCCAGCTGCATCTGTGGGACCGGCGCAATTCGGTTTCACGCACGCTTTCCGGCGGCATGAAACGCCGCTTGATGATCGCCCGGGCATTGGTCCACAGTCCCAAGCTGTTGATACTGGATGAGCCGACTGCGGGAGTGGACATCGAAATTCGGCGTTCCATGTGGGATTTTCTGCGCACGATCAACAGCGCGGGTACGACGATCATTTTGACGACCCACTATTTGGAAGAGGCGGAAAGCCTCTGCCGCAATATCGCCATCATCGATCACGGCAGAATCGTCGAGCACAGTGAAATGTCGACGCTGCTGACAAAACTTCACACCGACAGCTTCGTGCTCGACCTGAAAGAGCCGCTCCAATCCTTGCCGAAGCTGGCCGACTATACGCTGGAATGGATCGACGTGCGGACGATTGCCGCCGAGGTGCCGAGAGGGAAGGGGCTGAATGGGCTGTTTCGGCAGCTCTCGGAGCAGGGGATCGAA
This sequence comes from Methylococcaceae bacterium UBA2778, assembly GCA_002352385.1. GTDB lineage: Bacteria > Pseudomonadota > Gammaproteobacteria > Methylococcales > UBA2778 > UBA2778. The sequence continues at coordinate 17,719 of DEII01000122.1, read as the reverse complement.
GTGATCAGCCTACGCAACAAAGCCAGCCGCCTGGAGCAGCTGTTTATGAACCTGGTTGAAACTCAACAATCGGCTGAAAGCCGCTAAGCCCTTTTCTCTTTTCGCCATGAAATATTGGATTGCCTATCAGACCATCGTCTCCAAGGAAATTCGGCGGTTCATGCGCATCTGGCCGCAGACGATATTGCCGCCGGTGATCACCACCTCACTCTATTTTCTGATTTTCGGTACCTTGATTGGCCGGCGAATCGGCGATATGAACGGCGTTCCCTATATGGATTACATCGTGCCGGGAATCGTTTTGATGTCGGTGATCAACAACGCCTACGCCAATGTGGTCTCGTCTTTCTATTCGACCAAGTTTCAACGGCATATCGAAGAGCTGTTGGTGGCTCCGGTTCCAAATTGGGTGATCCTGACAGGGTATGTCAGCGGCGGCGGCGCCCGCGGTGTGATCGTCGGAATCGTCGTTGCGCTGGTGGCCCGTACGTTTACGGACGTGACCATCGCGCATTACGGCGTCGCGATTACCGTCTTTTTGTTGACTGCCATTCTGTTTGCCTTAGGTGGTCTCGTCAACGCCATCTTCGCCAACAGCTTCGATGACATCTCGATCATCCCGAACTTCGTGATGACACCGCTGGTCTATCTGGGCGGCGTTTTCTATACCGTCGACCTGCTGCCGGAGGTGTGGCGGAAGATCTCGCTGGCCAACCCGATTCTCTATATGGTCAATGCCTTTCGCTACGGCCTGCTTGGTGTTTCCGACATCAGGGTCGGCACGGCGTTGGTGATGATCGCGGGCTTTGTCGTCGTGCTGGCTGGATTCAGCTTATGGCTGCTGCATCGTGGCGTGGGGATCAAGAATTAGTGTGCAAGGCGATTGATCGCTCTGTGCCAGCAATTAGCTGTAAATCTTTCTCAACCCTTCGATGTCAAGGATTTGAATGCTCTTGTGATTGACGATCAACAAGCCATCGTCCTGGAACTGTCTCAGCAGCCGGCTGACCGTGGCCAGCGCCAAGTCTAGGTAGTTGCCGATCTCCTGACGGTTCAGGCTCAACCTGAAATTGAGTGGAGAGAATCCCCTGCGCTGCAGACGTTCGGAGAGGCTGATGAGAAATGCGGCGAGGCGTTCTTCGGCCGGGCGCTTGTTGAGTATGATGAGCCGGACATCGTCGTCGAACTTTTCGCCGGCATGGCGAAAAAGCTCGCGAAACAACGTGGGAACTTTGCCGCAAAGGCGCTCGAAGGCGTTCGCAGGCAGCTCGCAGAAACTGACTGTTTCCAGTGCGACTGCCGAACAGTTGTGGATGTCGGTCGCGAGGGCATCGAAGCCGAGCAGTTCGCCCGGCAGCAGAATATCGAGTATATGTTCTCCCCCCTCTGCATCGGTGGTGACGATTTTCGCAGTCCCCGATTTGATTGCGAGAAATCCGCGGAATTGGTCGCCTTTTCGATAAAGGAGGTCGCCTTTTTGAAGTGTGTTCCCGCGTCTGACAGCCTGTGTCAGTTGGTTGACCTCTCCACGACTCAATCCACGCGGCAGGCAGAGCGTCTCCAGGCTGCAGTTGCTGCAGTCGACTTGAAGGCGGTTTGAAGCCTGTGAACACCTGCTTGTGTGCATTGAAGTTGCCTGCTTAACTTTCAATTACCGCTGTTGCCGAAGCTCCGATTATAGCCCAACCGATAGCATAAATCCCAATGTTTCTTCGAGCACCCGCAGGTCTGCCGCCAGGAGCTGTACCCGGGATCGCCGAGTTGCACTCGGCTCGATCGAACGATGCCGAGTGCAACTCGGCGATCCCGGGGGGCGGGTGCAACGCGGTGACCCTGACGCAAGCTTTCATCTTGCTTATAGCGTCCCAAACAGATCGGGAACTTTTCCTATAGTGCGCCTCGACCGATTTCTGTACCATACCGCGCAACCTGACCACTGACACGAGGATCGATCCGGGAACCTGGATGACCGGATGGCGGCTCAACAATGCCAATGAACAGAACTGACAATAAGAGCAACAATATAATCAATACCTTCCTGAGCTTGGTGCTACTTCTGGGGTTGCCGGCCCAGCCGATCGCGGCGGAGGAGGAGACGGCGGGCGACCAGGAAGCAGCGACCGAAGAGGAGCAGGCATTCGAACTGCCGGCGATGGAAGTGATCGACGTGACGCCGATCGCGGGTGGGGCGCTGCCGATCGACAAGATCCCGGCCAATACGCAGACGGTCACCAGCGAGGATTTGAAACGAGCCCAAAGCCTTTCGTTGGGTGAGTACATGAACCGTAATCTGATGAGCGTCAACATCAACGAGGCGCAAAACAATCCGCTGCAGCCCAACGTCCGCTTTCGTGGCTTTACCGCGTCGCCACTGCTCGGCACTCCTCAGGGGCTGTCCATCTATCTGAACGGCATTCGCTTCAACGAGCCGTTCGGCGATACGGTGAACTGGGAGTTGATCCCTCCATCCGTTATCGAGCAGATGGTTCTGCACCCCGGATCGAATCCTTTATACGGACTCAACACCTTGGGCGGCGCCATCAGCATCCGTACCAAAACCGGCTTCAGCGCACCGGGTCATCAACTGAAAGTCTACGGCGGGTCGTGGGACCGGCATGACGAGGAGCTGTCCAGTGCCTGGAACAACGGCACCTTCGGTTATTTTATCGACCTGCGCAATTTCGGCGAAGCGGGTTGGCGCAATTTTTCCGGCAGCAAACTCAACCAGGGTTTCGGCACCTTCAGCTGGCGCGGCGACGAGGCGAGCCTGGATCTCACGCTGGCAGGGACCGGCAGCGACCTGAACGGCAACGGTGCGTTGCCGATTCAGCTCTACGAGTTGAGTCCCACCGCAGTATTTACGCATCCGGACAATACTCGGAACTCGCTGTTTTTTGCATCGCTCAACGGCAGCGCCGCCGTCACCGACCTGATTGAGTTGGCCGGCAACGCCTATTTCCGACACAATGACACCAAAACCTTCAATGGCGACGACAGCGACTTCGAGGAATGCGAGGAAGAAGAATTGGAAGGGTTTGTGTGTGAGGAGGAGGGCGACGAAGAGGAACTGGTGTTTAATCTTCAGGGCGAGCCGATCGAGGCCACCGACCGCGTACTCGGCGGCACCCAAAACCTGAGCAAAACCCAGCAGGACGGCTGGGGCGGCAATCTGCAGTCGATCTTTGCTCATGACGTGCTCGGTATGCAGAACCAGTTCATCCTCGGCGGCAGCTTCGACTACGCGAAAATCAATTTCAACTTCGACACCGAATTGGCCTCGCTCACGTCGACGCGCGGCACCATTGGCGGCGGCGTGCTGGTCGAGGAAGCGCGCGTCATCCTCAAGTCCCGCACTCGCGCCTGGGGCATTTTTCTCACCGATACCTTGTCTGTCACCGACGGCTTGTCGATTACCCTGTCGGGACGCTACAACAATTCCAACATTAATATGGAAGACCGCTTCGGTGACGAGCTCAACGGCGATCATAGTTTCGAGCGTTTCAACCCGGCGGCCGGCTTCACCTATACGTTCACGCCGGCGTTTTCCTTCTATGGCGGCTACAACGAATCCTCGCGTGCACCGACTCCGGTCGAGTTGAGCTGCGCCGATCCGGAGGCGCCCTGTAAGCTGCCGAATGCGTTCCTGTCCGACCCCCCGCTCAAGCAGGTGGTCGCCAAAACGTTCGAAATCGGCTGGCGGGGGCAGATCGAACCGCTGTTCGGCGGCTATCTGGACTGGAACGCCGCCCTCTATCAGACCCACAATTACAATGACATCCAGTTCATCAGCGCCGGCAATCTGACCAATGAGGGCTTTTTCACAAACGTCGGTACCACTCGGCGGCAGGGGGCTGAGGTGGGTATGATCAGCGAGTTTGACGACTTGATCGGCGATTTCGATCATTGGCGCTTTGCCGCCAACTATTCGTATATCGACGCGGTCTTCCGCACACCGTTTATCGCCAGCAGCCCGAACAATCCATCCGCGAACGAGGATGGCGATATCCTGGTGACGCGAGGCTCACGTCTGCCGGGCATCCCCGAACACATGGTCAAGCTCTCGGCCGATGTCGACTTGTGGAGCCGCATGAGCATGGGACTCGATATGGTTTACAACAGCAGTCAGGTCTTTCGGGGAGATGAGGCCAATCTCAACCCGACCCTTCCCGGTTTCGTGGTCTTCAATCTGCGGACCGAATATCGCTTCAACGACTATATCGCGCTGTTCGGCAAGGTCGATAATCTGTTCAACAAGCGATTCGAAACCTTCGCTCTGTATGGCGAGGCGGACGAGGTATTGGGCGATGCATTCAATGATCCGCGCTTCGTGTCGCCGGGCGCCGCAAGAGCCGGATGGATCGGGTTTCGTTTGTCGCTTTTGTGATCGACAGGCCCCGTTCGAGCCCAATACTTTTGAATTAGAACGGGGTACTCCTTCTCCCTCCGGGAGAAGGTTGGGATGAGGGGATCAAATTATATGGTTGGGTTCGTTCGTTTATCGCCCCCTCACCCAACCCTCTCCCGCTGGAGAGGGCTTAAGTCAACAGAATTGGGGATATTGAGGGAATACAGACCTCAACAGCCACATCCATCATGCCTTGCCCAAGCTGTTGAATCAACGGGAAAATACACGGTGATCGACCGAAATTGGACATTTGTCTTTCTGTTGTCGATACGTATGCTATTGATTTATATGAATCACGCCCTCAGGTTTTGGCAAAATCAAGCGAAACTACAGCTCAATATGCCCAAAAAAAGTGCCGATTTTAGGCCAAATTGTTGAGGTCTGAATAAGCGTCGCGTCTCTTATTTGGTAGCTTTCGTGACCGCCTCGATGAGTGGAGCGGCCTGCGGATTTGCGACATCGCGCTTGATCAGGATGTCCACAGGGCTGACCGCTTTGCCGTAATAGGCATGGTTCAGACTGTCGCGGATCCCAATCACCGAGCCGTCCAGAGTCAAACCGCCAAATACTCCCTTCGTGCGCGAAAATTGCAGGATATCGGTCGTCGCGGCCTGCGCTCCCTCACCCACCGGTCCTGCAGCGATGCTGATATCGGCGCCGAGTTGGATCTTGTTGCTCAGCAGCGCGTCTCTGCCTTTTTCGGTCATGGCCATCATGACAACCTGTGCGGCTTCGCCTCCTATCTGCAGGCCGAAGGTGACCGACCCAATCGTGTAGAAAGCGGGATTGCTCCAGGTATTCGATTGATTGTTGCGTGCTATGGCCAAACCCGTGCCTCCTGAACCACCAAGTATAAAGCCTGCTTTGACGACTGTCGGCACGATCATGATCGCCTTCGCATCCACGACGTGATCACGAAACCACGCCATTTCGGGATCGGCGACAAAGTCGTTGAAGGTGCTGAGCGCGTCGACCACGATCTTTTCGGCATCTTCTTTTTCGGCGGCGCCCGCCTGGCCGGCAGCAAACAGTAAAACGACAAGCGACAGAACGAGTGAGATACGAATGGGATTGAGATAGTGCATTTTTTCTTCCTCTGAACTTTTCGACAAAGACGCCATAGTGCCACACGCCTTGATGTATCGCAATGTTCCGATTGGATTGGTGTTGATCAAATCGCTTTCATTGTCGGAAAACGTGCGTTAAAATTTCCATTGTTTATCCTGATTCGCCGAACGTTTTCATGCATGGATGATCATCCCTCCGAAACCGGAGCCGCAGGAATATCAACCGATCTTTTCGGACCCGCTTCCCTTTGAAATTATCGAAAAAACTTTTAAGCTGATCTAACCCTTAAACTCTAGAGAAGAGAACAACAATGAGCCAATTCCCGATCGATCTTGGCGCCTACAAGCGCATATCCCTGGATCCCAATATACCATCATTGAACGGCGAGCAGCGCGCCGTGCTTGAGCACAACATTCAGCTTTGCCGCGACGCAATCATCTTTTTCACGGCGACCGGTGCTGCCAGAGGCGTCGGTGGACATTCCGGTGGTCCGTACGATACCGTTCCGGAAGTGATGATTATGGACGCCCTGTTTCGGGGCTCGGATCAATTCGTCCCGGTCTTCTTCGATGAAGCCGGACATCGCGTCGCCACGCAGTATCTGATGGCGGTCCTGAACGGTGACCTGCCGGCCGAGGAGCTGATGCACTACCGTGAAGCTCATTCGGGTTTGCCCGGCCATCCGGAGTTGGGTTTGACGCCCGGCGTAAAATTCAGCTCGGGCCGTCTGGGGCATATGTGGCCTTATGTCAATGGGGTGGCGATGGCCAATCCGGGCAAGGTGCTGTTCTGTCTCGGATCCGATGGTGCCCAGCAGGAGGGCGATGACGCCGAAGCAGCGCGCCTGGCCGTCGCACAAAACCTGAACGTCAAGCTGATCATCGATGACAACGATGTCACGATCGCAGGGCACCCGTCCAACTATCTGCCCGGCTGCACGGTCGCCAAGACTTTGACTGGGCACGGTGTCAAGGTGCTGGAAGGGGACGGCGAAGACATCGATGATCTGTATCGGCGCATCTGCACCGCGGTCAGCACACCCGGCCCGGTGGCGGTGATCAATAAGCGGCCCATGTGTCCCGGCATCGAAGGACTGGAAGGCTCGAACCACGGCCATGACGTGATTTCGGTTAAGCTGGCGCTCGAGTATCTGGAATCGCGGGGTCACCAGGCTGCGGTCGAGGCGCTCACAGCGGTCGAGGCGCCCAAGCAGGAGAAGAACTTCCTCGGCTCCAGCGACAACTGGGATGCCAATCGCAGCATATTCGGCACCGCTGTCGTGGATATTCTGGGTAGAATGAGCGAAGCCGAGCGGGTCGAAAAGGTCCGCGTGATCGACAGCGATCTGGAAGGATCGTGCGGCTTGAAGAAGATTCACGATGCTTTCCCTGAAGTGTTCATCGCCTCCGGCATTATGGAGCGCGGCAACCTTTCGGCGGCGGCCGGATTCGGCATGGAGGAGGGTAAGCAGGGGATTTTCGGTACCTTCAGCGCTTTCCTGGAGATGTGCATTTCCGAGATCACCATGGCGCGGTTGAACAACTCCAATCTGCTCTGCCATTTCTCCCATTCCGGAATCGACGACATGGCGGACAACACCTGCCATTTCGGATTGAACAACATGTTCGCGGACAATGGTCTGGATGACGGCTATCCGACCGCACTCTACTTTCCGGCCGATCCGCTGCAGATGAAAGCGTGTCTGGAGGCGATCTTCTTCGACCCGGGCCTGCGTTTTGTCTTCTCCACGCGCTCCAAGGTGCCGACCATTCTCGACACCAATGGTAAGGAGATGTTTGGCGGCAGCTATAAGTTTGTCGCCGGCAAGGACGAAGTGATTCGTGAAGGGACGGCGGGTTATATCGTCAGCTTCGGCGAATCCCTCTATCGTGCGCTGGATGCGGTCGAGCGGCTGAAGCAGGAGGACATCGATGTCGGCCTGATCAGCAAACCGACCCTCAACGTCATCGATGAAGAGACGCTGGAAAAAATGGGCAGATCACCGATGGTGATGGTGGTCGAATCGTTCAACCGCAGAACCGGTCTGGGCAGCCGCTTCGGCTCCTGGTTGCTGGAGCGCGGTTACACTCCGAAATACGCCCATCTCGGCACTCATCACGAAGGCTGCGGCGGACTGTGGGAGCAGTTCCCGCATCAGGGCATCGATTCTGCCGGGATCATGGCCAAGGCGAAGGAGCTGCTTGGTTAGCCGGTAAAGCCGGAATTTTTGGAACAATCAGAAAGACTCTATTCACTTCCCTTGGCTCCAATGAGTCGCCGCCAATGGAAAAAAGTCACAAGCCAGGAGTTCCCTCTCCCTCCGGGAGAGGGTTGGGGTGAGGGGATCTGAATAATTCATCGGAGCGGCAAGCAGGGATGGTTTGAAAGGCAAGTGTCCCTATTGCCGCTCTTTCATTCTCCTTCGGAACCCCTGATCGACTCAGGGGTTCTTCGTTTTCGGGAGGGTCTTTTACAATCCGTTTAAGCGATTTGCGCGGGGAGCCACGCTGTGTGGAGCTATAAAGCCTGGCGCCGGCGCCGCATTCTGAAGCGGGCATCGATTCCGGAGCAAGCCTGGGATAATGCCTGCGAGGCGCTTCCTTTGCTGGCAAACCTGAACGGCGAGGAGCACAAGCGGTTGCGGACATTGGCGATCCTCTTTCTGCACGAAAAAGCGGTCGAAGGCGTGCAGGGCCTGATGTTGACCGATCGCATGCGCTTGATGGTTGCGCTTCAAGGGTGTCTGCCCATTCTGCACCTTGGGTTGGAGTGGTACTCGGGTTGGAAGTCGGTCCTGGTCTATCCATACCGGTTCGTGACCGACCGTCAGCAAATGGATGAATCCGGTGTGGTGCATCGAGTCAGGCGCCACCTGAGCGGTGAGTCATGGCTGCGGGGGCCGGTGGTCGTCTCCTGGCCGGACGTAGCGTCTGCCGGTGTGATCGACGGACACAACCTGATCATCCACGAATTCGCCCACAAACTGGACATGCTCAACGGCCGCGCCAACGGCTTTCCGCCCCTGCACCGCGGCATGAATGTCCAAACCTGGTCCAAGGTGTTCACGCTGGCGTACGAGGATTTTCGGCAGCGGATCGACCGCGGTGACCATCTGCCGATCGATCCCTATGGGGCGACGGAGCCGGCGGAGTTCTTCGCGGTGCTGAGCGAGGTCTATTTCGAAACGCCGCAGGTGCTTCAGCAGAAGTACTCCGATGTTTACGATCAACTTCATGCGTTTTATTGCCCGGTGCCGCCGCTGATCAAGCCGTGAGTCGATGAACATCTGCTGCATTCAATCCCCTTCGCGCTCGACGTCGCAGCAGTGTGGGCCATTTTGAGCATCATTGTCCGGAATCAGCACCGCCCCGGTAACCGGATTCGGGCGAAAAGTCGTACAGCCCTTCAGGCCCATGTCGTAGGCCTCTTCGTACAGTGATCGAAACTCGGAAAAATCGTAATCCTCCGGAACATTGATCGTCTTGGCGATGCTCTGATCGACGAAACGCTGGATGGCCGCCTGCATCTTCAGATGATCGGTCGGTGCTATTTCGCGGGCTGCAACGAAAGCGGGGGAGGGGACTCGATCCTGAAACTGCTCATGCCAAAGACGCAGCGCATAATCGGTCAGCTCGAACTGTTGATAAGAGCCGTCCGCCGAAAGCACCCGACGCCGGCAGTGAAAGGCGAAGACCGGTTCGAGGCCGTTGGAGACGTTGTTTGCGAGCAGGCTGATCGATCCGGTGGGTGCAATGGCGAGCAGATGGCTGTTGCGAATTCCGTCTGTGGCAATGGCTTGTTGGATGGAGCGTGGAAGCGATCGAATGAACGGGCTTTTGAGATATTGATCGGCCTCGAAGCAGGGAAAAGCGCCTTTTTCGCGTGCCAGGTCCACCGAGCTGCGGTAGGCCGTGTGGCATACCAATTTCATGACATCGGCCGCCGTCCGTAAAGAATCGTCGCTCCCATAGCGCAGCCCCAGCATGATCAACGCATTGCCAAGCCCGGTGATGCCCAAACCGATGCGCCGGGTGGCCAGTGCCTGCGCCTGCTGTTTTTCAAGCGGAAAGCGCGATGCGTCGATGACGTTGTCCAGAAGCCGAACCGCTGTTTTGGTCGTGGCTTCGAGCGCCTCGGTATCGAAACGGGCGTTGGAACGAAAAGGGCGGCTGACAAAGCGCGTCAGATTGATCGACCCAAGATCGCAGGCGCCGTACGGGGGCAGGGGGATCTCGCCGCAGGGATTGGTCGTGCAGATCTGCTCCCGATACCAGAGATTGTTCATGCGGTTCATGCGGTCGATGAAGAGTACTCCGGGTTCGGCGTAGTCGTAGGTGGCCTGCATGATTCGCCGCCACAGCGCTCGCGCCGGCACGACCCGGAATACCCGGCAGGGCACCGGTGATCCATCGGGCGGCCATGCCCGCATGAGGATGCGCCTGTTGCGGACGTCCGCTGTTTCCTCGGATGGCGTGATCGGAAACAGCAGCGGCCACGGTTCATCTTGTTTGACGGCTTGCATGAACGCGTCGGTGACCAGGACCGATAGGTTGAAGTTGCGAAGCTCGGCGCCCTCTCTCTTGGCATCGATAAACGATTCGATGTCGGGGTGGTCGCAGCGTAGCGTGCCCATCATGGCGCCACGCCGCGCGCCGGTTGACAACAGGGTGGCACACATTCGGTCCCAAATGCCCATGAACGAAACAGGGCCCGATGCGACGCCTCCGACCCGGCGGGCCGGTACCCCTGCCGGGCGCAGGGTCGAAAAATCATAGCCGATGCCGCCGCCCTGCTGCATGGTGACAGCACCCTCCTTGAGTGCGTCGAAGATGCCGTCCAGCGAATCCTCGATGGTTCCCATGGCGAAGCAGTTGAACAGGGTCACCGCTCTACCGCTGTCGGCACCCGCCAGAATGCGGCCGCCGGGCAGAAAGTTGAAATCGTCGAGAATGTCGTAGAAGCTGCCTTCTCGCCGCCCACTCTCGCCGCGCTCGACTCCGGCCAATGATCTCGCGACCCGACGCCAGGTCTCCTCGATGGAGGCTTCCTGCGTCCCAGCGGACCTTTTGAGCCGGTATTTGGCGTCCCAGATTCGGAATGAGACCGGCGAGATAGAACGGCAGGCGTGCGTCATGGTGGGCGGACGGAAATTGCTGACAGGAGTTGATGGCGTTGTTGTCGATGACTTTAGCAGTCTCTGGCATCATTGGAAAGTGGTGTTAAAAACTCTATCTTTGATTCTCTTCATGGCTTATGATTGAAGGCTATTCCGATAGTCTGGATTTGAACGTTTAGCCGATAGAAATGGAGTCATGTTAACAGCAGAAGAATTGGAGCAACTGTTTGACGACATGGAGTCTGACTGCGTGGAGCGGAAGGCGTCACTGGCCGAGCGCGACGAAATTCGCAAGACAATTTGCGCGTACGCCAATGACCTGCCTGGCTACGGTCAACCTGGCGTGATATTCATAGGAGTCAAAGACAAGGGTGGTTGCGCCGATCTGGCGATTACGGATGAGCTGCTGCGCACATTGTCGGACATGCGCTCGGATGGGAATATTCTTCCGCCGCCTGTGCTGCTGGTGCAGAAACAGGTTGTGTGTGGATGTGAAATTGCCGTTGTCATTGTCGAACCGTCCGATAATCCGCCGGTGCGCTTCACTGGCCGGGTCTGGATTAGGGTCGGACCGCGTCTCGCGGTCGCGACGGCGGAGGAAGAGCGCCGATTGTCGGAGCGGCGGCGCGCCGCCGATTTGCCTTTCGATTCACGCCCCGTCGTCGGCGCAACACTGGATCATTTGGATTTGGAGTTTTTCCGGCACGCTTACCTGCCTGCCGCCGTGGCACCGGATGTGCTTCGAGAAAACGACCGTTCGGTCAATCAGCAGCTTGTTTCCCTTCGTTTCCTTTCAGGTCATGAGACGCCCAATTATGCAGCTGTTTTAGTGTTCGGTCGTGATCCGAGACAATGGCTGCCCGGCGCCTATGTTCAGTTTGTGCGCATCAACGGTACCGAGTTGACGGATCCCGTTCGCGATCAGAAGGAACTGTCGGGACCCTTGCAGCAGGTTCTTTACCGGTTGGACGAACTGCTGGAAATCAACATCTCCACTGCAACGGACATTGCCGGTGGTGTGCGTGAACTCCGACATCCTGACTATCCGATCGTGGCGCTGCAGCAATTGAGCCGTAATGCTTTGATGCACCGCAGCTACGAAAACACCAATGCGCCGGTAAAGGTCTATTGGTTTTCCGACCGCATCGAGATTTCCAATCCCGGCGGTCTGTATGGCCAGGTCAATCCGGAGAATTTCGGCACAGGTGCGACCGATTACCGCAATCCCCTGGTGGCCGAAGCCATGAAGGTTATGGGATACGTGCAACGTTTTGGGTTGGGATTGCCGCTGGCTCAGCGTGAATTGCAAAAGAATGGCAATCCACTGCCCGATTTCGTTTTTGAAGCCGGCAGCGTTCTGGTCGTCGTGAGGTGTGCGCCATGAAAACCATTGCATTCTTTAACAACAAAGGTGGCGTGGGCAAGACTTCGCTGGTTTATCACTTGGCCTGGATGCTCGCCGATCTTGGCGTAAGCGTGGTTGCCGCCGATCTAGATCCGCAAGCTAATTTGACCGCCATGTTTCTCGATGAAGACCGATTGGAGGATCTTTGGCCGGACAGTGCCCATCCCGGCACCCTATTGGGCGTCATCCAGCCGATCCTTAAAGGGACTGGCGATATCGCGCAGCCTCACGTGGAAGACGTCGCCGACAACATCGGTCTGATCGTTGGGGATCTCGGGTTATCGGGTTTCGAGGATAAGTTGTCGGATGCCTGGCCCCGCTGCCATGATGGGGATGAAGCGGCTTTTCGTGTCATCTCCGCGTTTTTCCGGGCGATTGTCAAGTCGGCTGATCAACGTGAATCGGAATTGGTGTTGATCGATGTCGGTCCCAATCTCGGTGCAGTCAATCGAGCAGCGATGATTGCTGCACGCCACGTCGTCATTCCGTTAGCGCCGGATCTGTTTTCGTTGCAGGGGCTTCGTAACCTTGGGCCGACTTTGCGGCGGTGGCGCTCGGACTGGGCGGCCAGGCTGGAAAAAAATCCGGATCCGGATCTGCTGCTTCCGGGCGCTGACATGCAGCCTGTGGGGTATGTGGTCATGCAGCACGCTGTTCGTTTGGATCGGCCAGTGAGAGCTTACGAACGATGGATGCGCCGTATCCCAGGTGTATATCGACAATCGGTGCTGGATGAGCCGAGTAGCGCTTCGCCAAGTGTGGCTCAGGACCCTTATTGCCTGGATACGCTCAAGCATTACCGCAGCCTGATGCCTTTGGCGATGGAGGCGCGCAAGCCCATGTTCAGTCTGAGACCGGCCGACGGGGCCATCGGTGCACATATGCAGGCGGTCGTGAGTTGTTTCGAGGATTTTGAACGTTTGGCCAAAACCATAGCGAACCGTTGCGGGGTGGCTTTGCCCTGAGCATTCGCTTTGCTACAGAGCACTTGCCGACGAGACGCGCGCCAGTGGACAAGCCATGCGTTATCCTCGCCAACAGGAAAGCGGCTGAATCGGCCTCCCGGATCGGTTACGGTATCGTGATGCTGATCGCCGCCCCGCCCAAACGGCTCGTGCCGATTTCCAGCGTTCCCCCGTAGAGCAGCACGATTTCATGGACCATGGACAGACCGACGCCGTGACCCTCCACGGTCGGGTCGGCACGCCTGCCGCGTTCCAGCATGTGTTCGGCGATAGGGGACGGAATTCCTGGGCCGTCTTCCTCAATTCGCAGCCTGAACGCCTTGTTTGCATCGTTCTCCGCGGTGAGATGAATTCGCCGGCGGCACCATTTGAAAGCGTTGTCCATCAGGTTGCCGATAATCTCATACAGATCCCCCTCATCGCCATAGAATTTGACGTCTTTCTCCACTGCGCACTGAATCTCGATAGGGGCCTCCGTATGCGATTTCTGCAGCGTGTCGATCACTTTGTGCGCGATCGGTCGTACCGGCACCGGTTTGATGAGTTGTCGGCGCCCGGCAGCGGAGGCGCGCTGCAGATGGTAATCGATGATCTGCTGCATACGGTTCAATTGTTCTGTGGCCACGCGAAGGGATCGTTCATTGTCGATCGAGTCGGAAATGGTCCCGCGCAGAACGGTCAAGGGTGTTTTCAGGCTGTGCGATACATTGCTCAGCGCGTCGCGGTAGCGCGCCAGTTGTTCGCGGGTGGTCGAGAGCAGGGCGTTGAGATTGTGCGTCAGGCCGCTGAGTTCACGCGGATAGTTCCCATGCAGCGCGTTGCTGCGTCCCGCCTCGATATCGGCCAGTTCGCGTTCGACCTGACGCAACGGTTTCAGACTCCAGCGCAGGATTGCCCCCTGCGCCAGGAGCAGCAGTAGGGCCGCTGCCCCAAGCCATCCCCATAGACTGCGCCGGTAGCGGGCAATCTGGCGATGGTACCCGATCAGGTTTTCCGCCACGAAATAGCCGACCGGATATTGCCGCTGTGGGCCGTAATCCCAGTTGGCTGTGTAGCTGTATGAATAAAGCGGTGTGCCGTTGCCGCTGACCAGGCGCTGAAAGCGGCCCTCTCCGATCGCCGGGAAAATGGGTGTCGGGATTTCGACGCCAAGCATGGATGGTGTCTTCAGCAGTTGATTGCCGCCGATGCGTTTGGCGAGGGCGTACAGACCGGAAGCGGGCTGGTTGAAGCGCGGATCGGGGAGGGCGCGGGAGAAGCTCAGCTCGCCGTTTTCACTGACCTCGGTTGCGGCCAGCAGCGCGAACATCGTGCCTTCCAAGCGGTCGTTCAGGGCCGCTTCGGCGCTGTCGCGAAACGCCTGATCGAGCGCCAGGCCGGTCAGAGCCACGAAGGTAGCCAGGATTATCGATGCGGTCAGCAGCAGCCGGGCCTGCAGTGAAAGCTTCATTCCTGGTGCTTCAGCGCCCAGCGGTAGCCTCGCCCGCGCAGTGTCTCGATCGGCTTCAGAGCGTTGTCGGGATCCAGTTTTTTGCGCAGGCGGCCGATGAAAACTTCGATCACATTGCTGTCGCGATCGAAATCCTGATCATAGATGTGTTCGGTCAACTCGGTCTTGGAGACCACTTTGCCGGGATTGAGCAGCAGATATTCGAGTACTTTGTACTCATAGGCGGTGAGTTCGAGCGTGCGACTGTCGAGCAGAGCCGTCCGGGCGCTGGTATCGAGCGTAAACGGTCCGCTGAGTACGATCGAACGGGCTTTGCCGGACGCGCGCCGCAGCAGGGCGCGCACCCGCGCCAGCAGCTCTTCGGGGTGGAACGGCTTGACCAGGTAGTCGTCGGCGCCGGCTTCGAGCCCTTCCACTTTTTCCTGCCAGCGTCCGCGCGCAGTCAGAATCAGGACCGGAAAGGCGAGTCCCTGCTCGCGCCATTGCCGGATGACCTCCATCCCGGTTATGAGGGGCAAACCGATATCCACAAGTGCCAGGTCGAATGGGTATTCGCTTCCCATGAACAACCCGGAGCGGCCGTCCTCGGCACTGTCCACAGCATAGCCTGCCGCCTTTAGCAGCGTCTGCAGCTGAAGGCATAATTCGGGTTCGTCCTCGACGACCAGGATGCGCATGCCGGTCAATACGATCGGTTATTCGGCATTGACAAACACGACTTTGACGTTCCCATTGGGCCGCAGCACCTTGATGCGATGGACGCGCCTGCCTTTGCGGGTGATCGTCTCCGCGCTGAGGATGCGGCCGCCGATTTTCCGTTTGACGCGTGCCGCCGCCTGCTCCAATGAGACTCCGCTGCGACCTGCCAACACGAACGCTTGGTCTGAGAAGCCGGGCCGGGCTTCAGCCTGCGGGCACAAGCTCATGCCACTTCCCGCGGCGATCATCAGCGCGAGAGCGGCACGCTCCAATCTGAAAACGATTTTCATGGGTGACCCCCGGTGGTTGCAAGCGATGCGGCGAGGCGTTGAGCCTCGCCGGTTGCGCTAAGGATAACCAAACCGGCTGGGTCTGACCAGCATCGAAGCTAACGGATCGGGAGCGTCATCCCGTTCCGTCGTCTTAATGATTCATGGAATCGCCGACCACGGCGCCGATAACCGCGCCCATTGTTGCGGCCATGGGATCACCGTGTCCTACTTCCGTTCCGACAATTCCTCCGATGATGCCGCCGGCGATGATCGGCACCGGTGAGTGGAGTCGGTATCTGCGCTCGACGATTACAGGGTCGTGGTGATAATAGCGGTGTTCGACCCGGTGTGGTGCGTAGTGGTGATGGTTGCGATGGTGATGTCGTGCTCGTCTGATGTCTTTTAAGGCGTGCTTGTAGCCCCGCGCATAAGCGTGGTGTCGGCCGTGGTGATGAGCCTGTCCGTGATGGTGTTTTTGTTCATGCCGGTGGTGATGCTTATGGTCCGCCATGGTTGACAGGGGGAAAGCGACTGCAACGATAACGAACAGGATTGTGATCGTGATGCGTTTCATAAGGATGTTCCTTTTCTGGTTGAGTTCAGGAACAAGATAGCAGCCGTTTCCTGAACACAGCCTGAATGGACGGGTGGAAAGGGTAAATTCCTGGAGCAGGTTTAATAGACAGGGATCGGAGATACAGGGTTGCAAACCCCGATCGGTGCCGTGGTCCCTGTCGAACAGATCCATTAGGTAATCCTGTTAATCCTGAAAAATCTTGTTCATCCTGTCATTTCTTAGGTGCGGGCGCCGGGCTCCACTCCGGTGGCTACCAGCCGGACGGAAGCGGCTTTTCAATCGTAATCCACTCTTTGTCGACCGATATATATTGTCCTCGGCTTAGGTCGCTGAGAATTTTGCTGACCATTTCGCGCGATGAACCGACACGGGTCGCTATTGCCATATGGGTCAATCTGGGAACGACAAGCTTTCCGTTTCGCTGCCGTGCGTTTTTCATGAGCAGCCGGCGCACACGGCCGTAGACATCCAGCAGGGCAAGACTGCTGACTTCGTCGGTCAAAGCCTGGACGCGTTCTATCAACGCCTTGATGATACCTTGGGCGATCTGGGGAAATCGGTTCATGCACGCCAAAAAATCACCTTTGGAAATAACCCATAAATGGCTCTCTTCAATTGTCGAAATGCTGGCTGATCGCGGTTGATCACTGAGCAAGGCCAATTCACCAAACGAGTCACCGGGAGTGAGTGTGTTGAGCGTCACCTCCCGCCCCTCTCCGTCACTGATGTAAACTCTCATCGATCCGGAGATGATCATGTAAAGAGAGTCTGTCTCGTCCCCCTGTGCAACAACCACGGCATTTTTTTTATAGTGGCGGTTTGCAACAAGTTCTTCGAGCGCGGCGAGTTCCTCTGCCGGTACATCGGCAAGTAGTGGTATATCTTTCAGACCAAGCGGTGATGACATAAGATCATTTCTTTTTTTGGTTGATTGCCGTATTGAATACCATAGATCTGCCTTCGAGTTCAAGCGGTTTGCATCGAATGCAGCAATGCTGAATATGGTAAATCGACCCCTAAGCCGACTGCGTAGCGGTAGCGAAACTCACCGGTTGGGCTTGTATCGAGGCTGTTATGTTGGATTTCGTTCCTCAACCGCAATCTACGATAGGCCGCCAACAAGACATGCGCCGTTGCGTTATGCGAAATGGTTGTGCATGGCGCACGCTACCCATCGCGGTGTTAACCGTAGGGTGCGCCGTGCGCACCACTCGGTACTGCGATGGAGGTAATTAAGATTCGATCCGAGGGGAAAAGGATACAGAAACGGTGTGAGTTTTATTACATACAGCCGGCAGGCATCGACTTATGGTAGAGCCATTGGGCAAAGAATCGCGTCCATCCGGCACGCATTCTGGAAATTGCCAAATGGTTTGAATCCTCAAAAAGATTCAAAAAAGCTGTCACTGCACTATACGGTGGGAGGAACGATTATGGGTAACGAACAACAACATGACGGTATTTTCACGCGGAGTGAAATCCCGCACGATGTGTCGGCGAGGTCGATCACAGTCCCTGAGGGTGAGCAAAACGAGGGTGTGTTTGTAGACGAAGACGAGGCTCCCTTCGTCATGCCCGTGCCGGAAGAAACCTGGAATGAGGTTCTCAACCCGAACGATTTCTATGATGAAAGCGATTATCTGTATGGTGGCGCGCATTTTCCGCCCACCATTGAACGTTGAGGAAATTGCCGGTACCCTACCCTAGGAGGCTGTCCGAGAATAGACTAATCTACTGTGGCCGAGCCTGATCGGCCAGATTT
>DEII01000058.1 GCA_002352385.1 Methylococcaceae bacterium UBA2778 | reverse complement strand
GTCGATATAGCGACGAAACGTCCGTTCGCATACACCCAATAACTGCGCCGCTTCCTTTTGCGTCAAGCGCTTCACGTACCACCGTTCATAAACATCTTCGAATCGCATTTGTCGTGTTTCCTGTAGCCATCTGGCCCGGCTCATGCCCCCTCCTTTCGAGTTCACATAAACCGGACAGTTTATTTGCTACAAAACCGGACAAAATATTAACTCGTAACAGCATCGTACAGCCCAACTTGTCAGAACAGCGTGCCGCACGGTAAGATGCATGGTTTTAATCCGCTTGGGACGACCTGCATGATTCGAGGCAGCATTGTTGCGCTGGTGACACCGATGGAAGAGAGCGGTGCGCTGGATACGACAAGTCTGAATAACCTGATCGATTTTCATATCCTGGAAGGAACGGATGCGATCGTGGCGATGGGCACCACCGGCGAGTCGGCGACGTTGAACGAGGAGGAACATTGCGATGTGATTCGGCGGATCGTCGACCGGGTCGCCGGGCGCATCCCGGTGATCGCCGGGACCGGCGCCAACTCGACAACGGAAGCCATCGCTTTGACGCAGCGGGCGGAAAACCTGGGTGCCGATGCCTGCCTGCTGGTGACGCCGTATTACAATAAGCCGACTCAGGAAGGGCTTTATCGGCACTACAAAGCCATCGCCGAGGCCGTCGATATTCCGCAGATCCTCTATAACGTGCCGGGCCGAACGGCCTGCGATATGCTGCCGGAGACGGTGGCGCGGCTGGCGGAAATCGAGAACATCACCGGCATCAAAGAGGCGACCGGGAAACTCGAGCGGGGGCGGGAGATTCGGGATCTGTGCGGCGAACGGTTTGCCATCTATTCTGGTGACGACGCGACTGCCTGCGAGCTCTGTCTGCAGCGTGCCGACGGCAATATTTCGGTCACCTGCAACGTGGCGCCGCGGCTGATGCATGAAATGTGCGCCGCGGCAATGGCCGGTCGGAGAGAGGAAGCCGAAGCGATCGACGCGCGCCTGTCTGTTTTGCACAAGCGGTTGTTTGTCGAGTCCAATCCGATCCCGGTGAAATGGGCGCTGTATGACATGGGATTCATCAAGAAAGGGATTCGCCTGCCGCTGACTTGGCTTGCCGATGAATATCATTCCGTTGTCCACGATGCTTTGCGGACAGCCGGGTTGGTCTGACCATTACATGCGTTTGGTCCGACGAGAATATCCCGACTCCTAATGCAGACCCGCAAAAACTCTAAACTTTCATATAACATGCGTCGATCGATTATGAGGATATTACGTCACTGTGGCATGGTATTGCTGCTTCCCGGTCTTTTCGCGGTACTGTCGGCGTGTGGAATGCTGCCCGACAGAACCAAGGAGTACCAATACAGCCAGGAGATTCCGCCGCTCGAGGTTCCCCCGGACCTGACTCTTTCATCGGTCGAACAGGCATCTTCGCAGCGTGGCGCGAATGGTGCCGGTGCGGATGGTGCGTCGGAATATGGGCGTGCCGGGGCCGAAGGACCGTACAGCGGTCAAACGCCGGAGGTGCCCAATTCCGAGCGGTTGCCGCGGGGCGAGGATATGCCGTCTCATCTGGTTATCAATGATCCTTATCCGATCGCCTGGCGGCTGGTGGGCAAGGCGCTCGCCCGTATGGGGCTGGAGATTACCGATCGGGACCGCTCCACCGGCTACTACTATGTGTTGTACGTAGTTCCGGAAGAGGAGGCGGGGTTCTGGTCGAGTCTCGCCTTCTGGAGGGGCGACGAACCGGTGGAAGAGGAATACCGGATCAAACTGGAGGACAACGAAGGCAAGACCGAGGTGTTCGTGCTGGACGACTCCGGAACACCCTTGTCTAAAGGGGCCGGGTTGCAGCTGCTCAAGCAGATGCACGAACAGATCAAGGGGCAGCCCGCCGATTCGGACAGCTGACGCCGTCAGATCGATAACGCTATTGTATTGGCCTTTTCATGATCATTACACTCGCCGGCCCGTCCGCTTTATCGGATTTTCGAGCGCGGAAACTGCTCTTGGATCTGCAGGCCATCGATCCCCGGATTCGTTATTGTGCGGCGGACTATATTTATTTTGTCGATATCGAACGAGCGCTTGATGGGGGCGAACGCGAGGCGCTCGAGCGGCTCCTTGGTTATGGTCGCGGCAGCTGCCTGGCACAGGGAGAGGACGAGCGTTTTCTCGTGGTGCCGAGACCCGGGACGATTTCGCCCTGGTCGTCGAAGGCGACGGAAATCGCCAGGCGCTGCGGCTTGTTGCAGGTCAATCGCCTGGAGCGAGGTATCCGGTTTTGCCTTCAGACAGCCTCGGGAGGGCATCTCAGTGAGCCGGTGCGCACGCGCCTGCTGCCTTTGTTGCATGACCGCATGACACAAACGGTCCTGCCGAATGGTGATGTGGGCGCCCTGTTCGCGCGCCACGAGCCCGCACCGCTGCAGCGGGTGGCACTGCTCGCTGAAGGGCGCGAGGCGCTGCGCGGAGCAAATGACCGGTTGGGTCTGGCACTGTCCGAAGAGGAACAGGCCTATCTGGTCGATCGTTTTCGGCAGATGAGGCGCGACCCCACCGATGTCGAGCTGATGATGTTCGCCCAGGCGAACTCGGAGCACTGCCGGCACAAGATCTTCAATGCAAGCTGGATTATCGACGGCAGGCAGCAGTCGCAGACGCTGTTCGCTATGGTCCGCCATACCGCCGCGTGCAGTCCGCAGGGTCTGCTTTCCGCCTATCATGACAACGCGGCGGTCGTGGAAGGTGTTGCGACTCCGGTTCTGTTGCGCGACGCAAAAACCGGACGATACGGCTACATTGATGAACCGACCCATCTGCTGATGAAAGTGGAGACCCATAACCATCCAACCGCGATTTCGCCCTATCCCGGAGCTGCGACCGGCTCCGGCGGTGAGATTCGCGACGAAGGGGCGACCGGATGCGGCTCTCGGACCAAGGCCGGCCTGACCGGGTTTTCGGTCTCTCATCTGCACATTCCAGGCTACGCGCAGCCATGGGAAGCCGATTACGGGGCGCCGGAGCGCATCGCCTCGCCGCTGACGATCATGCTGGAAGCGCCGATCGGCGGTGCGGCATTCAACAACGAATTCGGACGACCCAATCTGACCGGTTATTTCCGCACCTTCGAACAGCCTGTCGTCGGCGGCATCGGGGCCTTTTTCGGTTACCATAAACCGATCATGCTTGCCGGCGGCATGGGCCATATTCGTCCTGCCCATGTGCACAAAAAAACCATCCCGCCGGGGGCGCCGATCATCGTCTTGGGCGGGCCGGCGATGCTGATCGGCCTCGGGGGCGGGGCCGCCTCTTCGCTGGCATCGGGCGAAAGCGCCGAGCGGCTCGATTTTGCTTCGGTGCAGCGTGACAACCCTGAAATGCAGCGGCGCTGCCAGGAGGTGATCGATGCCTGCTGTGCACTAGGTGATGGCAACCCGATTCTGTCGATTCACGATGTCGGCGCCGGCGGTCTGTCGAACGCGGTGCCCGAAATCATCCATGACAGCAGCCGCGGCGGCCGTTTTGAGCTGCGTTCGATCCCGAACGCCGAGCCGGGCATGTCGCCGATGCAGATCTGGTGCAATGAGGCTCAGGAGCGTTATGTTCTGGCGATCGAGCCGGAAGCGCTGCAAACGTTCGCCGCATTGTGCGAGCGCGAGCGCTGTCCTTACGCGGTGATCGGTGAGGCGACCACCGATCCGCAGTTGCTGTTGGCCGATCGCCGATTCGACAATCGGCCGATCGATATCCCCATGTCGCTGCTGTTCGGGCAGGCGCCGAGGATGCAGCGTGATGTGGCGCATCAGAGCGCTCGAACCGTTGCGCTGGAGCTCAAGGGCGTCGACCTGACCGAAGCGGTGGAGCGCGTGCTGCGGTTTCCGGCGGTGGCCGACAAAAGTTTTCTGATCACCATCGGCGACCGGTCGGTGACCGGGCTGGTCGTTCGTGACCAGATGGTGGGACCCTGGCAGGTTCCGGTCGCCGATGTGGCGGTCACGGCCTGCGGCTATCGAAGCAGCCGCGGGGAGGCGATGGCGATGGGCGAACGTGCGCCGCTGGCGGTGATTAATGCGCCGGCCTCGGGTCGGATGGCAGTTGCGGAAGCAATGACCAACCTGGCGGCTGCCCCGATCGCAGCACTCGGCGAGATCAAGCTATCGGCCAACTGGATGGCGGCGGCCGGTTCACCGGGCGAGGATGCGGCGCTGTTCGATACCGTCAAGGCCGTTGCCCTGGAGTTGTGTCCGGCGCTGGGCATTGCGATTCCGGTCGGAAAGGATTCGCTGTCGATGAGGACGGTGTGGCACGAGGGGGCCGAAGAGAAGACGATGACCGCACCCCTTTCATTGATCGTTTCGGCCTTTGCTCCGGTGCTGGATGTCAGCAAGACGTTGACGCCGCAGCTGCGCACCGATCTTGGCGACACGCTGCTGATATTGATCGATCTGGGCGGCGGTCGCAACCGTTTGGGCGGATCTGTGCTGGCCCAGGTTTTCAATCAGATGGGGGACAAATGCCCCGACCTCGATGATCCCGATCGGCTGAAAGCCTTTTTTGAGGTCATCCGGGCATTGAACGATGCGGGCAGGATCCTTGCCTATCATGACCGTTCCGACGGCGGTTTGTTGGCGACCCTGTGCGAAATGGCCTTTGCTGCGCGCTGCGGCCTTTCGGTTGCCTTGGATGAGCTCGGCACCGATCCGCTGGCCGCTCTGTTCAATGAAGAGCTCGGTGCGGTGATTCAGGTTCGGGAAGAAGAAGGCGACGTTGTGCTCGAGCAGCTGCGCCAGGCCGGACTCGGCCCGTTCAGCCATGTGATCGGCAGTCCGTGTGAGGTGTCCGTGCTCTCTTTTTCTCGTGCCGGGCTGGCGCTGTTTGCGGCATCGCGCGCCGAATTGCAGCGCATCTGGTCAGAGACGAGCTACCGGATGCAGGCGCTGCGGGATCATCCGGACTGCGCGCGGCAGGCGTTCGACAATCTGTTGGATGACAACGATCCCGGTTTGCGCGCCGAACTGCCGTTTGATTCCCGGGACGATATCGCGGCGCCCTATGTCAATACGCACCGGCCGTGTCTGGCCATCCTGCGTGAACAGGGCGTCAACGGCCATGTCGAGATGGCCGCCGCGTTCGATCGAGCCGGCTTTGATTGCATCGATCTGCACATGAGCGACATCGTCGATGGCGACGCCGATCTGCGAACCTATGTCGGTATGGCGGCCTGCGGCGGCTTCTCCTACGGCGACGTGCTTGGGGCTGGTGAAGGCTGGGCGAAATCGATTCTGTTCAACGTCCGGGCGCGGGATCTGTTCGCCGCATTTTTCGAACGTTCCGACACGTTCGGGCTCGGGGTATGCAACGGCTGTCAGATGTTCTCCAACCTGCATGAGCTGATACCGGGCGCCGAGCGGTGGCCCCACTTCGGGCGCAACGAGTCGGAGCAGTTCGAATCGCGCCTGGTTCTGGTCGAAGTGCAGGAATCGCCGTCGATTCTGCTGCAGGGGATGGCCGGGGCGCGTCTTCCGGTGGTCGTCGCCCACGGCGAAGGTCGGGCCGGGTTTGCCGGCGATCCAGCTGAAGCACTGAGCACAGGAGCGGCCGCGCTTTGTTATGTGGATCACTATGGCAAACCTACCGAGGCCTATCCGTTCAACCCCAACGGCTCCCCCTTGGGCATCACCGGGCTGACCAGCCGGGATGGGCGCTTCACCATTATGATGCCGCATCCGGAGCGCTGTATCAGAACCGTGCACAACAGCTGGCATCCGGACGAGTGGGGCGAAGACGGCCCCTGGATGCGCCTGTTTCGCAATGCGCGCTGCTGGGTTGGGTGACCCCGCCCCGCGACCATAGTTCTCTCGTTGCCGCGTTCCTGCGTCACTGCCATTAAGTTAGCCGGTGGGAGTGTCGGGCGGAACGCAAAACGGTTCCGCCATAAAATAGAAGGCTTGAAATGTTTCCACAAGACTCCATATAGATAACCATGTTCAACTTGATATATGGAGACAACAAAATGACTTTAACACGTTATGAACCCTGGAGCCTTTTAAGCCAGCTGCAGAAAGAGTTGGAGCGGAATTTCGAAGCAGTGCAGAATGACAGCTCGGCGGTCACTGCAGAGTGGGCGCCGGCGGTGGATATCAAGGAGGAGGAGAGCCGCTATGTGCTGCAGGCCGATCTGCCCGGCGTCAAACCGGAGGACATCGACATCACCATGGAGAACGGTGTGCTCACCATCAAAGGCGAACGGGATACCGAAGCCAGGACCGAAAAGGAGGGCTACAAGCGGGTCGAACGGACGCACGGTACTTTTTACCGCCGCTTTACACTCCCTGACACAGTAGACGCGGAAGGGATCTCGGCATCGAGCAAAGACGGTGTTCTGGAACTTGTGATTCCGAAAAAGGCGGCGGTGCAGCCTAAAAAGATCACTGTTTCGGGATCTTGACCGCATGAGAAAACGGGGTCGAAAGACCCCGTTTTTTTATTGGGCATTGGTTACGATGGTCCGGCGGCATTCGCCTAGGAGGCTGTCCGAGAACAGACTGATCTGCTGCGGCGAAGCCTGATTGGCCAGCTTTCCCGATCATTTTGATGAAATACATCCTTGGTTTCCATCAATAATCTGACTCAATCAGNNCAGTCTCGCCCTCGCTACGATCGCGGTTCTCGGACAGCCCCCTAGCTGTTGCTCCAGTCTGGTACTTGGGAATCTGCTTCCCCAGTAGGGATTATCGGCGAGTTACTGGGAATGGAGAAGACTGTTGCGTTTTCGCAAGACCAGATTTCGGTGACGAGACCACGGCGGTGTAAGGTGCCGGATTCCGACTCAGTTTCTTCGTATGAGAACAAGGCGGCGCCAGATCCACTGTAATCCCTTGCGTGTCTGAAAGATGCCGGCCACCACCACGGCCAGCAGAAAAGCCTTGAAGCCGAGCTCCTGGATGGCCGCCAGCACGATCACTGCGAGACCCGCAGCCCGGGCCGCTGACCCCCAGGGCGGACCGGCTCAGCAGCGGAACCAGGAGACCGCCGATGATGCTGGCGATCAGCCCCGAGAAGAGCGGCGCGCCGGATGCCAGCGCGATGCCCAGGCAGAGCGGCACCGCCACCAGGAACACCACCATGCCGGCCGGGCTGTCATGGCGGAGATTCGATAAGACGCCGAAATCACCATTGGCGGCATCGCTCGATCGTTTCGTTTTCATGGTTGTGGCTTCTTGTAGCAGTTTCTGCAGGGGATTTGCTCGGTCATAAAGTAATTGACACCACACAAGAATACCGACGATCATTTCCATAGTAAAATAGATTTTTCTATTTTATTTATCGTTATTATCGATATATTAGCGGCTATGGAGCGACTGAACTACCAGCATTTGTATTATTTCTGGACCGTTGCGAAGGAAGGCAGTATCTCGCGGGCTTGCGAAAAACTGCAGCTGGCACAGCCCACCATCAGCGGCCAGTTGGCGGTGTTCGAGCGGGCGATCGGGCAAAAGCTGTTTCATCGGGAGGGGCGCGGGCTGGTGCTTACGGACACGGGCCGTGCCGTATTCCACTATGCGGAGGAGATCTTTGCGCTGGGACGCGAGCTGACCAACACCCTCAAGGGGCGGCCCACCGGACGGGGGCTGCGGCTCAGCGTGGGGGTGGCGGATGCCCTGCCCAAGCTGATCGCCTATCGCCTGATCGAACCGGCACTGCATCTGGCCGAGCCGGTGCAGATTGTTTGCTACGAAGACAAAGCCGAGCGCTTGCTGGCGGAAATTTCGCTGCACGGCATCGATTTGGTGTTGTCGGACATTCCTGCCACGCCTTCGGCCGGCGCCCGCACGTTCAACCATCTCTTGGGGGAATGCACCGTTGCGGTGTTTGGCACACAGGAATTGGCCGCGCGCTATCGCCCGGACTTTCCGCGCTCTCTCAACGGCGCGCCGCTGCTGTTGCCGACACCGAGCACGGCGCTGCGGCGCTCGCTGGATCAGTGGTTCGATGCCGAGCAGCTGTGTCCCAATATCCAGGCGGAAATCGAGGACAGCGCCTTGCTCAAGACCTTCGCCGCTGCCGGGGTGGGACTGTTCGTCGCACCGGTCGCGGTGGAGATGGAAATCCGCCATCAGTACGGCGCCGAGTCGATCGGTCGGATCGATGCGGTGCGCGAGCGATTTTACGCGATCTCCCCGCAACGCAAGCTGAAGCATCCGGCCGTGCTGGCCATCCTGGAGAGCGCCCGGGCGGGACTGTTCGATGTGCCGGATGTTCGCGGCAAAGCCGGGGTTTAGCTTGATGAATTGGAGCATGAAGCGGGTGGACCGATTCAAAACTTTTCGCTGGCTCCTGCGACCGGAGCAGGATTGCGCGTCCGGGACCTCATTGAAGCAACGATGTTATGTCTCAATATCACATTTTCCATACGAGCAGCCGCATCAGCCGATCATTTTCCGGAGTTATCGCCGGCCTGTCGGCGGATTTGTCGAACAGGGGGTGTCGTTAAAACGGATAGGAAGTTTAACGCAGTTTTTCGACAATGAAAGTACTTTGAGCGATAGGAAGCTAACAGAGAGATGGAAATCCAGATGGGATCCGGCGACGGTGCCGGTCCGATTAAGCAATTGGAAAAGCGATTGAAAGATGAGTCCTGGAGATTTATCAACTCACGGTCTGATCAAACTCAAACTCCGGCACGGGTTCCGCTTGCCCTGAATGCGGGGTGTGATATGCTGCTGGCCTGCAACCGCCCCGAGGAGAGTGTCGGACTGCAAATCTGGCCAATCAGGCTCGTCCGCAGTAGATCAGTCTGTTCTCGGACAGCCTCCTAGACACGCCTTCCTGGAAGGCGTATTCGGAACGCAGCCGGCGGCTGGGCAGATTGCGTGCCCGTCCAACGGGTATGACGCAGGCGGAAATCGAAGCATTGGAAATGGAATGAATCGGAGAAGTCGATGACCACCACACAAAAGATTTTGGCGTCCATCTTTGGCGCGCACATTATCCTGATCATTTTTTTCGCGGCGTTCAAATTCGAGGAGATCACCCTGTTCCTCTACAGCGGCACCTGGGTCGGGATCGGGCTGGCCACGTTCATGTTCCCGCGGACCACCTTGGCCCAGAAGGCCAAAATCATTGCAGGTGTTTTCGGGGTGCAGCTTCTGGTTTTCGGCATTTTGGATTTCGCGCAAATGAACGATCTGATGTTGGAAGAGATCGGATTCCTATCCATTGGGGTATGGACGGGATTGCTGATCGGTAATCTGGTTCGCTTGATTGAAAAACTTGAGAAGCAGCTGGCGATTATGGAGACGGATGCGGTTCAATCCAACAGGGAAGGCGATGGTTGATCCGAGGGAAATCGAACAGATTCAGGCCGCCACCGTCACCGCCGTGTTCGTACGGGTCACGCCGGAACAGAAACTACGCCTGGTGGAAGCTCTGCAGGTCCACGGCGAAGTAGCAGCCATAACCGGTGACGGCATCAACGATGCTCCGGCTTTGCGCCGCGCCGATATCGGCGCGGCCATGGGTATCACCGGCACCGAGGCGAAAAGAGGCGGCTGACATGGTGCTCACCGATTCCATGCCGATTCTGAACGGAGGACTCATATTCCGTATTTTTTTAGTTGGTATCATGCTGCTTGCCGGATCTTTCGGATTATTTGAACGGGCGCTTCATCATGACGCCAGTGACGACGGAGCCCGTACCATAGCCGTCAATGGTTTCGCGGTAGGAGAATCCTTCTATTTGCTTCAATGAGGCAGTAAAACATGAAATGGTCCTGGAAACTGACCCGCCTTGCCGGCATCGATGTCTACATTCATGCTACCTTCTTCATTCTCATCGCCTGGATCGGCTTGAGGTACTGGCAGGTGAAGGGAAGCATGGCCGCTGTCGTCAGCGGTGTCGGCTTTATCCTGGCGCTGTTTGCCTGCGTGGTGCTGCACGAATTGGGCCATGCGCTGACGGCGCGGCGTTACGGCATCCGCACCCGGCAAATCACCCTGTTGCCCATTGGCGGCGTCGCCGCCATGGAGCGGATGCCCGACGACCCGAAACAGGAGATTGCCGTGGCGCTGGCGGGGCCTGCGGTAAACCTGGTGATTGCGCTTGGCCTTTGGCTGTGGCTCACGGTGAGCAAGGCATTGGTGCCGGTGGATCAGCTCAGCCTCACCGGCGGGTCGTTTCTGGAACGGCTGATGGTGCTCAACATAGTGCTCGCCGTCTTCAATCTGCTGCCGGCTTTCCCGATGGACGGCGGGCGGGTGTTGCGGGCAGCGCTGGCCATGCGAATGGATCACGCCCAGGCGACCAGGAAGGCCGCCGGCATAGGACAGGGTCTGGCCCTGTGGCTGGGTTTCATGGGTCTACTCTACAACCCCTTCCTGATCTTCATCGCCCTGTTCGTGTGGATCGGGGCCGCGGCCGAGGCGGGGATGGAACAGATCAAATCCGCCTTGTCCGATGCGGCCGTAGGCCGGGCCATGTTGACCGATTTTCAGATCTTGTCGCCCGATGATCCCCTGTCCCGCGCCATCGAACTGACCCTGGTTGGCAGCCAGAAAGAGTTCCCGGTGCTGGTGGACGCGGTCATGGTCGGGGTGCTTGGTCAGAGCGAACTGTTGAAAGGATTGCAGTCGCAGGGAAAGCAGGCCCGGGTTGGCGACTGGATGGAACGGGAGATTCAGAGTGCCGATATTAGCGAGCCACTGGAAAAGGTTCTGGAGCGTTTGCAGAACTGCGACTGCCGGCTGCTCTCTGTGACCGAAGGAGACAAGCTGGTCGGTATTGTCAACCTCGACAACATCATGGAGTTGATCAAAATCCAAACTGCTCTGCAGGAACGGCATGGGCAAACGAAGCCGGAAGCTTGAATCATGAAAACTATCTTGTCGGCTTTCTTCTGGGTCAGCGTCTACCTGGCGCCGCTGGTGGCGTTGAAGATCGGAGAGGTACCGCCCGGTTCCGGGTTCTGGTGGGACTTCTCCATGGCGTTGGGGTTCACCGGCATGGCCATGATGGGCGTTCAGTTCCTTCTTACCGCCGGTTTCCGGTTCGAGGCCAACCTCTTTTTCTATAGCACGGAGGTAGCCGCTGAACTGGAGCGGGATTTTATCTCCCACTGCGCCGAGGCAAGAGAAGTTACAGCGGTGAACCGGCAGGGAATTTCCAAATACCAACGGCTCTCCGAAGGCGTCGGCAGGGTGTTGGCGCCGCTGTTGTAGCTGGTTGTTTTATCGCCAACGGGTATTTCGTGAAAAGCGGCATCGGAATCCCCTGTTATGATGAAAAGGGGCATATGATTATTGGCTAACGCTTCTTTTTCGCCAGATCCACCGTGACCCGCGCGAGACCTGCCGTTACCCGCGCCAGACGCGGGTAGTCGATCTTGTCCGGTGTATCGGCGCCGGTGTGGTAATGGGGATAGCGGAACGGGGCGGTGTCCATCACCATCAGCGCGGGATAGTCCTCCTGCCAGAAAGACCAGTGGTCCGACCAGTAGATACCTCCCATCCATCCGGGTGCGGCGATGCCTTCCGAGGGAAAAGCCGTGTGGCGGCGGAATGAGCCGAGGCTTTGCCGCACCAGAGCGCGCGAAGAGAGGTTGCCGATGAAGGCGATGTAATCGCCGGTGTCCGGATAAATCAGCGAATACAACGGCAAGGGGTAATGCTGGCGGCCCTTGGCATCGACGTAATAGCCGATGGTCTTCGAGAGAGCATGGCAACGATATTGTCGCCCCGCTTGCGTGCACGGCGCGCGTAGACTCGGCTGCCCATCTTCTGTGAATAGAAGATGGGTGACTCTTCGTTGACAAAGGCCACAAACCGCACTGTGCGTGTCGGACGCTTTTCTGCCAGCAGGCGGGCGATCTCCAGCAGCGCGGCCACGCCGCTGGCGTTGTCATTGGCCGCCCGGGGAGCCTTGCACGGAATCGTAATGGGCGCCGATGAGAACGACCTCATCCCGAGCCAACTGATTTTGACTTCCCCCCTTACGGCCCTTTGTGTGGGTCGTAGGGGGGATTAATCTCTTCGCTCCACTCACCTGCTTCGCTATACAAATGTCTGCGCATTTGCTGGGCACCTTTTTTTGAGCACAGGTGGGTTCTTTTTGGTGAGCGTTGAGGTCCCCAGGGCATCGTTGTTCCGTCCTCCGTTAATCGAGCTTAATCAAGCTCAAAAATCCCACGATTCATTAGGCCACATTGTGAAAGGGTCCCGGAGATAGTCCGGGATAAGACAGGTCGAAGCAAGGCCGATCTCCCTTGGGTATAGTGATACAAAGTCCAAACCCAAGCATCACAACAAAGGAGATCGACCATGCGACCTATCGTGCCAGGAATTGGTACCCTCGCGCAACACCTAAAGCAACTTAAAGAAGCGCCCGAAACCTATCGACCGAAACGTTGTCCGCATTGCGGAAAGGCTGGAGTGTGGTGTCACGGTGCCTATACACGCAAGTCGGATCGCGAGGGTCGGGGTGACGACTGTTTGAATCCGGTGCCGATCCCACGTTTTTATTGCTGCCATTGTCGTCGCACCTGTTCGGCATTGCCGGAATGCATTCCGCCCCGGCGCTGGTTTCTGTGGTCGATCCAGCAAGCGGCGATCGTTTTGTGTTTGGCGGGAATCTCGATCGAGAAGGCCGCTGAACAGGTACTCCCCGGTGCGGATACGATCTGGCGCTGGTGGTCGCGCCTGCACGCCTGTTTTTCCGAGCATGGCTTTCATCTGTGCCGACACTTTGCCAAATGGGGTGTTTATCAAAGTGTGAAGGCGTTGTGGCGCGCGGTTCTGGCCGAACTCTCTTTGTCACAGGCGATGTGTCTGTTGCACCAATCGGGTGTTTTTGTCCCATGAATCTCGGCATCTATTGTTCGTCGAGACAGGAGTGAAGCGATGATTTTTTGACTCCACACAGTGTGCGGATTCACACCGGTGGATTTTCGGGTTTAACTGATCGGGCCTTTTGACTCTTTCGGAGAAAGCCATGAAAAAGATTCACCCGGTGGCGCTGTTCCGGCTGTCGGTGTTGGGACCTTTGGCCAGCCGCGAACGGCTCGATCACGGCGAACTCAAGCGCCTGCTTTAACAGTTGAGCAACCAAACCTATTTGGCCCCGGACGGACAATCGACGCGCATTGCCGATAAAACCATCGAGCATTGGTATTATTTGTGGAAGCGTGGCGGCATCGAGGCGTTGGCGCCGAAAATTCGCAGCGACCACGGCCGATCCAAGCTGCCGTGCGACGTCCAGGAAGCGATCGTTCAGGCCAAGCGTGACAACCCGAAACGCTTGCTCAACACCCTTATCCGCTTGTTGGAGATGCAAGGGGTTGTGGCGAAGGGCGAATTGTCACGGTCGAGCGTCCATCGGCTATTGCAGCAACAGGGGTTGTCCATACCGTGGGACGGCGGCAGCGAACCGGTCGAACGCCGTCGCTTCGTCGCCGAATTCGCCGGCGATCTCTGGCGGGGCGATGTCATGCATGGCCCCAAGGTTGCGGTCGATGGGCGTCTCAGAAAGGTGTTTCTGGTATCGCTGATCGATGATGCATCGCGATTGATGGCTCACAGCGCCTTCTGTCTCGGCGAGACCGCTCTCGATATCGAGGGTGTGCTCAAACAGGCCGTTCTCAAACGCGGTGTACCGAAAAAACTGTTGATCGACAACGGCGCGGCTTATCGTTCACGCAGCCTGCAGGGCATCTGCGCCCGGCTGGAGATCCGTCTGGTCTATTGTTGGCCGTACCAGCCAGAAGGAAAGGAAAAACTGGAAAAGTGGCATCGCACCGTTCGCGATCAATTCCTGTCCGAACTCGATCCGACGCAGATCCGCGGTCTCGATGATCTCAATGCCCGGCTGTGGGCGTGGCTCGAGCGGATTTATCACGTCACTGTTCAAGCAGTCTGAATGGGTTGTCTCCCATCGAGCGCTACCAACGAGACCTTCTGAGGATCCGCCCGCTCGGTGCCTTTGCCGCCCATCTCGATGAGCTCTTTTATCATCGCCATACACGCAAAGTCCGCAAGGACGGAACCGTGACCTTCAATGGCCAAGTCTATGAAGTCCCGTTCGAACTCGTCGGCCGAACCGTCGTCCTGGCGGTCGATCCCCACGTCGACTGTGCACTGAAGGTCGAGTCC
The DNA here is from genome assembly GCA_002352385.1 of Methylococcaceae bacterium UBA2778. Classification (GTDB taxonomy): domain Bacteria; phylum Pseudomonadota; class Gammaproteobacteria; order Methylococcales; family UBA2778; genus UBA2778. The sequence continues at coordinate 838 of DEII01000058.1, read as the reverse complement.
AAGGAGGGCCAAGCGCTTGGACTGGTGACGCCCCTCGATGCGCAGGCCAACACATATCGCAAGCGGCGGCGTCCGGCTGCAGACACTTCGGAATCAACTCACACCGCCAATGCTCGATCGCGAGTGCTTCTCCAAGCTCATTCAGCACGCGCTCCAGCAGGCCGGATGCCAACAGACCCTGCTCTCCGATTCCGATCTCGAAATCCTGCTGCAGGCCGCTCAAGGCAAACCCCGTCACGCCGGCGTCATCCTGCAAACCGCCATGAAGCTCGCTGTCCCGAAAGGGCTTAACCATCTTCCTGATGACCTTCTCCAAGACGCAATCGAGGCGCTGCGATGAAACACGACCCATTTGACCGACTCTTTCCCCCCGACCTTCCCGATGACACCGGCGATCGGTTGTTCACCTTTCTGAGCCAACTCACCGACACGTTCTTCGAGGCCTATCACGATCAGCTCACCTGCATGGCGCAACAAGAAGCTCACGACCGCCTGCACCCACCAGACATCGACGATGGCGACTTTGACGACGAAATCTCCATGTAAACAGCATTTTTCATCCCGCGCTCATTGAGGTTCCCCGTGCTCCTCAATGAGTCCGGGACACTCATGTTACGAGTTAATATTTTGTCCGGTTTTGTAGCAAATAAACTGTCCGGTTTATGTGAACTCGAAAGGAGGGGGCATGAGCCGGGCCAGATGGCTACAGGAAACACGACAAATGCGATTCGAAGATGTTTATGAGCGATGGTACGTCAAGCGCTTACCCCAAGAGGAAGCGGCACAGTTACTGGGAGTGTGCGACCGGACGTTTCGTCGCTATATCGACCGTTACGAA
>DEII01000036.1:16426-26785 GCA_002352385.1 Methylococcaceae bacterium UBA2778 | reverse complement strand
TATGGGTTGGCCGAATATTTACAAGGGAGACTCTCTAAGCCTTTGTTTTTACTGGTGGGCCGTCAGGGATCCGAACCCTGGACCAATGGATTAAGAGATCGCTGCACAATTCAGCCTTAATGGGACTTCTAGCCCGTTTTGTTGTCAGGAGACGGCGTTTTCGTTGGTAATAAAATCAATAAGTTGGAATTTGGTTGTCAGGAGATTTTCGACTATGTGCAACAAGACGCGACCCCTTTTCCAAGACCTGACCCTTTTTTGTTCTTTTGTCATTTATCTGGCAATGTGATAATAAAAGACCTGACCCCATTTCTTCTCCCGAGATTTCAGGAAACTCGCCAAACTCTTCAGCGTCGGCTCGAATGATTGGTTATGCTGCTGATAGCTTCCTTACCTTCAGGGATTTGCGCTTTTTTTCAGCCTCCCATAAATCGTACTGCGCCTGCTGATATAACCAGCTCTCGGAAGACGTACCGAATGCCAAAGAAAGACGAACTGCCATTTCAGGGCTAATGCCTGCATGACCATTCAAAATAGCTGACAAAGTTTTTCTGCTAACACCAAGCGCCTCGGCAGCCTCAGTAATACTTAAGTCCATTGGCTCGATGCAGAGCTCCCTGAGTACCTCACCGGGATGGGGTGGATTGTGCATCTTCATCATTACACCTCAATGATAATCTTCGTAATCAACAGCTTCTGCATCCATTCCATCAAAACGAAATGTCACACGCCAGTTACCACTAACCCAAACTGACCACACTCCTCTCCGACGACCACTGAGCTCATGTAATTTGAGCCCGGGAAGGTCCATGTCCTTTGGGTTCGTAGCAGCATTTAGCCGGCCCAGAATTATCCTTAATCGGGCAGCATGTTTGGCCTGAATTCCTGATTTGATCCCTTTCAGGAAGAACTTCTCAAGACCTTTGTGCTTGATGTTCCTTATCATGATGGCAAGTGTACCCTATTACGTTACGGGTTACAAGCGGTGGTTGGCAGCATAACGCCGCCCATGAGCCGCGGCCGACGAAGGAGGCCGTCGTTGCTCGATGGGCTTGTTATGTGTCTTTTCACAATCAAGGCGTACCCTTGATAGCTTTTTCACGCAGCGGCTATGGGGTCACAGCGGCTATGGGGTCAGGTCGCACATTGCATCCACCTCAAGAATGTTGCAATGTGAGAACTGACCCCGTCCGCTTTTGCGTTCAGGTTCAGCCTATGGTTAGGCGATATTTGGTTGAGAAATGTGGCTTTGCAAGACCTAACCTCTCCCCGTTTTTTACGTTTCAGGTTGACTCGGCCAAGTAGAAAAAGCAAGGAAATACAACATTACGATATTGACGATCGGTACCACCATAAGCAGACTCAACCACTTAGAATACCCGGCCTTCGAAAAGATGAACCAAAACGGAAGGATGGTCAAAATCGCAATAATCAACCACATGATTAGTCCAAAAGGTCCCGTATACATTGGCATGTCACTCATCGTATCTTGCATGGAATTTCTCCTTAGAATAGTTAGCTTTAGCCACCTAACAATGAACTAACCGGCGCAAAAGTCGCCATGCCGGTTGGCAAGGTGACAAAAGCTGACTGTAGCACAGAACGATAAAAGAACCAAAATGTTTTGCGTCCGGATCAGTAACTGATTAGGCGATAAGAAGGCCTCGAAAAAAAGAAAACCCCAAGACTCGACGTCTTTTACAGACGCCTTTTATCCATGTTGGATTGTGAGACCTGACCCCATTTGTGTTAGCTTTTCTCTTTATTTTTTGGATTGTGAGACCTGTCCCCATTGGTCCTTTAATAGTATACCTTTGTAACCGTTCAGACCCCCTCCNNGTGGGGGGTCTGAACGGTTACATACCTTTAGCTGTGCGTTCCATAGTTGCTGTAATTCGAGCTATCGATGCGTCGGTAACTTCCTCATGCTCTTGAAAGCCAACAAACTGAATTGGATATTTGCCCTTCATATTACCTAGCATGAGACTACCAAGCATTTTTGATGCTAAGTGATTGTTAGGAAATTCAGAGCGCAGGCATCTTCTAATACCAGATGCAAGAAAGTCCGCGATTTGCACGGCAAAATCCATTTTAGAATTAGGAAAAGACATATCGTCTCGTACGATTTTTCCAATATTTACGCCACCTTTTAGTTTTTTACCATAACCCTCTTCTATGTACTCAGGTACTTCTCCTTCAGAATATATAAATGGTTCCATGTGGCTGTAATCAGCTTCTTTAAGAAATAGCATGGGTTCGCGGAATGAAATAGTTTGTAGTATGGGGCATACAACTTTTTCAAAAGCCTTTTCGTATGTTGTTTTAGTTGTATTTTTCTGATCAATTCTCCATTTGTATTTTCTTAATGTGCAAGGGTCTCGCTGCACATAGTAAAGTATTGCTCTATGGAAAATATCGCTTATAAGTACTACTTGGCATCGAAGCTGGACGTATAGCTGCGGGGATAGAGCGTCAATCTCATCTGCCAGTATTGTTATTGCTTTTTTTCCAGATTCGTAAATCATCCTTGGCTCATTCTCACGAATTTTATCTGCTTGTATTGTACGATGTTTGATCACAGTAGCATGATCATTAATATATGAATCTGTCGCCACCGCATGTAACACACCACCCAGTTTAGAGAGGTCAGCGATAAATCGAAAGTAGTCCTTTTCAGACACGTTTTTCAGTTTTATTTCTTGGTGTTCAGTAGCGCCTGAGCTTCTCTTTAGTTTTTTTAGTGCTGCAAACGATCTGGATTTAATCCTTTCAGAGAACACATATGCGCTTACAACACACCAGGAATTGTTGGTTGGCGCGCTAGTAAAGGTTCCGGACTCATCGATTGAGATTATCATTTTTGTTATTGCTGCCTAACGCCCAAATCACTTGACGTAAAAAGGGGCGGAAATCTTGCGACAGCAAAATTTGTGACACTTTTTACGGTCAAGTGAATTTGATTGTTATGCTATTTTTATAAAATAATAACTTTTCTAAACTTAACAACAGATTGAATTATCAGTATGCGGGATTACTCTATGTACCTCTTGAGAAGGAGCCATAGTAAGCTGCGCATTTATTTCTGTTATTTTTTCAAATATAACAGCTGTAATAGCAATAGGGACTAAATAAAGAAACCATCCGCCTGAATTTGAAATATATGTTTTTTCAAGAATTAAATTAACATTACCTACAATTCGTTTAATCTCATCATTGCTACAATTATTGATAATATCCCTTCTTTTTTGGATTATTTCTCTCAATTTGACATTATTTTCTACGTCAGATTGAAAAGATTTTTGTACGGAGATAGTTAGCATGGGAAGTCTATTAGAAAATGAATTAATAGCTTCATGGACTAAGTTAAAAGCCAGAATATCTTTTTCATTGATCCCTTCAATCATCAACCACCTAAGCTCGTCTCTTAGGGAAAACAACTCATTTCGATTATTTTGCCTAATGCTAGGTAAAATAATTCCATCATAAATGAAATGAAGTATTGAGATGAATAGTATAAGTATAATAATAAATGAAATCATTGCTCACTCGATTTAAATTTTTTCTTTGTTAACTGGTTTTGTAGTTTTGTTTTCTCAGCACTCATACGATTAGTTTCTCTTGTGAAATTTGTACGCATTATTTTTGCGTGAATAAACCACCCAGAACACACAATAAAAAGTAAAATATAAGACCATAACTCGTTGTTAACAAGATGTTCAATCACTTTGCTGAGTATAGTTGATAAATCTTGAGGTGGTATTCTAATTAAAATAACAAGAAATATACTGATAACTCCAAGTATTGGTAATTGCCCTTTATTAATAGAGGCGACAACAATATCTCTAACAGTTTTTGCCCAGCTATGATTATTATTTTTATTACCCTTACCCAATTTATGACCTATTTTATATGTAATTTTTTAGCTATTCTTAATGTTAAGTGTAACGGAAATAAAGACTATCATTTCATGGAGCCAACTTATTAGGCTACCATACAAACAATAATTTTCCTACTCATCGTTTTAACAATAAAAGTACAGAGCATAACCATTGATTATCAGGTCAATTTGCCCTGATAACGCAATATTGGCGGCCTTTTCGGGCATGTTCGCATCAACTCAATATCATGTGTTTTGAAGCATCGGCATCACAACAGCCGTCTGTCAAGCGGGACAGGTCGTAGCCGGTGGCTCAGATCGCCGCGGTGATCTGGAACCGGGCGGCTTATGATTTCTCTGCAAGCTGGCGATTGCCGCACTCCCTGTCTGAAAACCATTGTATCAGGATAGTTGACATTCGGGGAAAAACGAGAAAACGACTTGACAAGCTCGGAACCGCTGGCCTACCCTGTAATTGCACCGGCAAAATCCGGTGGCGGGATTGGCATCCTGAAGCAAAGGCGCAAACGCGCCATTCGAGCGCGTTTTTTCATGCCCGAAATTCAAGTTTATGGCGGGCTGTGCGCGGGAGCCGTTAGGCTCGCCTGACCTTTGCCAGGTATGCCAACCCGTATAGTCCGCCACCCTCTTGTTTGGCATCAATGGTGGTGGTTCATCAAATAGCAAAGGAGAACTACCATGAACGCACTTAGCGTACTCGATACCTCGATCCGTCTGCATGACGGCCTTTATTCTCTCAATGACCTGCACGAGGCTGCTGGTGCTGAAGAAAAGCATCGGCCAACATTCTTCTTGCGCACAGATCAAACAAAGGCGCTGATCGAAGAAATAGAGCGATGTGCAGATATGCACATCGCTATCAAAACAATCAAAGGCGGAAAAGGCGGAGGCGGCGGCACCTACGCCTGCAAAGAACTCGTCTACGCCTACGCCATGTGGATCAGCGCCAAGTTCCATCTGGCCGTCATCCGCGCATTCGATGCAATGGTCACCGGCAGCCCACCCCACCCCGAACAAACGCCCCAAACCGCCCCCGCCCAACCCTGGACCTTCAACAACATCCAATTCAACATCGTAAACCACAACGGCCAGCCCTGGCTGAGAACGCCTGAAATCAGCACCGCAATGGGCTATAGCGATCCGTACTCCGTGCACAAGGTATATCATCGGCACGAGAATCAATTCGGCGACGATATGACCGCCATGGTCGAGCTCGAAACTACCCACGGGCAGCAAACCGGCCGAATCTTTTCTCTGCGCGGCTGCATGCTCATTGCTCAATTTTCTCATACCACGTTGGCGAAGGATTTCGGTCGATGGGTCGTGGATGCGATGGATCGGGTTGCCGAGAAAATTTGTATGGAAGGATCGAGCCATATCCTCGGTCCACAAAAACCTCCCCGGCAGCAGCTCTCTCAGCAAAAGCTCATCGAGGATCTTGTGGACCAGCGGCTTGCCGCGCTGAATATAAAAAACGAGCGCTGCAAACCAATTCACAAACGCGGCCCCGACTATGCCCGCGCCATGGAGCGGATCGTCTATCTGAAAGGCTGGGCCGGCCAGTCGCTGCCGCCGGACGTGCGTGAAACGTTCAGAACGGAGCTCGAAGAGATCGAGCGGTCGTTGAGCGCCGGATGGACAGCGATCGACGAGGCCTTGATCAGTATCCTCACCGGAGTGGCGCTGCTGAAGCGCTGGAGGACGCCGGGAGATAGGGTGCCGCCGGCTATTTGATTCGGCAAGGGCAAGAGCCTAAAATCGGTCTAACCTTATAACCATCGATTGCCCAATTTATGCGCACTCCATCACACAGTCGATGGTATTGTTGGCCAGCACCTTTTTCCACAGGGTTGTTCACCGGAAATGTGGATAAGTTTTTAATACAAAGGCTCAAGCGAATGTCAAAAAACCCACCAAGAAAGTTTCGACGGGGCGGTCTGGAAAGACGAGGGTGGCAGAAATTTCCCAAGCCCCCCTTCGTGGACAGCGACGGAGTGTTGGTTACCGAGGATCGCCGCAAGATCCTGGATCGCCGCAAAAGCGACGAGGCCCCGGACTCCGAAGAGACAAACGACGATTAGGCTCCAGTTCTACTGGTGGCGGGCAGCAAGGGGCGCTTCAGCCGGCTTGATTTTAAGCCCGTCGAACGCCGGAACGAGAGAAAGGCGCTGCTGAAGCGCTGGAGGACGCCGGGGGATAGGATGCCGCCGGCTATTTGATCCGGCAGCTGGCAAAATCCTAAAACCGGTCTATACTTGAATCGCCATCTCTGCTTTCGATGGCAACCGTCCAGACACAAGGATGTTTCACCTACCAAGCCGGGGGCTTTCACGAGCGCCCGGCTTTTTTTATTGGCGGATCGCCCTTCGGGCATCCGCCCTACGCAGGCTTATTCTATTACCTCGACATTCAACCATGCACTCTGCAATGTTATAGTTCCAGCATTGGTAATAAATGCTTGCACTTTCGCTTTTAGGACACTACCGCCCGCAATAGGAACGATTCCAGTCGAGATTGTCGTTTGCAACGTATCCGCTCCACTTCCTGACCTCCTATCAGCGGGAGAGCTGATTCCAGGAGCGACTATGGCAAAAAATCTCCAACCAGTGTTGTTAAAAGCCCATTTTACATGCCCTGTCGCCCGGATTTTGTTTGCCCATGCTGGAATCACGATATCTGTCGGTGTACCAATAGCAAACATACCGGCCGGGTCTTCATCTTCGGTGTCAAATGGCAGATCCGTTAATACATTGTTGCTTATAACAATCCCGGCAGCTATCGATACTCTGCAAACAGCGCGCACCCGCGCAGCAGCAATCGGCCCAATCCCAACCGTATGCGTCCCGGCCGACAGCGTGATCGCCGCCCCGCCGTTGCTCGAGTCCATCACGAACCCGCGCTCCAGTTGATTCGGAGCGCCCGCGATCACTTTGCCGTAGCCCTCTTCCCACGCCAGGCCGTCGGCATCGAGCAGGATATAGGGCACATAATCCTGATCGGCGATATTCGACGGATCCAGGAATCCGCGGAATCCGGTGACGGCGCCGTCGAGGTTGATCGTGCCGGCTCCGGTCGTCGTGGTCGTCTCTTTAACACGGGATGCGTATTTGGCCATTATATTGCTCCAATCTCTCGTTCCTGGTATTGCCAGGAGGTGTAGCCGTCGCGAACGGTCTCGATTTCAATTCTCAAATAGTTGACCTGGTTGCCGCCGTTGTCGGCCTCCTGATCGGTCTGCAGGTAGGTGTAGCTGGTGCCGGCGATGCCGGTGACGGTGCGCAGCAGGATCTCCGCTCCGGCCACGGCGCCGCCGCCATCGCCATAGACATGCTCGCCATAGGCTGATTCGCCGTAGACGATCAGCGGATCGCCGACCGGGTTGGTCAAGATCGTATAAAACCGGATCGTGTAAGTGGTGCCGGGCTCCGGGCCGATATCGACCGCTTCCTGGTCGACCAGGTAAGCGGTCTGCAGCGTGCGGTCGCGGTACGCCCAGCCGACGGTAACGTCGCCCAATGGCGAATTCCAAGGCGGCGCCGGCCAGGCAACGCCGTTGATGCGGATGCGGCCCGGCGGATAGGGGCGGATGTGGCGGTTGGCCATGGTGTAGGATACCTGCGGCTGGTCCGCCTGCAGCACCGAGCCGCGGCCGGTGACGGTCAAGGTCTTGGTATCGACCACTTCCGGCGACAGATATTCTTCGCTTTGGTCGATCGCCTGGAATGTCTCGGCCAGCCAGAATGCCTCGCCGGCCAGATGATTGACCGGTACGGTGTCGAGCACGCCGCGATCGATGGTGATCTGCTTCAACACGGTGTCGACGGCCGTCACGCCGACGCATTCATAGCCCAGGTAGCCGAACGTGCCGGTCTGAATCATATCCAGGTCGGTGTCGCCGGTGAGCGTGATCACGGTCGCCTGCTGGTCGATATCGGCGGCCAGCACGCCATAGGGGGAGAATCGGCCGGTGGCGGCTTCGGTGAACGGCGCAGCCGCCTGGCTGGTCAGCAGTTTGAAATTGAGCGCATCGTTCGACGGCCGTGCGACGATATCGGTCAACAGGCCGCCGGCCGGGTCCATGTCGTTGTAGGCGGTTTGCGACTCCTGCGCCACCTCGCGCCAGATCGTCCAGAACGGGGCCTCGATGATCCTCATCAAATCCGGGTTGAGCGGGTCCGGCGGCGGCGAATCCTGCGGCGGCGGATCGCCCGGCGCCGGCGGCGGATTGGCGACCGGCGCCGGCACCGGCTGCGGGTCGCTGACCGGATCGGACCAGCCGGTGTCCGGCGGAACAGTGTAGATGAGATCGTTGAAGGCGAAGATATCCTGCGTGGCATCGATGCGGATGGCGCCGTCGGTGAGGGTGCCGTAGTCGATGCCGAATGCGCGCATGACCATGCCGCTGATGCCGTAGTCGGCCCAGTCCAGTTTGAATACATCGCCGGGTCTAAGCTGCGATGCTTCGCGGTTGCAGACCAGCTTGGCGATCGCCAGCGGCGCCACGGCCTGCTGCAGTTCGCGCTGGGCCACGCGGGCCGCCAATTCGGGCCAGCCGATGCCGGGAAATTGCAGTGTTTCGCTGACGACGGCGCCCTGGATGTCGACCGCGGCCATGTCCTGCACGGTGACGGTTTTGTCGATGTCGTCGGTGCGGTCGCGGTAGACGATGTTGATCTCGTTGGCGTTCTCGCCAAATCCACGGAATGTGAGCCGCTCGAGCGATTGGATGTTGGATTCGTTGAGCGTGATCAGCGTCGCCGGGTCGTAGTCGTCGCGGATCAATTTGAGCACATAGCGGCCGGTGGTCGGATCGGTGTACAACACACCATTGATGTGGCGCAGTATTTCGGCGACGAAATCCTCGATCGGCTGCTGATTGTCCCAGATGATGTCCAGCCCGAAACTCTCGGTATTCAGCGCCTGCGCGGCGGCCAGGAACGATGACTCGTCGATGTCGGTGGCGATGCTGTAGCCCATGCCCCATGAGGTGTCTGTCAGGCATTCGATGACGATGTGAGCCGGGTTCATGCTGTTGCCCTGGCCGAATCCGATGGCTGCAAGACCGGACTGCCAGACGTCGTCGCCGGATCCATCCGCCTTCTTGGTGGTGCGCACCACCTCGAACGACCAGGGTTTGATGTAGGGGTTGTTGGCGGAGACGATCGGGCGCTCCAGAATCGCGGAGACGACGCCGCGGAACGCCGGTATGGCGCTGCCGAGCTGCGATTGCAGGTACGGGTCTTCGGCCTGGGTTTTGGCGCCGAAGCGGAAGGTCACATTGCCGATCACCCCGCCCTCGCGCTCGAACCCGCCGAACAGATACGGTTTGATGATGTTGATGGTGTCGCCATCGATGACGTCCGCCTGCCAGGCAATTTGCTCGCCGACGCGCACGCGTTTGACTTTATCGACCGGCCCATGGCACAGCACCATGTGCATGCCAATCCGGTAGAGGAACGTGCCGCCTCCGCCGCCGCCTTTAGCCATTACATCTGCGCTCGCGGGCGTAAGCGACCAGGCGCGCGGCCATCGGATCGCCGGTGGCCAGAAACGCTTGCTCATCCAAGCCGTTGCGCCGGAAATCGGCGAAGTCCAGCCCGTGCCGATCGAACCAACGGCGCAGGCCGCGGTTGCAGTAGCCGAGCGATTTGGCGTCGAGGTGGCGGACGATCACGGAACCTGCTGGGCGTTCCCTTCGGAGATGACCCAGATATCGCCGTACCAGACGACGTTCGGATTGTTCATGAATCGGGTGCCGAACAGCACCGGGATCGGTTTGCCCTGGCGGATTTCCGGCACTTCGATGTTGAGGTTCGGTTCAGGCTTTTTCGGCTTCGGCCGCAGCACGTAGCTGAGGACCGTGAGTACAACTGAGATAATGAGCATAATTGCTGCGAACATACAGATTCCTCCTAGTTGGTGATCGCATCCCCGGAAAACGGGTCTTTGCGTGGAATGAACGGGAACCCGCCGTAGTTGGGCAGATTGCTGAACTTGTTGGTGCAGTCGTCGACGTTGTGGGCGCACCCCGGCAGCACGTCGATCGGGTCGCCGATTGCCAGGTTGGATATCACACGATCCAGCACGATGGTGTTGCCGGTGTGGCCGACGATGGCCCGGATCAGGTTACGGCTCAGTCCTGCATTCACCTTGCCGTTGACCCAATACCCGTCCGGCTGCGCGTTGAGACCGGCCACATCGATTGCCGTGCCGTTGATGGCGGCGACGGTACCGGTGAGCCGGAACAGCGCCGGGTCGGCCCCGCATTGCGTCGAAAACAGCACGTGCCGGCACGGGAGGCCGTAAACAGAGCGGATGCCGCCCCGCTTGAGGCTGGTGAAGATCGGTTCGCAGCTCATGGTGACATCGTGGCCTTTGAACATGACGCTGATCACACGCCCGCGCCAGATCTGAGCAATTTCTTTTGTCGAATCGCTGCGATGCGACCGATAAATGGTCAG
>DEII01000036.1:0-16383 GCA_002352385.1 Methylococcaceae bacterium UBA2778 | reverse complement strand
CGGTTCAGTTCGATGGCGCTGCGCTTGATGGCGGCAGGAATGAATATCTGAGCAGGCGGTGGCGTGTAATATTTTGTGGTATAGGTCGTGTAATAGGTTGTTGTGTAGCCCGCGGATATGATGAACGTCCGGTCGCCCGAGGTGTATAGCCACTGCTCTGCATTGAGATCGAATGTGTATAGCTCGATCGGGTATCCGAGCAGCTTGCTGATTTCGTTTGTGATGTAGCCCATCAGAGTTTCCCGGAGACCAGCGTCAGTTGCGATTCGGCAATGCCTGGCGCGATGTGCGATAGTTCGATTTGATCGTGGTTAAGGCGCATCTGATAAAGGAACGACAGCAGCTTTACATCCGCCTTCGCGATCGCCTGACCGAACGTTTCGGAGAACGTGATCTCTTCCTGATTGGTCGAGGTAGCGACGCTCTGAACAGTCATGTAATACCGTGTGCCATCGATCGTTTTGAGATAAACAGCGCCGGCCGGGTTGCCGTTGGCAAAGGCGGCGGTGTAGCCGATATCCTCGATGAGGATCGAGTTGTCGCCGCCGCCGATATCGAAGCGCAGAGTCATATCCTGCGTGCTGAACACGGACCAGAACGGTTCCAGCTTGCCATTGCGCCTGAACAGAAACCCGCGAAACCGCCGAACTGCGGCAACGTCCGGCATCGAGTAGGTGCAACGGTGGTTGATATTCTCGAACGCCGATCGGTCGAACGCGCGATAGATGCCGGTGTCGAAATCGATCACGCTGAAGTCGCGTTTCCAGTCCGATTGGAACGCTTCCCGCCTGTTGGGTTGATCGTCCCATACGTCCATGTTTTGGAATTGATCGAGCGACACGTTCCATCCAAAGTTCCTATCGATGTCCGCCTGGCATGCGAACGTGATCGAGCCGGTCGCAACATTGGTCGTGTGTTCGGTAAACCGTATAGGAGGCAGCATGACGCCCTGGCATAACGTAAAAACGCGATCACCCGCTGACCAGGCCAGCGTCAAGGCAGAGTCCAGACCAATCGATTGGTTGTATTGCGTCACATAAACGATGCGATGTACTTCGTAATAGGTACTGCTTCGCCAGAATATCAGCCATGTCCCGGGAAACGTGACTCCTGAATCCGTTGAATCGCCGGTGATGCCGGCAATATCATCCAGCTCGACCGACGTCGATCCGATCGGATAATCGTTGACCAACTGCCTCGGGTCGGTCCAATCCGGCAGCCACATGCCGGAGCCTGATTTCTCGTGCAGCTTCATGCGCAGCCGCTGCGCTGCGCGGCCGGTCACTGCAAAGTTATAGGAGAACGTCCGCCGTGGATTGTGGCGCAGCCGGATGCGCTGCTCATTGGTATTGAAGCCAGGCAATACATCGGTCAGCCATTCCAGCCGCTCGACCACTGGATCGGACCAGTTGGGCGGCACATTGATGATGTTGTCGCTCATTGTCTATCACGCTCGGGACGGCAGGTCTGCGAGAGCGATCGTTCCCGGAACGGCGCAGATTGAAAAAATCTCTTTCATTCCCAGCTCGCCCAAATCACCCTTTACATCGATGATGCCGGTTGATGGATCGATGGCTGCGATCGAACAGCTGCCATGCCCTGTTTTTTTGTTGATCGATGTGCCGGCGAAAATGCGATCTCCGGCAAAATCCAGTCCGCGTGTAAATCCAGGCAACGTCTGTAATGCGCTGTATTTGCCGTCATCGATTGTTCCAACGCTCTGGCTCCCGGATTCACAGATCCATATTTTTCCACCATGCCATCTCGGAGAGTGCGGTTTATCGATTCCGCGAGCAGCGACAGCATTGTGCTCGATATCGAACACAACACCGGCGCCGGCCGACTGGATGGGTTGGCTGCCATCGGAGAATGCGGAAACATAGCGTGGTTTGCCGTCACGCATTCCAATTCCGTTCAGGTGATGGCGGCCATGATCGGCCTGATATGGTGGACGCCATGCCATGGCATGATCATCCCGATATCCGCAGACAGATAGACAGTCGTTTTTCGTATTGACGAAAATCAGCTCCCCATTGGACTCATAGCTCATCTCATGAACGTTGATCGGCCCGGTGGTGTAATAGCGGTTGACTTTGTATGGTCCATCATCCCGCCACAGATATTCGATAATCCTGTTGTTCGATGCGATCGCGATGCGTTCATCTGATATCGCAATCCCCATCGGCCGCGGTATTTCGATCGTTTCGATTCCTGCCCCGGTAATGACTATGACGGTTCCGGAAACATAGCAGGATGCGATGATCGATAGCTGCAGCTCGGCGCATAGGTCGATCATTTGTTTCATTATTGCCCCAACGCCTGTTTGTTGCGGTTGATCACGTTGATCACTTTCTGCTCGAACCTCGGCGTGCTGGCGTATTCGTCGAGCAGGTGCGCGTAGTCCTCAAGCTGCATGTCCAAGTAAATCCTGCATTGCTTGCTTGCAGCGGTTCTTGAGCAGTTCCTTTCTGGTGTCGCGGTCATGTCCTGCTCCCAGCAGGACGGCGTTGTATGCCTCCAGTGTCACCAGCACACCAAGCTCTTTGTCTGAGAGTGCGGCACGGTCTACCTTTTTGAATTCCCCAGTCAGCGCCCAGTTCACCAGCTTGACTTCATTCGCAAAATGAAAATGCCGGGTGGTTTTCCCTTCTAGTCTTCGCACCTCTTGGAGAGTCCGTGACATCATCTTGTATTCCAGCGCGGCTTCTGCCCGGTGCTCGATCCATTCTTTCTTGAGCATGTTCCGAAGATGGCGTTCCATCTTGTTGAAGGCATCAATGAAATTTACTTTCCATTGATGTGCTTCTTTGCCTGTGAACCCCATAGCCAAATATGAGAAACCATCACGAGTTAACTCATATTGTTTGTTGGTTTTGCCAGACTCATCTATGTATTCACTGAGCACAAAATTGTGCTGAGTGAAATCATCCTTTGGCAGTGATTTAATCTTTCTAAGAATCGTCCTATGTTCTTTTTTGAACTTCTCAGCAAGCAGCAGACTGGTGGTAAAGGTCTCACCATTAGGTCTTTTCAAAACTATGTCGCTCATCTGTCCACTATCCCCCCAACGCCTGTTTGTTGCGGTTGATCACGTTGATCACTTTCTGCTCGAACCTCGGCGTGCTGGCATATTCATCGAGGAGATCCGGATCGAGCACGTTGAACACGGCGATGTTGGCCGGCGATGGTGCGGCGGCTGCCGGAACAGGCGATCCGGCCTGCTGCGCCAGGGTGCCAACCAGCCCGCCGGCGGCGAAGGCCTGTATCTGTGGCGGCCGGGTCATATTGTTGATCGCATGCAGAAAGTTGGTGCCGACCGCCTCGACCGCCCGGGCCCGGACGACGAATTCACCATTGGATAGCCGTGCCGGGATCGAATCGGATGTCGATGTGCCGGGGCCGCGGATTTCGCCGCCTTCCGCCAGTCCCAGCCCGCCGATGACTTTTACCAGCGATTTCACCAGTGACAGGATGGTGCTGGTCAGATCGGAGAATCCGCCGGACAGAATACCGCCGATGCTGCTGAACAGGCTACCGAATCCAGACGACACCTTGTCGAACAGGTCGCCGAAGAAGGTGTCTGCGGAGCCGAATGCGGCATCTTTCTTTTCCGCCAACTGGTCGGTGCCGTCGGTTTTCTTGGACGACGAGCCTGAGAGGATGTCACCAATGCCGGACAGTCCTCCTGCTGCGCTCACATCCTTGACGAAGACGGGTGCTGCTTCGGTTAGTCCACGCGCTGCACCTAAAAGGCCTCCTGCTGCAGGCTGCTGTCCTGGTTTTTCTGCACCGCCAAAACCGAGCAGCCCTGGAATTGTCTGCAAAAAGCCGCCCTCGCGCTGCCCGCCCCGCTTTTTTTCTCCGAATAAGGCATCGGTAATGTCTGATGCTGCTGCTTGGGATGCCATCCGTCGCAAAGTATCGACGAACGAGAGCAACATGTTCTGCAGGTCGGCGTCGAACGGGTCGAACAGAAACTTTTGCAGCGTCCCATCGATTTCATCTGCGGTCTGCTCGTAGGCGCCTTTTAGAGCATCGAGCTGTTGCTCCATCGCTTGCAGATTGATCAGTTTTTCCACCAGCGCCACACCTGCGGCATCGCCCATGGCCAGCAACTGCCGGATCAATTCCGCATATTGGCTGCGCATCTGCTCAAGGCGCAGCGTTGTTTGTTCCGCGATGTTTCCGGTCAGCTCGGCGACGCGCAGCCGGACTGCGAGCATCTGCTCGCCCAGGTCGCTCTCGGCCCGGGCCTGTTCGCGTACCAGGGAGACGGCAACGCCGGCGCGCTGCAGCTCCAATCGGCGGATGTTGGCGAGGATGCGCAGCTGCTCGATACGGCTGTCGGTCAGCGTCAGCAGTTGGTGCTGCGTCTCGATTTCGCGGTCGATGAAGTCGGTGCGCAGCTGATCCAGTTCGGCGTAGTAGTCGCGGTAGCTGATTTCGCCGTCGTCCAGCTGCGTCTGCAGTGCCGCCTCGCGCTGGGCCAGCACGTCGCGTTCGAATTCGAGGTCGTCCTGCAGCAGCTGGCGTTTGATGGCGAGCGCTTCGCGGAGCGCCTGTTCCGCCTGTCGAGCTGCGTCTTTTGCCGCCTTTGCTGCAGCCTTTGATGCGCTGCCGTTCTTACTATCACCGAACGCCAGCGTCACGCCGGCATCCGCCTGACCGCTGCGCTGCTGACCGGATGCACCGGCGCGCCCGCGTTCGATGGCGCGCAGTTCCAGTGCAATCGCCTCGGCAGCTGAATTGCCGATGGCGCGCAGGCCATCGGCGGCCGCTTTGCCGGCATCGACGACCGAATCCACCAGGCCGCCGACGAAATCGGTGCCGATGGTTTCGTTGCTGATCGAATCCAGCTCTCCCTGTAACTGCGCCAGATTGCGCCGCTGTCGGCCGATGGCATCCCCGAGCGCGGCGCCGATGCTGTCGAACGAGAAATCGCCGCTGAGTGCGTCTGACACATCCTGTCCAAATGCGACAGCCAGGCGGCGCACGTCCTCGAACGCCAGTGAGAATGCCTGCACGATTGCGCCGGCGATGACGCCGGCGCCTTTGCCGAGAATGACGAACGTCGCGATCGCTGCGTTCACGCCAGCCTTGGTCTTCAGCAGCCATTCGTCAACGCCTGAAGTCGTATCGTCGACGATCGCCCGCCAGGTCTGCCGGTTTATGCCGCTCAGCTCCGACAAGCTGCCAATCATGTCGTCGATCGACTGCCCGATCAGATCGGCGGCCGCCGATATGGTCCCGGTAATCACCCGCCATGCGGCTTCGATGACGGCCGAGAGTTTGGCGCTCTCGCCGCCGACCGTCACCATCTCCTCGCGCCACTGGGTGTACTTGACGATCAGGAAGGCGATGCCGGCGATAGCGACGCCGATCGGGCCGCCGACCAGTGCCAGCAGAACGCGGCCGAAGCCGGTGACGACCAGCGCCAGCCGGCCGAACAGCCCGGCGGCGCCGGCGCCAATCGAAAGCAGAGCGGAGAGCGAGGCGGTAAAGGCGCGGATCGCGCCGACGACGGGACCGAGTACGGGAGCCAGCAGGCGGAACGCAAACGTCAGAATCCGGAGCGGCAGCGCAAAGCTGGCAATGAGAAAAAACTGCTGACCGAGCAGGGCCAGATTCGGGAACCGTTCCGCCAGATCGGCGACGGCTGCCGACAGCGACGACAGCAGCTCGGACGCCGCCCGGATCGCCGGCAGAAAGACGCTGCCGAGGTTGACCGAAACGATATCCAAATTGTTGCGCAGCAGGCTCAGCTGAGCGGACGCTGTGTTGGAGCGCTCGGAGAAGGTTTTAATCAGGCTGCCGGCGGTCTCGGTATCGTCGCCCGCCAGCCGCACCAGCCGGCGGTACTCATCCAGCGATGCGACCAAATCGCCGATTGCCGCAGTATCCTCACCGCGGCCGAACAGCCGGCTGAGCGCCTTGGTCTGGGATGTGCGGTCCAGCTGCGCCAGCCGTGCCAGGAATTCGTCGAGCGCTCTGGCAGGCTGATCGCGCAGTCGTTTGGCGAAGGCATCGGCGCCGAAGCCGAGCGTTGCCAGCGCCTCCTGAAAGTTGTCGCTCTGCCCCTCGACATCCTGCAGCGACGACAGCAGGTTGCGCAGGGCGGTGGCGGCGATCTGAGGAGGCTTGCCGAGGCTGAGCATCGCTGCCGACAACGCCGCGGCTTCTTCCCGCAGGAGACCGAAGCGCTGCGCGCCGCCGCCGGCCCTTGTAAGCACCGAGAGGATGTCTCGCTCGGCGGCGTTGGCGTTGTCCGCCAGGGTGTTGATTTGATCGGCAAAACGCCTCAGCTCGGACAGCGACGCATTGAAAATGTTTCCCAGCGTACCGATCGCGGCGCCCGCCTCTTTCGGCATAATGTTGAATGCCGTGGATACTTCCGCCGATAATCGAATGAATTCATCGAGATCATCGATCGGGATCCCAAGCTGTCCTCCCTGGGCGCCGATATCCGCGAGACCGGATAATGAGATCGGAATGGTTCGACCAAGATTCTTAATCTCTTGTTCGAGACGACCAATTTCATCTGCGGTGCCTTCGACAACCTTTTTTACATCCGCAAACGCCGACTCGAACGACACGGCCCTCGATGTCGATAACCCGATAATGGCTGATCGGATCGCAAATTTCCTGGCAGATTCAGCAACGATTTCTTGTGCATTGGCTAATAAACCGAATTCACGCCTTAACTCGGCGAACTTAGCGACATTGCCATTGACGAGTGAGCCTATTGTCAGAAACGAATCGGCAGCGGCTTCTTTCAGGTCGCCAAAGGAATCGGAAACCGTATCGAGTATCCGTTTGAATGGTGCAAAGGCTCCGCTAAGAATCTTTGCGCTTGCACTTATTTCCCGAATTGCCTCTTTTCCAGAGATCTTAATCCGTTCCAGAGATGTTTGAACGCTTTTAAGCGCCCGCCCTGTCCGATCGCGCGCACTGATGACGATTCGCGCGTCGAAATCAGCCATTATTGCGCCCTATCCCTGAACCGTGACATGCTGTCGGCGATGCGGATCTGCCGCAGGATTCATTTGTGCTGTCAGCCATCTTCGTCTTCCATCTCTTCGATGATTCGATTGAACGATTTGTCGTCCGCCATCGCTGCCCGGGCGATCGTCAGATTATTCATAAGCTGACGCCTATCCGATCGCGCGATAGCCGCCAGGTAGCCCTGGACCTGCGTCAGCGTGTAATCCTCCGGGTTTACGTGTCCGTTTTTCCTGAGCGCCTGGAGGCAATCGAACCAATCGATTTGCCCGTTTCCTTCATCACCATCTCCAGGCCCGGCGCCAGGCGGCTGGCGAAAAAATCGGCATTGACCTCGATGATTTTGAGCACCAGAAAGCAGAGATCGTCCGGCATCAGGTCGCCGACCCAAGCGGCCGGTTTACCGGTGGCAATGGCGACCGCCTCGATCACCTCATCGGTGTGCGATGCCACCATGCGCAAGATGAAATCGGTCGTTTCCTTGTCGCCTTGTTCGGACTTCGAGAACAACCGGCTTATATCGCCGGCCAACGGCCGGATCGCTCGCGAAAACGCGCCGATCTGCTTGACCTTCAGCGGCGTTATCTCGATCAGCTCGCCGTCGATTCGGACTGTTCCGGGTTCCGGGAAAATATCGGAGAGGCCGCCGTCGTCCGACTCCTGCTTATCCAACTCCTTCATCGTTGGCGTCATCAAACCGGCCGCCCATCGACAAACAGGCACGTGGCCGTCCCGTCATCGGGCTCGACGACGCTGAACGCCAACGGAATCTGCATCTGTTCGGTGCCATTGGCCGTGCGTTTGAAGGTCATTTCGCCATTCGGGCGCAGCAGTACTTTCGGCGCATAAATGTCGTGGTTGGCGCCGACGGCATTGTCGGCAATGAATCGCAGCGAGCCGTAGAGCTTTTTTGGCGTTTTCGTGGTGGTCAACTGCACCCGGCCGTTGGCGGCTGCCGTGTAGTCGACCAGCAGATTGGTTCCATCGGCAATTCCGCCGCCCGCAATGATGTAGATCCGGCCCAGCGCCAGGTCGACGCTGTAATCCACATCGACGGTAAACGCAGGGCTCGGCACATCGTCGGTGACCGACACGGCGCTGACCACACGCACGCCGGTCGGATTCGATGCCGATGCGCCCAGCTGATAATGACGGTCCTGCAGCACGCCGTTGATCGCCTCGCCGACGACAGCCCCGCCGGACTGCGTCACGGTAGCCTTGTCGGCGATGAAAAACAGCGCCAGGTTGTCGTCGCTGATGTCGTCGCAGGTGATGGTACCGGTCTGTTTGTTTTTGGTGGGCACTTCATCGAGCAAGGTCGGCAGCGGCGAGTCGGCACAATAGATCTCGACGGTTTCGGTCTCGACATTGATGGCGCCGCCTGGGGTGCAGCCGAGATAGCGCTCGCCGGTTTTGGCGCCGGCGGCGCCGAACGGGTCGAAATAGATTTTCCCGGCTGGGATGACGATATTGCTGGACATGTTGTGACTCCTGACTGTTTAGGATTGTGTGGTTTGTATCTGGGTGGCGATGATGAACTGCTCTTCCCACCAGATCACGCCTTCATCGAAATCGAGTATCTGCCCGATGACGTGATCGACTGCGTTTTTCGAGTTCGTAGGCTTCCATCCACGCAGCGCCGCCCGGATGGATTGCTTGAGCGTTTCGATGCCGACCGTGCCGGTGGTGTTGCCGGCATCGCGCACCGTTGTGTTTTTGATGCAGGCCCGGACGCTGACGATCGATGTGCCGGTCTGGAAATGGCACTCTTCGGAATAGCGGTTGCGGTCGGATTCGTCCTGCAGCGGCATAACGAACGCGGTCGGCAGATCTTTCGGGTTTGCCAGCAGCAGGTCGTCGAGCAGAAAGATTCTGTTTCCGAACTCCGGGCATTCGGCTTTCAGCCGGTCGACCCATTCGGTCAAGTCCATCAGCGCTGCCCCTTGACGTTGACTTCAAAATTGAGCTCCTGTTGAAATCGTTTGATGAACTCGTCGCCCATACGGTCACGGACCGAATCGGCGCTCTGCACGGCCCGCTGCAGCTCGATCACCTGTTCGACGATCGGCAGCCGCTCTTTTCCCTTGCGTTTGAACACACCGGTATGACCGCTTGGCATGGTGGCTACGAATGCGCCCTCGAAAAAGAACCGGCGCACCCGGACGCCACGTTTCGTTTGTCTCGGCTTGCCGACATAGGACGCTTTGATCGGTCTGTAGCCCAGCCAGGCGATGCCGGTCAGCCGGCTCCTGGAGATCTTGCGCGCCGATCGGAACCGGCGGATGATCTTTTGCGTGATTTGATTCTGCCGGGCGACATCCTTGACCAGTTCGCTGCGCGCTTTTGTCGTGGTTTTGCCGACTGCCCGTTTCTCCGCACGTTCGGCCTGTTTCGGCAACGCCCGGAAGCGGCGCACCAATGTATCCATGCCGGCGGTATTGATGTCGATTTGCACGATTCCGGTTCTAACTTGTTTCCCGCAATGCGATCTCGGTCATGCCGCCATCCTGGTTCATCTCACCGACGATCTCGAATTGCCGGCCGCCGACATCGACTGTATCGCCTGGCTGCGGATTGAGCGGTGCGATGTCGGATGTCCGTCCGACCAATCGCGGATTGGTCCGGTCGATCGGCGTCTTGCCGATTTGCACTTCGCTCCAGGGTGCGAAAAATACCACCTGGATCTCTGGCGCGGGCACGCCGTTGACCGTGATAATGGCCGCCTCGGCGAACGCATCGATCACCGTATCGTTCAGATCGCTGAAATCGTATCCCATCGATCAAGTTCCGATGTCGTCTCCGGCGCAGGTGACGCGCACTTTGTGCGGTGCCAGCTTTTCGTTGACGACGGCCCGGATGCTTTCGCGTTCAGTCTCGGTCTTTTGACAATAGGCATCGACGCCACCGGCCATGCGGTCCTCGATCATTGCCAGACTGCTGCATCCGGAAAGAAGAATCGTAATTATGAAACCGAATAAAAGTGCTGCTTTCATCAGAAACTCCATTGCAATGTGATCAATGCGCCGTCCAAACAGCCGGCGGCAGCGGTTAATTCATCCAGTGCCATCGCTCATTCGCATTGCCTGAACGACATCCTGAATGACAAATCCATGGGCTCGGTCAGGTCTGTATCAATCCGAGCCTGGTCAATGTTTTGTGTCCTGCTGTCCCATCTTGTGCCAGTCCGTTGGACTTTTGAAATGCGCCGATCGCTGCCTTGGTCTTCGGCCCCTCGATGCCGTCGCAGACCAGAATCGGATCGGCGCCATGTTCGTTGAGCGCCTGCTGCAGTTGGCAGGTCGTAATTTTCATGCTGCTGAATTCCTGCATCCATCTGTTCGCCAGTGAACGAATTCGCCCGGCTTTATCGAGTCCGTTGATGCAGCGGCGGGCTTTGAAAAACTCGGTCGTGCCGGGCCGGATATAGCGTTCCAGTCTCCGGCCGGTGAATGTGCCGTGCTTGAACCCATGGACGAGAATGAACAGCGCGCTCGGATGTTCCAGAGCCGAATCAGGGTTGCTGACCAGATCGATATCCAATAGCTGCGAATATTTCAGATAATTCCTTCTCCAGGTGATCTGAACATACCCGCGGCCGTAAAACGGCCAGTAGCGCAAATGCGCCTTGCGCCACTCTTCCGATTTCCAGTAGGATTCCCGGACCGGCTCGAACGTGTCGTTCGTTTCATGCTCGACGGTTGCCAGAACGTAGGCTTTTTGCTCCGGCAGCGGCAAGCCTTGTTTGTCGCACTCGGCGATGATGTCGGCGATGGTTTGTCGGCGGTTAGGCATTTCTAGTCCGAGGTCGATGCGCCGATCAATCCCGACAGCAGCAGGCCGGAAGTGATGATCGCTTCTTTCTGTTCGGCGCTGAAAACACAGCCGAACCCCGTCAACATCAAAATGACGCCGCGCCATGTCGACGGTTGATGAGCGAGAATTCTCAAACGGTTCAGAAATCGATCGATTCTCCGATTTCTCGCGGCATTGCATTCTCTCGTCATGCTGGCAGATATCGCGATCGGGAAATAAATCAAGTACGACGTGCCGAATACAGTGCCGGCGGCCGGGTGCAGATGAACAGCGGGTAGCTGTAGACCTCCGGCCGGACCCACATGTCGCGCTCGCGGTCGACGATGGTCATTGCATACATCGGCAGACCGCGCGTGTTGACGTAGGTCATCGTCTCCGCCGGCGACAAGGCGCGCTCGAACAACCCGGGTACGTCGACCGGTATGAACTTGCACTTGTCCACGCCGATCGCAACCGTCGAGTTGTCGTCCGTGCCGCGGTAGTTGACCCAATCGATGCCGCCGTACCGGAACGATTCGAAAGCGATTTTATTTCGTAGATCGGATGCTTCCTGCGTGTTCAGGAAGGTCTCACGTACCTCTTTGTGAGCTGTCAGATCATCCCAGTAGTTGTCGCCGCACAGGCCGATGATTCTGGACTGGCCGACCACCCACAGACCGCCCAGCGCCCGCATCGTGCCGCGAACCACCTTGCTGCACTGTTTGCGCACGGCGCCGGATGCCGGCGTCGCATTATCCAGATCGAAATCGAGTTCGGCCGGCAGACTGACGCCGAATACACTGGTCCAATCCACCAACGTGGATCCATCCGCATCGGTGACGATGCCCTGAATGGCGCCGAGCCGCATGTTTTCCCAGGTCATCTCGACCTGCGCAATGAGA
This sequence comes from Methylococcaceae bacterium UBA2778, assembly GCA_002352385.1. Classification (GTDB taxonomy): domain Bacteria; phylum Pseudomonadota; class Gammaproteobacteria; order Methylococcales; family UBA2778; genus UBA2778. The sequence goes on along the minus strand of DEII01000036.1, from coordinate 4,690 downwards.
CCGGTCGGGCCGTTCAACCGGTCTGTGACCAGCTGCATGACCTGCATCAGCTCGGTCTCGCTGCCGAAGGCCCGCACCGACTGAACCTCGTCTGCCATGATCGTCTGACCCTTGGCGATGCGCGCGGTCTCCTGGTAGTAGATGTTGCGCTTTTCGTTTTTGCCTTCTTCCAGCGGCGCCCCGCGCTCCGAGGTCTGAATCAGGTTCAACGCGCCATCCTTCAGTTCGATCGCTGCCGCGAGCGTCCGGATCGGCCGGTCGGTGAACAGGTTGAGCGAGCCGAGAAATCCGGGTTTGAACGGGTTTTTGTTGACCGCGGTGGTCAGTTCCACCATGGAAAACGGCTTGCCGTTGAAAATATCGAGTGTTGGCATTGTCTGTCCTCTCTGTTTGTGTCCCGGGTCGGTTATGCGCGGGCGATGATGCCGAGCGTAGCCAGTTGGTCGGTTGCGGTGGTGATCTGTCCGCCGGTCATGCCGGTTTTCCAGATCAGGTCGTCGGCGGATACTTCGGCATGGCGGTTGATGATGACCGCATCTGCATCGGCCGAGGCGGCGTCGACCGGTGCATACAGCACGCCGGCGGCGACCTGCGATCCGTCGGTCGCGGCAGGATCCATTTCGGCATATTTGCCCGATCCGGCGGCCACGGTGATCGTGAACGTATCGCCAACGACAAAATCGGCTGCGCCGTCGGCCAGTGTGAACGAAAGCCCACCCCCGCTGAACGCCGCGCCGACAGCACCGACGCCAATGACGTCGCCCTGGGGATCGACGACCTGGAAATCACCGGCGTCGACCGCCGCTTTGGTAATAGTCAGGACATAATCGCCGACCTGTGCGTTGGCGCCGACCGTAATCGCGCCCATCGCGCCGTTGCCGGTGTTGCCGCCGCCGGCGGCCGAACTGCCCGCACCGAGTGTGATCTTGCCGAGGACTGAACCGGCTTCGAGGTTGTTTCCCAATGCCAGCGTCACCTGCTCGCGCGAACGCGTGCCGTTGGCTTCGCTGATCAGGAATTCACCGGCATACTTGCCTTCTGCGAACGTTGATGGCATTGCTGCTCTCCTGTTTGTTTAGATGGTGGTTTGGTGCTGCCGATGTTTCAGTTCAGCCGATGTCCGAACGCGTTCGCCCAGCCGGCCTGGATCGCCTGGCTTTCTTCCATTTCGTTGGAATCGCCTGTGTCGGCGCCGACCGTTGGGTTGCCGAGGGCGTTCATGTGGTCTGTAAAAGGATTCATCGGTTCGGCGGCCGGCTCAACCACCGATGGAGACACCGCCAGAACCTTGCCGGCCTGCTCGATGCTCAAATCGGTATCGAGCGCCAGCGCTTTCGCCTGAGACTCCCTGCCTTTCGCCTCTGGATGGTTCAAAATGCCGGAGATGCGTTCACGCTCATCGGATTGACCGGCTTTGTAACCATCGGCTCGGGCCGATTCGATTTCGGCTTCGTGGTCGATTTTTTCTTCCTGTTTTTCGGTCGCTGCGGCGTTCGTTTTGGTAATTGCTTTGGTGGTCATTTTTTTGCCCCCTGGTGTTGGAATTATGTCTGTTCTGTTCGCTTCCACGATCATCGATTCGATCGCGTCATCAGGGCTCGAAATGAAATCGGCCAGCCCGATATCGATCGCCTCCCGTCCGCGAAAAACACCGGCTTCCGTCGCTCGTACCGAAGCCTGATCGATGCCGCGATAGAGTGCGACGCGCTCGACGAACAGGTTGTAGAGCGCATCGATCTCCCGTTGAAAATCGGCCCTGACCTCATCGCTCAGCGGCTCGAATGCATTGCCGTCAACCTTCTTGGCGCCGGCAAATATGAAGGTGACGTTGATGCCGTCGTTCTCCATCGCTTTGGAAATATCGACGTGCCGCAGCACGACGCCGATCGAACCGGCAAAACCGGTGTTTGTGATCGACACCGTTTCCGCGGCCGATGCGATCAAATAGCCTGCCGATGCCGCCATATCGGAAACGACGGCATGAATCGGTTTGATCTGCCGCCCCTCATGGATCCGCTGCGCCAGATCGAAGACACCGGCAATCTCGCCGCCAGGCGAATCGATATTGAGCAAAATGGCCGATACGGAAGCATCACCGAGCGCTGCATCGACCCGTTTCGCGATCGTCTCATAGCCGAGCACGAAGCTGCTGTCTGCATTCATCGTCGTCCGGTGCGCCAAGACGCCGAACACGTCGATGACAGCCAATCCGTCGATGATCCGATAGCCAGGATCACGATGCTCGCCCTCGGCTACCATCAGGGCACCGATATCGACGCGCGGCGCATCGACGCGCACATCGTGCCCAATCAACCGCGGCGAGAGCCCGGCGATGATCGAATCCAATTTCGCTGGATGAATCATCAATGGCGTATTAAAAATTCTTGCCGCGAGCCGCGGCAGCAACAGATCAGCCATTCGCTTCGACCTCTCGGTTCATATCCGTTTCGAATTCCCCGAACACCGCCTGCGTGCTCAATCCCAACTCTTCCAGCTTCGCCTTTTCGATCGCCCGCTGCTCGAGCACCTCTTCCCAATCCCGGCCCTGTTCGGCACACTCTTCTTCCAACGTGGAAAAACTGTTCTGCACCCGAACCACGGCGGCATTCACCTCTTTCACCGGATCCACCCAGCCGCGTCCGGAGAATATCCAGCGGCAGCGGTTGTAGGCGTAGCGGTTTTCGTAATAATCCGGCGCCTCGACCCGGCCCAGATTGATCGCCTCTTCCAGCCAGAGTTCGTAGACCGGCCGCAGCCAGAGATCGCACAGCCAGCGCCGGCGTGACAGAAAATAGCGCCAGGCTTCGAGCAATGCCGCCCGGGCGCTGGAATAGTTGGTTTTGGAGAAATCCTTGAGCAGCAGTTCGTATGGGATGTTCAGGCCGGCGGCAATGTGCCGCATGACCGATGACATGAAGCCGTCGAATGCTGTGTTCGGGCGGTTGGGAGAGAACCCGTTGAGCTTGGTGCCGACCGGCAGCGTCATGATCAGCCCGCCGTCCAGTTTTTTTCGGTTGAATTTGTCCGAAACGTCTTTCCAGTATTTGCCGTCCGGATCGTTGCCGAAGAGTTCTGAGACCGATACCGGATCGAGATCGGATTCCAGGAACGCGGCGATCATGGCACCGACCGCTGCCGTCTGCAGCTCATGCCCGACATATTCGCTCGATACCTTGAACTCGCGCAGCACGCTGGTGAAAACCGGCTTTCCCCGGCTTTGGCCGGTGCGCTCTTTGTCGTGCAGATGAACGACCCGGCGGCGGCCCCAGGGCGTAAAGGCAGGGATACGGTCCCATCGGGCAACCGCCGAGGCCGAAAACAAACCGCCGTATTGGTCACCCGGATGGGTGCGCTGGATGTGATAGGCGACCGGTGCGCCATAGATGTCGATTTCGATGCCGCCGCGGATCGATGCGTCGTTCATCCTGCCGGTCGGTACCGAAAGCCGGTCGGCCTCGACCGTTTGCAGCTTGCTGTTCCACCGCTCCCCGCTGCGCTCGACCCAAAGCGGCAGCGCCAGGGCCTCGCCGTTCATGAACGCACCGGCCAGCATTGTGTTGGTGAGCCCGAGCAGGTTCATGGTGTTGGCCGCATCGCACTCGGCGGTATCGGCCCAGGTCCGGAACTCCGCCTCGACCGCCATGCTCCATTCCCGCGCCCATTCGCGGTCGCGGCCGAGCAGCCGGTAATCCGGATTCGCAGACAGCCGCAGCTGGCTGCCGACAATGTTGTCTTTGGCGGTCTGGATATAGCCGCTTGCCAGCCCGCTGTTGCGCGCCAGATCGCGCGCCCGCGGTACCAGCGTGGGCAGCTCGTTGAGCAGATCGGCATCGGCCGATCCGGGGTTCGGCACCCATGCGGCGATCTTGGCATCGGTCAACGACGCGGCATCGTGCGCGGTATCGCCGCTCACAGCACCACCTGGATGGGTTTGCGATGGGGCTTGCCGGTCGCCGCGGCATTCTCACCATTGACCCGCTCCTCCCACTCGCGTCGGCCGGCGCGGATTTCGGAAAGATCCTCTTTGGTCATGAGCCGATCGGCGATCCTCGCGGTTTTACCCGTGAGGACCTTGGCTTCGGCATCGAGATAGGCTGCCAGCATGTCGGTTGCAGTAGACATGCCGGCAGTTTATTTCAGGTCGGCGCGACAAAGACACCCCAAAAATGTCGCATTTTTGATTTTTTTTAATGCCTGCAAAAAAACCGGGCGCGGTAAAGCGGGCGATACCAAAGAGTTGAACGAGGTGACGGACCGGATCAGCCGGTTCTACGATAAGAACCCGGAAATCCGGATCACCCGGTTGACATTGAACCGATCTGCGAAAAATTAGGAGACAGCGGCAGGGCGAGGCGGTGGAAGGTGTTTATGTCCCGAGGAAGCGGCGGGACCTTATTTACAGAAGGGCGGTTCGGTCTTGGTGGTGAATAAACGAATCCGCCGGCATGATGGTACCTGATGCGGCGCCTGTGCGGTTTATGGCTGCCGGTCTATGGCGTTATGATTTCCAATAGTCCTCAGGATGGCGATATTCCCGTCGACCTCGAATGAAATCTTGTAATTGCCAGTAATATGAATCGTATAGATTTCCGGATTTCTGTATCTTTTGAGTTTTTCGAACCTTAGCCCTGGAGGCCGTGGATCTTTGATCAGATCATTAAGCTTCGAAGTAAATATTCGACGAACCCAT
>DEII01000245.1 GCA_002352385.1 Methylococcaceae bacterium UBA2778 | reverse complement strand
CTGGTAAATCTCTACTTGCCAGCGGCACAAATACTAATCCAATATCTGTTGTGCCTGCTCGAGGGTCTGGACCGTGCGGTTCGTTAGCAGTATCCACTGGATCGGCTTCTCTCCTTCGGGGGGATGCTCTTCCTGGGCAAGGATGGCGGTCACCGTCACCACGGGCTGTCCCTTTTCCGTTGGGGTGATGGGGACGGAGATTGCGCGCAGGGTTTGGGTGACAGGTCGCGCCTTGCGGCCGCGTCCCTTGGATAGGTGGAATGCAATCTTGCCAAGGCGGGGCGCTTTGGCGAGCAAAATACGGATCTTCTCTCTTTCTTCGGTGCTGCGGTCGTATCGTTTTCCAATTCCCGGTTGCTATGTCACTCGCGGTTGTCCAGCCCAGGGTCTGGTCGGTGGCCTGTGCGTTGGAAGGCCTGGTGGCGACTCCAAGGAACAGGCAGCAATCGTCGGCACCGCTCCGAAGATAAAAGATTCTTCCCCTTGGGACTGTTGGTAAAAACGGATGTCGCGCGCAAGCTCGGGCTGGTCTGGGAAAAGCAAACCGAATAAAGGATATGATACCGGAGGACTGGCGTACGAAAAATTTGCCGCTCAGGATGAGTATAAATTCGTGAAATATAAGTTCGGTACGGACATTTATCACTTTGCAGAGATGAGCTGGCCAAAATACAAGACGGAAGATACCACCCCTTTCAAGGTGCTTTCAAGCCATTGAAAAGATGAATATTTATGTAGGTTGGGCAAAGCGCAGCGTGCCCAACGGCTCGGGCGGATGTTGGGCACGGCCTGTCGGCCTTTGCCCAACCTACTATTAATCTTTTGATGATTATCGGCCACCTTGAAAGGGTTGGACGGAAGATACCTACGATAAGAACAAACTCGGTAAGCTGTTGACCAAACGAGAGCGCAATATCCTGAAGATCCGCGAGATTCTGGATAACGATGCCTACTGATTACGAGACACCCGACCAGGCGGTTCGAAATTTACAGTGCCTGAATCGACGTGCCATGCACGCTCCTCGCCTGAGCGGCCACCCGCGAATGGTGAGTAAACAAAATTACCTGGGTTTTTTCCGCCAACGCCGCGAGTGTCTTCAAGGCCGCTTCTGAGCGTTCGTCGTCGAAATCCACGAGAACGTCATCGACGATAAAAGGCATAGGTTCCGCCTTTTCCATGTATTTCTCGAGGGAAGCCAACCGCAACGCCAAAAAGAGCTGATCGCGGGTCCCGGAACTCATTCCTTCCACCCTTACCTGCTCCCTATCGGGACGGACGCCCGCGAGGATGGATTCGTCTTTGTCGTTGAAGTCGGTCAAAAGCCCCTGGAACGAACCGAGTGTCAATGTGGCAAAATATTCACCGGCGCGCTTGAGCAGCGGCCCCTGGTTCTCTTTGCGGTAGCGTTCGATCTGGTCGCGCAATACCCGGCCGGCCAGCCTGGCGCGGACGTAGCGTTCGGCGTCGGCACGGATGCCGGCAAGCATCGCTTGCGCCTGGTCGGCAAGCGCGGCCGCCCGGTCGTTGCCGTCCATCAGCTCGAGCTCTTTCTCTTGTCCACCTTTGACCTCGGCGAGGTCGGTCCGCTTTGGCTCGAGTTCCTCATCGATTCTGCTGCTCAGCGCTTCGATGCGCCCAGGAAGCTCATCGGCATCGATGCTCTCCGCTTCCGCCTCCAACTCAGCAACGGTGGCACCGTCGCCGGTCTCGAGGATATCCTGCTCGGCAGCATTGATGGCAGCCTTGGTGTCACGATAGCGAAGCGATTGCCGTTCGGCCTCTTCCAGTTCGGCAGAGCTCTCGCGCCTGGCCTCACTACAGAGTGCCTGCAGCCGGTCGGTCATGGTCTGGATCGTTGCTTTGGAATCGTGAATTTCCTGCTGCGCCTGCTCCAACTGCTCTTCGATCTGCTGACGCCGAGTCTGCCTTGTACGGTGATTCGACAACAGTGAATGAAGGCGCATGACAGCGTCATCGACCGGCAGATCAGCCAGCTCCGACACAATGCCTTCCACGATGGCGGCCACTTCCCGGTGAAAAGACTGCGCATCCCCATCGATGGCTTGCATCCGTATCTGCAGTTTTTCTGCCTCGTCCTGCTGCGCAAACAGATCTCTGACCTTTTCGATGAAATCGGCCGCTTCGGACGGCGAAGCGTCACCTTGCAGACTAAAGTGCTCCAATAGCTGCCGCCACTGCGTCTTCCATGCCTCGAGCGCCTTCATCGCCAATTGCTGGCTTTCGATCGAAGATTCCAGATCGGTTTCAAGATCTTCGATCGCCTTGTTCAGAAAATCGCGCTGCTGCCCGGCTTCATCGAGTTGCTGCGAGAACCCTTCACACTCCAGGAGCACCGCTTCGAGTGCTCCGGGTTGCGAACACTCCCTGCCCAGCTCGCTCGACTGCCGAATAAGCCGCTGAATGTGGGCGCTGCGGATTTGCTCCAGTTCGCCGTGCTTGTGGCGAAGCAAATTCAACCGAACAACCCGCTCGCGAAGCTTCTCCAGCTCTTCCAGCCAGGCCCGCATTTCACGAGGCGTTCGCGGTTCGATCCAGGAGGGCGCCCACAATGCCCGCCACTCGACATCCAAACGATGCGTCTCAGCGGTGCAGGCCTCGAGCTGTTCGCCGAGTGCCGCCGTTTGCCCTTGCGCCGCCTTCTGTTTGGCCAACAGGCTTGCCGTCGCATGCACCCGATCGGCTTCACGGCGCAGACGGTCCGAAAGTTCGTCGGCATCAACCACCCGCTGCTCGAAGAGATCCGGCAGATCTGCTTCGGCCGCGAACCGGCTTGCCGCCGGGGATATATCCTCACCATCGATCCAGCGGCGACGCAGCAGCTGCCAGATTTCGCTGCGATCGGCCCTTACTTCGATCAGCTCCGCTTCTGTCGGCACTTCTCCAACACGGTGGATTTCATCGAGCCCCAGCGAGGCTTCCTGCAACACATCGGCAGCGTCTTCCCATTTTTCCCGGAGTCGTTCGATTCGCTTCTCGAGTCCGTCATAAGCCTGTTCGAACCGATGGACGCCCGCCCGGTTGGGCAGCGGCAATTCCGGCAGCGCTTCCAGCCTGCCTTCCCAGAGCGGGAGCCTTGCGAGATCAGCTGTGCACTGTGCCTGCAGGCTCACGAGTTCGCTTGCAGCGGATTGAATCGAGGCATCGATATCCCCAAGCTTCCTGGCCGCAGCAATGGCACTGCGCAACGGCTCGGACGAGGGTATCTCAGGCAGTTCGCAGCGCTCTTTACGGAGACATTTCAGTTGCGCTTCCGTTTCGCGTCGACCGGACTCCGCCAGCTCCACGCGCGAGATCAATACCGCGTACTGACTGCCAAGTTCAGAAATCCTCTGGTGTCTCACCAGCAGCGGACGCAGCGTTTCGACGCCTGCGAGTTCGAAATCCGGGCGCACTGTTTTGAGAAGGGACGCAGCGTCCGTCAGCCGCTGCTGCCGTTCCGCCTCGAGATGCGGTCGGTCCTGCATCGCCTTGCGGTAAGCGCCCAGCCGCTCATGGAGCTCCTCGATTTCTTCCCCCCGCTCCAGCAATCCTTCGTTTATGGAAAGCTTTTCGAGCTGCGCCTGAAAGTCATTGAGTCGAGTGCTTGCCTTTTCGAAAAGCGCCTGCGACGTTTCCAACTGTTTCACTGCCTGCTGGCGGCGCTTCGCAAAATCATCGGAAAGGATGACGACACCATCCAACGACTCCAGTTCCTGCAACAGCGCACGGCGTTTCGCAAGCTTCGGCAAAATACGCCAAATGCGCTTCAAGCGGTTGATCTCCACCCTGGCGGCGGCCAGTTCGGATTGAATCTGCGCCAACTCTCGCGTTGTCCGCTCCAGGGCGCGACGATGTTCATCCCATTCCCGGGATGAGAGAGAATGCTGACGAATTTCCTTTTTCAGCTCACTGTACGCCTTCAGGGCAGAATTGATCGTCTGCGTGGCACCCCGCGGCCGAAAATGCCCGTCAGCCTCGTCATCGAGCCGCGCAAGGACTGCGTGCAGCGCATGACTGCCGAGTGCCGCCGAAAAAAGCGCCTGTCCCACCTCGCCTTTCTGCTCGAGAATCTCCTGCCCCCCTTGCACCAGTGCCTGATGATCGATTCCGAACAGCGTCTCGAAAAAGTCTGACGTCACGCCGTGAAGAAAAGGCATCAGCGCCTGTTCGTCGAGCGCATCACCTTCCAGCGTCAATAAGGTATTCCTGCGCCCCTTGCGCCGGGCAAACTTGATCTCCTGCCCATTTGCCGCTCGCAGCGAACCATGGAGGCGAAGCTTGTCGTTAGCGTGCAGAAAATTGTCAGAAGTACGCTCTTCGATGCCGTACAGCAGGGCTTTCAATCCCCGCAACGCAGAACTCTTTCCCGCTTCATTGGGACCGTAGACGATGAACAGTCCGCCTTGCCTCCCATCGAACAGCAGCCGCCGCTCTGTAAACGGTCCGAAAGCGGCAAGATGCAGCTCCTGGATTCTCATGATCCGTACGTGGTGGACAACAAACGCTCGACGAGAAGCTCCTTGACCGCTTCCAGAGCATCCTTGACGGTTTCCGCATCGGTCGGATCATAAGAGTCTTCACCACCCAGAATCTCGGCGGGCAGCTTTTGCCGAAGCGCTGAGAGCTCATCCGCAAGCGACTGTAGCGCAGTTCGATCCAGCTCCATATTCTGGATGGCGCATAGCAGACCGCCCAGCGCATCATCACGCCCAAGGACGCTATCGAAAGCAATGGCCGGCTGCGTCTCATGCGATACCTTCTCCAACCAGATTCCGGCACCGCCAAGACCGTTTGCCAGGGCGCGATACTCCTGAGTCCACTGTTCCCTTTCCGCCTGGATTTTGGAATGGAAGGAACAGGCACCTCGAAGAACCATGCGCACCGCGACCGGCCGCCCCCCGGCGGCGTCGAGCGCCTGCAGTAAGGCATCTCGAACCTGCTCGTACAAATCATCGACTGTCTCGCTGTCATTCGCAGCCACTTCACAGAGCGTCCAACGCAAAACGTCGAGGTCGTGGTGAACCACCTCGCAGATCTCACCATGATCGACCGATATCAGCGTACACCCCTTTGCGCCGGCTTCCCGGATATGACGTCCCTGGCTGTTTCCCGGAAAGACGATCCACGGATCGCGGCTGACCACTTCCCGTTTGTGCACGTGACCCAGCGCCCAATACTGGTAGCCTTTGGAGCGAAGCCCGTCGACGCTGCAGGGGGCATAAAGCTCATGACCGGGCTTGCCGTCAAGACAGGTGTGCAGCAGGCCGATATTGAAGAACCGAGGGTCGCCTTGGGGATAGGCCTCGGAAAGGTCTTCCGTCACCGCCCGACTGGCAAAGCCCTGGCCGTGGATGACCACATCCAGATCGTCCAGAACGACCCGTTCGGGCCGGCGCGTCGCGAACATCTTGACATTGTCGGGCAGGCGCAGATGCTTGGTGATTTGACTCGCCGCATCATGATTCCCTGCAATCACGAAAACCGGTATTCCCGCTTCCCGCAGCCGCCCCATGCGTTCGACGAAATAGAGGCCTGTGTTGTAGTCTTTCCAGTCACCGTCGTAGAGATCGCCCGCCAGCAGCACAAAAGCGACTTCCTCATCGACGGCAAGGTCGATCAGATTGTCGAAGGCGCGGCGAGTGGCCCCGCGAATTTCCGCGACCGGCGCACCTTCGTAACGCTCCAGGCCATGCAAGGGGCTGTCGAGATGGATGTCTGCTGCGTGAATGAATTTGAACACTGTTTCTTCCCGACCCCTTGTTTTTTTTCGAAACAGTTCCGCAATCCCTTCTCCCGCCGGGAGAGAGGATCTGGATAATTACCTTATCTTTCGTCCATAACTACGTGTTTTCTGTCCGTCGAAAACCGCTAATCCATCCCTGCCGGACGGCTGACCAACCTGCCGTGATCCAGACGCAGCGGCCGATAGCCCATGTTGGCGATCAAATCGAGATCGTGGCTAGCGATCAGCACGGTGACACCCACCTGTCTGAACTGCTCGAAAATCATCATGATCTCTCTGGACAGTTCAGGGTCGAGATTCCCTGTCGGTTCGTCCGCCAGAATCATCGCCGGCTTATGGACGACGGCACGGGCGATGCCTACCCGCTGCTGTTCACCACCGGACAAGACGATGGGATAGCGTTTCTCCTTGCCGAGCAGATTGACTTTGTCCAGTGCGGCGCGGACACGCCGACCGATTTCAATCTGGCCATAGCCGGCAATGACCAGCGGCAGCGCCACGTTTTCGAAGACGGTGCGATCGTATAACAGGCGGTAATCCTGAAAAATAAGCCCCATCTTGCGCCGGATGTAGGGAATGTCCCGGTTCGATGCACGGTTGAGGTTCTGCCCGTCGAACAGGATCTCTCCCTGTGTGCAGCGTTCGATGACGGCGATCATTTTGAGCAGGGTGCTCTTGCCGGCCCCTGAATGGCCGGTGATGAAAGCCATTTCACCGCTTTGCAGTGTAAAACTGACGTCATGCAGCACATCCTGGCCTTGCTGATACCGTTTGCTGACATGGCTGAATTGAAGCATGTTGGACCTCGCAGTTCGGATTAATGCAGCGTTTCGCGTACGAACAAGGCATCGACGAAGCTCTTTGCATCGAAATCCTGCAGATCGTCGATTCCTTCCCCGATGCCGATGAACCGAACCGGGATGCCGAACTGTTTGGCCAGCGCCACGATCACGCCCCCTTTTGCGGTGCCATCCAGCTTGGTCAGCGCGATCCCGGTCAGTTCGACCGCCTCGTTGAACTGTTTTGCCTGGGAAATAGCATTCTGCCCGGTACCGGCATCGAGCACAAGCAAGACTTCGTGCGGCGCGCTGGGATCGAGTTTTCCGATGATGCGCTTGATTTTTCTGAGCTCTTCCATCAGGTGCGATTTGGTGTGCAGCCGGCCGGCCGTGTCTGCGATCAACACATCGATGCCGCGCGCCATGGCAGCCTGTACTGCATCATAGATCACCGAGGCCGAGTCCGCCCCGGAATGTTGAGCGATCACCGGAATTTGATTGCGCTCACCCCACACCTGCAGCTGCTCGATTGCCGCCGCCCGAAAGGTATCGCCGGCCGCCAGCATGACACGGTGCCCCTGCCACTGCAGACGCTTGGCCAGTTTGCCAATGGTCGTCGTCTTGCCGACGCCGTTGACGCCGACGACCAGAATGACGAAGGGGCGGATGTCGTCCGGAATCCGCAACGGCTGGCTGCATGGCTCGAGGATTTCCAAGATATTGTCGTGCAGTGCGTTGGTCAGCGCTTCGCTGTCGTTCAGTTGATGACCGCGAACACTGGCTGTGATTTGATCAATGATCTCGGCGGTGGCATCGACCCCGATATCCGCCATCAGAAGACCGGCTTCGATCTCTTCCAGGACCTCTTCGTCGATCGACTTTTTCCCCAGCGGCAGAGTGGCGAGTACGCCCGTGAAACCGGAACGGGTGCGGTTCAGCTGACCCTTGAGGCGAAGAAACAGGTTTTCCGGCGTCGTTTCCGGCGGCGCTTCGACCGGAATGGTCGGTACGGCTTCGACATGAGCCTCCCTGGCAGCGGGCACGACCTGCTCCGCAGCTCCCGCTTCCAGCTTCATCGCCTCCGGAACGTCCTTCTCCTCGCGCTTGCGTGCGAGGCTTCTGCTGGTGTAGAAATGGATATAAACGACCAGAAGCAGCAGCAGCGCCGCAACCGCGTTGTGCGCCGCAGCAACCGCCAACGGCATGCGCAGCAGGACATTGCCGATGCCGAGCGTAATCTGCATCGCCAGAAGGAGTCCCAACAGAATGCCGGCGATACGCAGCCGTGTTGGATAGCGCCTGATGGCGGCCAGCAGCGCCAGAGACCCAAGCACGATCAGCGTCGCCACGGCACCCAGCCGGTGCACCCAGTGAATGGCCGCCCGTGCGCGCGGCTCGAGGATGCCGCCCTCGTAATCGATGCCGAAGTCGCTCTGGAATGTGAATGCTTCGCGATAATCGACATCCGGCCACCATTGACCGAGGCAGGTGGGAAAATCGGGACAGGCGAGCGCTGCATAATTGGTGCTGGTCCATCCGCCCAGTGCAATCTGGCATACGAGCAGCAGCAACCCGATGCCGGCAAACCATTTGAGGCCTGTATGCCGGGGGCCCTGAACCAGCCGGCTGTTGCTTCGCAGATAGAGCCGGAACAGCAGCGCCAAAGTCGCCAGGCCAGCCAGCAGGTGGGCCATGACAATGAGCGGCATCACCTTCAAGGTAACGGTCCACATCCCTAATGCAGCCTGGAACACGACCAGGATCAACAGACCGGAGGCAAAAGCCACCGTCGACCATTTTGCGTTCTTGACCCACCACGACATCAGCCAGAGCAGAAGAATGGCGAAGCCCAGCGTTCCCGCCAGATAGCGGTGGACCATCTCCTTCCACGCCTTCTCGGATTCCAGCGGACGGTCGGGGTAAGCCTCGTTGGCCCGTTCGATGCTTTCGACATCATCCGGGACGACCATCTCGCCGTAGCAGCCCGGCCAGTCTGGACAGCCAAGCCCAGCATCCGACAAGCGCACGTAAGCCCCCAGCACGACCACGCAGAAGGCCAAAAATACGCAGAATAGTGTGATTTTTCTAAACATGCATCGCGACGGGCGCAGCCCGTTCTCCTCTTGGTTCAAGCATCATAAAAAATGAAAAAGCCGGCTAGAAAAGTAGGTTGGGCAAAGGCCGACAGGCCGTGCCCAACATCGGCCCCGAGCCGTTGGGCACGCTGCGCTTTGCCCAACCTACATCTTACGCATTACCGGACCGACACGCGGCTCAGCCGATCTGCGAAACGCTCAGCAGGCGTTTCAAGTCCTTCTTGACACCGTATGGATCGAATCCCGGCGGGTACCACAGCAGCACATTGCCAAAAGGGTCCATCACGAACACCGTTCCCTCCTCCAGAGGCTGACCGATGGCATCGCTCAGTAACTCGATCACCCCCTGCCCCGGCCGCACACGTAGAAGATATTGGTCGTCTCGCCACCGGTCGCCGGCCTGCCGTTCATCAGCCCCTTCGTCGAGCATGAGCACGCGGCGCAGGCGCAGCAGATCTTTGTTCAGCATCAAGCGTATCTGTTTCGTTTTATACAAAGACTCCTTGCATTCCTTATGGCACCCTTGATCCGTCACGACATGCAGCAGCATCCAATGCCCTTTCATTTCATTCAGATTCTGCTTGGAAAATGCATCGAAGCCGGACAACTTCGAGCGATCGATGGGTGCCGCCGGAATGATCAGGTTGCCATAGTTGGTTCGGCCGCTCAGCCACTGAGGATTCTGAAACAGCAGCCAGGCAAACAGCAAGGGCGCGGCGCAGATAAAAAAGATCAGAATCAGTATCCAGCGGCCGGTTGTTTTGCTTTCACTCATCGCTCTTGAACCCTCTCCACAGATAAAACAGTACAAGCACTGTCGTCAGCGCAAACCATTGAAAGGCATAGCCCATATGTTTTTCAGGCGTCATCCGGGGAACGGCTGTTTTCCATTGGCGCAGATAGCCTTCTTCACGCTGCGGATCCAACAGAATTTGAAAGGGTAGCAATGGGCAGCCGAGCCGGTCGGAAAGGATTGTCTCGTCGACAACCTGAACGATCGCGGGCCACCCATCCGTCGGAATATCGGCCCCTTGCAAACGATACCCCACAGCGGGAAAATGATCGACCATTCCTGTCACCTCGACATCCGTGACCCTCAGAGAAATATCGGGCAGGTCCGCTCTGTCACGCCCCATCGGAATCCAGCCCCGGTCGACCAGCACGACTTTACGGCTGTGATCGATGCGCAGCGGGGTGAGCACATAAAAGCCCACTGCGCCATCGACCACTTGATTATCGATCAGGAACTGGTGTTCGGTATCATAACGCCCCCTCACCGCCACATTCCTGTAACGCAGTTCCTCCGGGTCCTGATAATCTCCGCTCAATTGAACTGGCGGCTCCATCTGTCGAGCCTTTTGCCGATCGATCAGCGCCTGCTTCTCATCGGCACGGTCGAGCTGCCAAAACCCGAGTGAAAGCAACAGCGGCACGATGAGAACGACGCCCAAGGTTGGAAGCCAACCGGGCTTGAAAACGGTCCAACTCGCCTTTCTCATCGCCGCCGAGCCGGATTGGCTTTTTCGACCCCGATCAATGAAAATGTCTCTTTCGGTCCATCGATTGGCTTATCGGTCATGTTTATAAAAATTCTTATCGTCTTGGTATTGATCGCAATTCTTTTCAGCCTTGGGTCGGGTTTGTATCATCTTACCAAAGGCCGGGAGCATTCGACTCGTTTGGCGAAAGCCCTGACCGTCAGAATCTCGATTTCCATCGCTCTGTTTGTCTTGCTGTTGATCGCATTCGCAACCGGATTGATCCAACCACATGGCATTCGGGAAGGGTTGGTTCAGGAAGAACAGACCGACAAACAATGACGACCCCCTCCCGCTTGGAGTAGAAACATTAGTAGGTTAGGCGCGCACGGGCACTCGCTTTGTCTTTCGCCACGCTATCCGCGCGCCGTAACCCAACGTCGGGTGCTCGCCACTGTCAGGTTACGCTGCGCTAAGCCCGACCGACACTCCATCATAAAAAAGGCGCTGCGGCAATCGCAGCGCCTCTGACAACGAATCCAATGTGTTCGGTCAAAGCCAATAGACAAAAACGAACAGCAGCAGCCAGACCACGTCGACGAAATGCCAATACCAGGCGGCCGCTTCAAAGACAAAGTGGTTCTCCTTGCTGAAGTGTCCCCTGATGCTTCGGAACAGTACGACAGATAAAATGATGGCACCCAACGTCACATGCAACCCGTGAAACCCGGTCAACATGAAAAATGTGGTTCCGTAAATGCCTGAACCCAGTGTGAGCCCCATCTCAGTATAAGCTTCATGGTACTCGGTCGCCTGCAGCGCAACGAACAGAAAGCCCAAGGTAACGGTTGCGATCAGCCCCCTGATGAGCTGTTGCCTGTTATTGGCGATCAATCCCCAATGGGCCCATGTCACGGTCGCGCCGCTGGAGAGAAGAATCAGTGTATTGAGCGCCGGAAGGCCCCAGGCACCCATCGATTCCTCAAAGCCGTAACGCTCACCGGGGCCGCTGGTCGGCCAGACCGCGCTGAACCCTTCCCATAGAAGTTGAGTAGACGTCCCGGGGCCGCTCCCCTCTCCGCCCAACCAGGGCACTGAATACATTCTTGCGTAAAACAGTGTGCCAAAAAACGCCGCAAAAAACATCACCTCCGAAAAAATGAACCACATCATGCCCATACGGTAAGACCGCCCGACCTGGGCGTTGTAGACGCCGCCTTCGCTCTCGATTGCCTGCAGGCTGAACCAGCCGGCAACCATTATGATGAATGTCACGCCGCCGAGGATCATCATCGGCTTGCCCAGCACCGACTCGTTGATCAGGTTTGCAAATCCCGCCAGGAACATCGCCAGGCCGAACACCACCAGGAACGGCCATGTTGCCTTAGAAGGTATGTAATAGCTCTCATTTGTTGACATTGCTTTCCCCTTCACTCTTAAATTTAATGTTCAATTGTTTCTGTATTTGTCGGCCGTCACATCGAAAAACGTATAGGAGAGCGTGACGGATTTGTACTTTTCGGAAAGTTCCGGGTCGATCACGAACTGGACCGGCATGATTTTCTTCTCGCCGGCCTTGAACTCCTGCTGTGAAAAACAGAAGCATTCCGTCTTTTTCAGGTACTTCGTCGCCAACCCGGGTGTGATACTCGGTATTGCCTGGCCGATCATTCCATGGTCCGCCAGGTTTTCCGCCGAAAAATTGACGCGGTAGGATTTTCCCGGTATCACCTTCATTTTGGCGATTTCCGCAGCGAATCTCAACGGCGTGTTTCCGTTGACCGATGTCACGAATTCAAGCGTAATCTCCCGGTTAGGATCGATCGCATAGTCCTGCGCCGTCGCCGCCTCGACCCCCACTTTGGCGTTCACGCCGGTGATGTCACAAAAAACATCATACAAAGGCACCAGAGCGAAACCGAAACCAAACATGCCGATGACGATCAGGGCCAACTTGACAACAAGCCCGGTGTTTTTTTTCTGCTGGTTCGATTCTGTCATTGAGAGGTCAACATCATGAATGCCCCGACATACAAGCCCAGCGCGATCAGGCCCATAAGGATGGCGGCGACAATATTTATCGTTCGTTTCTGCATGCAAATCGCGCCCTGTCCCCGAACAGGGACAGGGCATGCCGATCTATTTGATTTCAGGTGCCGTGGCAAAAGTATGGTAAGGCGGCGGCGAAGGCAGTGTCCACTCCAGACCGTGCTTCGCCGCATCTTCCCAGACCTCGTCGGTCGCCTTTTCGCCGCCTCTGATGGTTTGCACGACGATGTAAAGAAACAGTAATTGAGAGGCACCAAGGATGAATGCTCCGATGCTGGAAATCATGTTGAAATCGGCGAACTGTATTGCGTAATCGGGAATCCTCCTCGGCATCCCCGCCAATCCGAGAAAGTGCTGCACCAGGAAGGTCAGATTGAACGAGAACAAAGTCAACCAAAAGTGCAGCTGGCCCAGTTTTTCATTGTACATATGGCCGGTCCACTTCGGCAGCCAGTAATAGACCGCGGCAAACACCGGAAAGGTGCCGCCGACCACCAGCGTATAATGAAAATGGGCGACTACGAAATAGCTGTCGTGATACTGAAAATCGGCCGGCGCCAAACTCAGCATGACGCCGGTGAAACCGCCGAAGGTGAACAGTACGACAAACGCCACCGCAAACAGCATCGGCGTTTCAAAGGTCAGCGACCCTTTCCACATGGTGGCGGTCCAGTTCAATACCTTGACGCCGGTGGGCACCGCAATCAGCATGGTTGCGTACATGAAATACAGCTCGCCCGCCAACGGCATACCGACAGTGAACTGATGGTGCGCCCAGACGATCATCGACAAAAAGGCGATCGACGCGGTCGCATACACCATGGAACTGTATCCAAACAACGGCTTGCGGGAAAAGGTCGGAATGACGGTGGAGACCACGCCGAACGCAGGAAGGACGATGATGTAAACTTCCGGGTGGCCGAAAAACCAGAACAGGTGCTGGTACAGCACCGGATCACCGCCGCCCGCGGCATCGAAGAAACTGGTGCCGAAATGAGCATCGGTCAGCAGCATGGTTACCGCTGCGGCAAACACGGGCAGTACCGCAATCAGCAGGAAAGCGGTGATCAGCCAGGTCCAGCAGAACAGCGGCATCTTCATCATCGTCATGCCCGGTGCGCGCATGTTGAGAATGGTGACGATAATGTTGATCGACGCCAAAATCGACGATACGCCCAGCAGATGCACCGAGAACACTGCGAACGGCAGATTGTTGCCGCCCTGAAGAACCAGGGGTGGATAAAGCGTCCAGCCGGCCGCCGGCGCGCCGCCTTCCATGAACAAGGTACTGGCTAGCAGCAGGACCGCAAAGACCAGCACCCAGAAGCTCATGTTGTTCAGCCGGGGCAAAGCCATATCGGGCGCCCCGATCATCATCGGAATCATCCAGTTCGCCAACCCGGCGAAAGCCGGCATCACCGCTCCAAATACCATCACCAATGCGTGCATGGTGGTCATGGAGTTGAAAAACTGGGGATCGACAAACTGCATACCCGGTTCGAACAATTCCATGCGGATAACCATTGCCATAATTCCACCCACGAAAAACATCACCAGGGCGAAGACAAGATAGAGGGTGCCGATGTCCTTGTGGTTGGTCGTCACGATCCACCGCATGAACCCCTTGGCCGGGCCATGATCGTGATATTCATCGTGTGTTGTTGCTGCCGCTGTCATAACGCTTTCCTCATTGTCACATATCGATCAAATTTGATGTTTGCCAGGGGATGAAACCGCCCCTGTCCTAATAATCGTTCCTCATCAGAGCTCAGTTCTCCTGAGCCGACCTTCGCTGTCAGACGCATCACGCCCGATTGTCATCCTCACCGGCTGGATGCAAGTCGGGACCGAATATCCGAAGGTTGGACCGCGTCACCGATATTGTTTCCGAACGCATTGCGCTGAAAGGAGATGACGGCAGCCAAATCCACGGCATCCAATGTATCGGCGAATGGCGGCATCATCGAACCGCCGCCCTTCAGAACCACCTCGATATGTCGTTCGATAGGACCGGTGACGACCGGGCTGCCGGCGATCGCCGGGAATGTGCCGGGAACACCTTCACCGTTGGCTTGATGGCAGCTGGCGCAGTTGCTGTTGTAAACTTTCTCGCCCGTGGCGATCAAATCGTCCTGCGTCCATGTTTTTCCGGCGGCTTCGACCTTGGCCGCTGCTTCCCCTTTCTGCTCGGCCACCCATTGCGCATACTCTTCTTCGGTCTTCGCGACGACGACGATCGGCATAAAGCCATGGTCCTTGCCGCACAGCTCGGCGCATTGACCGCGATAGACACCGGGTTTTTCGATCTTGGTCCAGGCCTCGGTAATAAACCCCGGAATCGTATCTTTTTTCCAACCCAGCTCCGGCACCCACCACGAGTGAATCACATCGGCCGCAGTAAACAGGAAGCGGATTTTTTTGTTGACCGGCACCACCAGCGGCCGATCGACATTGCGCAGATAATGAAGCACCCGCTCCGGCTTGATCGTCGAGCCCTTCTGCCGCGCCGCATTGCTCAGCGGATCCAGGTTGCTCATGAAATCGATGCCTTCGTCCAGATATTCGTAACGCCACTTCCATTGATAGCCGGTCACCTTGATGGAAAGATCCGCGTTGCTGGTATCGTCCATGTCGATCATCGCCTTGGTCGCAGGAATGGCCATGCTGATCAAAATAATGAACGGAATAACGGTCCAGACGATCTCCACCTTGGTGCTTTCATGGAATTGAGCGGCCACCGCACCTCTTGACTTTCGGTGATGGTAGATCGAGTAAAACATTGCGCCGAACACAACGACACCGATGCCGACGCAGATCCAGATCACAGTCATGTGAAGATCGTACACTTCACGACTGATTTGGGTCACACCAGTCGGCAGGTTAAGCGCGTATTCGGCTTGCGCTGCACTCATTCCCAGAACCAGCATGGCCAAGGCAGTGAGCAATGGCTTTGTTTTTTTCACAGAGCAGTCTCCTGTCATGTAGTTTTAAAATTTGTCAACGATGCCTGTTAAGGTGATTTCCGTCAAAGAACTTACCACCTTGCTGGTCTTTTTGTCCGTCTTCCGCGTTGCGACATCAGATACATAGCCCACTATGTGCCTGCTGTCGCGCCTTGAATACGAACAAAAATCCGGCGCAATCCGGTAAATTCTTTTCCGCCAATCACCTAAGCGATTGGGCGGGTGAGCGACTTGGTCAACTCTACTGCCAATTCCTTCCGCTCCGACTCGACCAGAAAACGACCAATCTCGACCTCTTTCCCGTGGCTGCGAATAACAAGGCGGCTCGGGTAACCTTTGATCACGGAAGCTTCTAATATGATTTTTGCCCAGCTGCGATGAAATTCATAGCGGCACTCCAAATTGTTCCGGCGGCCTTTTTCTATGCGGATACATTGTTCGGTAATAATAACAATTTCACACGCGGAACACTGCCGCAGGCTGTAGTACAAACACCCGCCAAGCAACAGAAGTTCGCCGCCGGAAAAAGGCAGAACCATCCAGCCGCCAAGCAACGCAAAATAGGTGGCGATCGTTAGAGAAACAGCGGATATTCCGACAAAAAGCATCAATGCCTGCCGACGCGGCAGCGATGCGTTCGGCCGCAAGATAATCCTCCGCTCATCCGCCCCTTCAAGTCGATGCTCTGATCGAACCATAAAGACGTTTTAGAATTCTCTAATACCCAAACCGACAAGTCAATATTAAAGGCAACCGCGACAGCCGCATAACCTGATCCTACGCGCAATTTATGAAATTGACCTGACGCCGCAACGCACAATAGAGCGGAGCGCACTCCGTTTTTTTGTGCGCTAAAATCTTTTGAATTTAACTGAACTTCGTAGCTTTTGCAAGGACCTTGTTCTGCGGAAATGCCGGACAGGCGACCACGCCCCAAGAATGAAAGCATAGCAGAGGGCCATATGGTTTCGAAAAGATTGAAGAGGTGGATGTCGCGAGCTGCCGCTCGATGAGCATGATCGTCGAGTGGCTGGCGATATGGCGTCACAGTGTGGCGGCGCGCTCCGAAGCATGACCCCAGCCGGCTTCACTGACCGGCCTGTACCGACCTGAAGCAAGCTGGAGTCGATGTTCAATGAATGATTCTACATGACCATCACATCGAGAAAGATGAATGGTTAACTGTTCAACGCCGGCTCATAGGCCCGATCCACTTTGGGGATATGGTCGTCCAGCCAACTTTTGACAAAAGCGGTCGTCTCCTGATTGACTTCCGCTTCGCCTGCGTGAAATTTCTTCTGCAGGTCCGCACAGGTCGCAACCAGCTTGTCATGCTCGGCTTTATGCGCTTGATAACCGTCATAATTTTTTTCCTGCATGGCTTTTTCTTCCGACTGGAAATGTTCGACAACATAAGCGATCAGCGCGTCGAGCTTGGCGCCGATCGCGGCTTTGTCTCCGCTAAATGCTACACCATGTAAGTTGTTAAGCAGACCGAACAATTTCTTATGTTGGTCGTCCGCAAAGCCCACACCCGTTCCATATTGTTCTTCTGTCCAAGTGATAAGTGGCATTCTTCGCCTCCTCGTTGGTTGTTAGGAAATGTTGTGTTCCATGAAAATGGAACACTCGATATTATGCTATCCTTCTATCGTCGTCACTCCTGTTGTTTGATCTGGATCAAACTATTATGCAATTTTATCGCAACCACCAACCCGCTCCCGCTGGAGAGGGCTCCCGCTGGAGAGGGTTTCAATCAACAGCATTGTCATGCAGGGGAGGCATGTGATCAAAGAATCGCATCGACATCGCTCAGATAATGCACGCACTGCTTCGGCTCGAAGCCGCGCATATGCGGCACGACGCCGAGCAGAGGCGGATGCAGTGCCTCCCGTAATGTCTCGATATTTTCAGACAGGCAGGCAAAACCGGGGTCGATCTGATTGGCCACCCATCCGGCACATGGAACGCCTGCATACCGCAGGGCGCCGAACGTCAGCAACGCATGATTCAGACAGCCCAGCCGAAGCCCCACAACCACGATCACGGGCAAGCCCAGAACGGCGGCAAGATCCGATACCCGCTGTTCCCGGTTCAACGGCACTTCCCAGCCGCCGACCCCTTCCACCAGAACACAGTCGGCCTGGCACTGCAGTGCCCGACAGCGACCCTGAATCGTTGCAAGGCAGACCCGGATGCCGGCCTGAGCAGCAGCGATGTGCGGTGATATGGGTGGCTCAAAGGCAAACGGGTTCACAGAATCATAAGGCACCCGAAAGGAAGCGTTGGCCTGCAGCATAAGAGCGTCTTCGTTGACCAGGACGCCGTTTTCCCGCCGGCATCCGGAGGCCACCGGCTTCATTCCCAGCGTCGTGAGGCCGCGATCTTTCAAAGCCTGCATCAAGGCGACAGTGACCCAGGTCTTGCCGACCCCAGTATCGGTTCCCGTGACAAAAAAACCACCCGGTTTCGTCATCGAATGCACCACGCGCTTACTGCCCGTTTTTACGGGCCATTCCGTACAACACTTCGAACGTCGCAGCAACGATCCCGCGTGGCATCATGCGCTCATAGGCGCCGACCACCCGCTGCAATTTGTTTCTGCCGGTCAACCCCCGCGGCCTGCCGAGCGTCACATTATGAGCGCCGAGCCCCTTCAGTTCACGCATCAACTGCAACACGCTCGAATACCGGACCTGCAGCAGCTCCGACTCGACGGCCGGCTCAGACAGCCTTGCTCGATGCATGGCCCTTTGGACGGTCGTCTGGTCGAAAAAAAGATTCACATGGCTCGCATCGTCCACCTGCGCCCAGGCGGAACGCAGCTCCTTCAGGGTATCCGATCCGAAACTGCTGTACAGAACCGATCCGCCCGGCTTCAGAACACGTTGAAACCCGGAGAACAGAACATCGAGATCGAGGCACCATTGCAGAGTAAGGTTGGAAAATATCATGTCGACGCTGTTACCCCTCAACGGCAGCGATTCGGCATCTCCGCATAGAGAAAGAACCGGCGTTGAAACAGTCCGGCGCAGCTGCCGCAGCATCGGCTCAGCCAGATCGAGGGCAATGACGCGGGCACCTATGGCAGCCAGTCGAGCCGTACAAAATCCGGTGCCAGCACCGACCTCCAGGATGGTAAACGGCTCGTCGCCCGACTTCGGCAACCGCTCGAGCAGGCGGTCGCCGATACGGCGCTGCAAAGCCGCCGCCGTATCGTAACGCTCGGCAGCCCGGCCGAATGAAGCACCGATTTGACGTTTGTCCATCTGCGCCGCGGGACACACCAGGCTAGACTTCACAAGGCAAAAAGCGCAGCAGGCAAGCGAGGGTCTCCTTCGGATGCGAGACAAAAGGCATATGTCCTGCCTCGTCGATCACCCGAAGCTGTGCAGCAGAACACAAGGCCAGCATCGCTTCACCGCTTCGCACAGGAACCAGCGTATCTTTTGCACCCAGAAGGACAAGCGCGGGACAGCTGATCTGCCGCATGGCGTGACGCACGTCAGCTGTTTCCAGTATTTCCAGACCACCGCGCAAAACATCGAGGTCGGCAGGAGCGCACTCGAGCAAGCGCTGCCGCAAAGTCTTGAACAGGCCTTTTGCGCCGGGCAGCCCTGCCGTCTGCAGCGCCAGAAACCGCAGCAAGGCCGCTTGGCAATCCTGCGTCAGATTCAAAGACATCCCCTCCAGAATTGCCGGATCGAGCCCTGTCGGCCAATCGTCGTTTCGGGTGAACCGCGGATTGCCGGCCATAACGACGATCGAGCGCACCCGTTCCGGACAGCGGGCAGCCAGGTCGATGACCAGCGTCGCCCCCATCGACCAGCCGATCCAATGGGCCTGCTCCGGTGCCGCATTCAGCAGGGCGCGACACAGACCATCGATGGAATAGTCCGGGATCATCGGGCTGTGGCCGTGCCCTGGCAGATCCAGACAGGTGACGTGATACCGTTCGGCAAGTCGCACGGCGAGATCACGCCACAGGCCGGTGTGCATGCCCCAGCCATGCACCATGACAACATCCTGGCCTTGCCCATAGAGTTCACTGTAAAGGCCGTTTTCTTGCTTCATTGCTCAAGCGATGGGTCCGCACGCTGTTTCGCTCAGAGCCACCAACAGGCGATCGATATGCTCATCGTCATGCAGCACCGACAAGGTGATGCGAAGCCGCGCGCTCCCCGCCGGCACCGTCGGCGGCCGGATAGCACTAACCAGAAAGCCGCGCTCGAGCAGGCGAGCACTGCGTTCGGTCGCCTGCCGGACATCGCCCACGATCACCGGTTGAATCGGCGTACACGAATCCATAAGTGCCAACCCCAGTCCAGCGGCCCCAGCCCGAAACCGCTGAATCAGGCGATTCAGTTTCAGACGGCGCCAGGAGTCGTTGCGCAGCAACCCCAGGCTGGTCCGCGTCGCCTCGGCAATTGCCGGCGGCAGTGCCGTCGTGTAGACATACGGGCGGGCGCGCTGGATCAGAAATTCGATCAAGGCGTGGCTGCCGGCAACGAAAGCGCCGAAGGTACCGATCGCCTTGCCGAGCGTGCCGACCAATACCGGCACATCCTTCTGCGTCAGCCGATAGTGCTCGACCGTTCCGCCGCCGTTCTCCCCAAGCACACCGAAACCGTGTGCATCGTCGATCACAAGCCATGCCCCGGTGGAACGAGCGACTCCAGCCAACTCGGGCAGCGGCGCGAGATCGCCGTCCATGCTGAACACCCCATCGCTGACCACCAGCGTTCGTCTGCCGCCACACTGCCGAAGGGAGCGCTCCAGAGCCGCCGCATCGACGTGCGGATAGCGCCTGAAGCGCGCTCCCGACAACAGCCCGCCATCCAGCAGCGAGGCATGGTTCACTCGGTCTTCCAGCACCCAATCGCCGCGGCCGACCAGGGCCGAGATCACGCTGATATTGGCCATGTAGCCGGTGGAAAAGAGCAGCGCCCGGTCGCGTCCGGTCCAGGCAGCAAGCTCTTCCTCGAGCGCGTGATGGGCGTCGCTGTGGCCGCACACCAGATGCGCCGAACCGCTGCCAACGCCATACCGTTCCGCGCCGGCCTTGAGCGATTCGATAACTTCGGGATGATTGGCGAGCCCCAGATAATCGTTGCTGCAGAAATTGACCACCGGCCGCCCATCGACAATGACATCGATGCCCTGCGGGCTTTGACGTATCGTCCGGTTACGATACAGCCCCTCGGCAGCGCGTTCCCGCAGCCAGGTAGAAAGTACAGTGTCCATCTCCTGCATCGGAGTGGATGCCGACGGCAACGCTATGTCGACTGCGGATATAGCCCCAGCCGCTCGAACAGATGCAGATCGCTGTCGGCCACCGGATTGTCCGTCGTCAGCAGCTTTTCACCATAAAAGATCGAATTGGCGCCGGCCAGAAAACACAAGGCCTGCATCTCATCGCTCATCTCGTTTCGACCCGCCGACAACCTGACGTGCGATTTCGGCATCAGAACGCGAGCCACCGCAATCGTCCGAACGAACTCGAAGAGATCCAGTGTTTCGGCTTCCGCCAGCGGCGTCCCTTCGACCCGCACCAGCATATTGATCGGCACGCTCTGCGGATGTGCCGGCAGAGTTGCCAGCTGCCACAGTAGCCCGGCGCGGTCGTCATCCCCCTCACCCATGCCGACGATGCCGCCGCAGCAGACATTGATGCCGGCCTCGCGAACCCGCCGCAGGGTTTCCAGCCGGTCCTGATAGGTGCGCGTCGTAATGATTTCGGAATAATAGGCTTCGGAGGTATCGAGGTTATGGTTGTAGTAATCGAGCCCGGAGGCCTTGAGCCGCTGCGTCTGCTCATCGGTCAGCATACCCAGCGTGACGCAGGTTTCCATGCCCAGGGCTTTGACGCCTTTCACCATGTCGGCAACGCACCTAATATCGCGGTTTTTCGGGCTGCGCCAGGCGGCCCCCATGCAGAACCGGGTCGCCCCCTGCTGCTTGGCCCTCTGCGCCGCGGCAAGCACCTCTTCGACAGGCATCAGCGTTTCACCCTGCAATTCGGTGTCATAGCGGGCGCTCTGCGGGCAGTAGGAGCAATCTTCCGAACAGGCGCCGGTTTTGATGCTCAACAGGCTGCTGATCTGTACCTCGTTGGGATCGAACCAGCGCCGATGCACGCTCTGCGCCTGGAACAGCAGATCATTGAACGGCAAGGCAAACAACGCTTCGACCTCCGGCAACCGCCAATCGTTGCGAACAGCGCCGCCGATCGATACCGGCTCCCCATTTAAGTCAATGACTGCCTCTGCTGTCATGCTCGAATCTCCACCCTCATTTCCAAAAATGCACTATGCTCTGTCTGTTTCGATCCACCCGCCCAGGAAGAACGGAACCGCCCTGTCAACCTGGATAGGTTATCGAAGTGAACAACTGGCTGGCTATTATACAGGATTGTCTCTATCCGCCCACCTGCCTGCTGTGCGGCGACCCGGGCGGCAGTCAACTCGACCTGTGCGCATCCTGCGCCGCCTCTCTTCCATACAATACTCACGCATGTCAACGTTGTGGTGTTCCTTGGAACCGTGGCGCACCGGTTGCCCCCCTGTGCGGGCAGTGTCAGAAACAACCGCCGGCATACGACAGTACCCAAGCGCTGCTGATCTACGAAAACCCTGCCTCTTATCTAATCCGTGCGCTAAAATTCAACGCACACTACCCTTGCGCACGTCTGTTGGGCACCTTGATGGCTGAACAACTGTCCGGCGTTTCCGACAAGCCGGAGCAGATCATCCCGGTTCCTCTGCATGCACAGCGCTATCATCGGCGCGGCTTCAATCAGGCGATCGAAATCGCCTGCCCCATCGCCCGTATCCTGGATATCCCGCTGAATTTAACCTGCTGCAGCCGCACCCGCAACACCCCGCCACAGGCACGACTGTCCGCCAAAGAGCGCAAAAACAATCTCAAAAATGCATTTACAGTCACAAAAGCGCCGACGGCGGAGCACGTCGCCATCCTCGACGACGTCGTCACCACCGGCTCGACAGTCGATGAACTAGCCAAAGCCCTGCGCAAAACGGGCGTGAAGCGAATCGATGTGTGGGCGTGCGCGCGGGCCTGAGACCGGGGAGCGAAACGCTGATGACCGGATCACTCCAAGGGGGAACCGGTGGCGCCGGAAAATGCTCGTGAACGGCTCGCACAGCAACGGTCGCCATCGATCCGGGCCGCGGAGTTCAGCTTCTCGGTAGGGAAAAAGAAAGCAAGAAACGGGGGTAAACAGGGTGATCCACGCAACGAGCCAACCCCTCGATTGCTCGCTCCCGCGCGGAAATATATGTCTTGGGTAACTTATTCCTGCCAAGTGATTCTAATCGAAGATGGTGTCCCCTATCACAGAAGCGCTACGGTAACGCAATTCAAGTGGGAAAACAGATTACAGACCTCAACAACCACACCCACGAAGAAACTCAGCAGGGTGCAGCAGAATCCGCAATGCTATAATCAGCGGGAAACCATGACTGAAGAAACCGTGTTGTCAATCCGATGTTAAAGCCACAAACCGCCCTGGATCGTCCAGCCTGGATTCCGGACCACATCCAACACGGCTGGGATACGGATCCTTACACCTACCAAACCGAGGAAGAATCGATGCCCGCTGGAGGCCTGCACGGATACTTGTTAGCCTACCTCATGGAACTGCTGCGCGCGCCGTTAAAGCAACGAAACCACATGTTATTGATGGATGTGTTTATGCTGTATCGAGATCCTCAGGGCGTGAAACGACGTATTGCGCCGGGCTTGCTGTTCATGCCCTATCGTTCTCCGCCCCCGTCCGCTTATGATTTGGATGTGGAACAAGCGCCTCGGTGTCTGATCGAAATCACTTCGAAAGAAAGTCATCTCAAAGACTTGAAAAACAACGTATCGCTTTATTCTTCGCTGGGCGTTTCCACCTATCTGGTGATTGATGCGGTGACGCCCACCGGGCAACCGCGCGAGCCGATAGAATTACATCTGTGGCGTTTGATCGGAGAGCGTCCCCGCGCGCAACAAGCGGATCGCGATGGTTATTTTATACTACCGGAAATGGGACTGAAAATGATCGCGGAAGGTCAGCGAATTCGATTGATAAACCGAGTGACCGGTGAGGCACTATGCGATACTGAAACCTTAAGCAGTGCTTTGGAAGAGGCACGGCAAAGCAGCCAAGCGGCGGAACAGCGCGCGCGTCTTGCCGAAATGGAAGTTACCCGGTTAAAAGCCTTATTGAAGCAGCAATAGCGCACACAAAAAAGGGCAAAAAAGGGGGCAAAAAAGGGGGCAAAAAAGGGGACAGATTTATTTTTTCGATTCTTTTTCGGTTTTTCGGGGTCTGCCGCGCTTCCGATTTTCAATGCAGCGCCCTATGATCGCTTCACCTTGATCCGTAAAACGATCATTCCCAGTCAGCTCTTCACATTGCAGCGCCTCCCGCATCAATTCCCTCTCTCGTGCCAGGACGGCACCTCCCACGAATTTATTGCAGCATTGCAGCGTTCCGCCCTCTCTCCGGCCGTGTTCCCCAACGCTTGATAACACGAAAAAAAATAAATCTGTCCCCTTTTTGGGTGCCTTTTTGGGGTACGATATAGATGAACTGGGGGGTGCCGACGTTGAGGCGTTCCTGTCCGGTTTGGTGCAGCGGTCTAATGTGAGCCCGAGCACGCAAAACCTGCCGCTTAGTGCGCTGGCCTCTTTTTTTCGGGAGGTGTTGCCGCGGCCGTTGGAGGGGCTTGAGTTTGCCCGCCTCACTCGACCGCGCCAGCTTCTTGATGGTGCTGAGTCAACCTGAGGTCGGTTAATTGCTAGCGCAGTTGGATGGTACTTATCAGCTAGTAGCCTTCCATTTCCTCGTCGGTGAAGGGGCTGGTTGGCTCATCGTTTAATACACGCTTCAACAATGAGTTCATGGTATGGGTGTCGTTGTCGAACCCGCCATGGCTTTTGCTGCGCGTGATCTTGCCGCGGCCATCCGAATAGATAAACTTCAGGTCGTTGGACGCTTCCAGGACGGCAGAGAACATCTGCATACCAAGGATGCGTTTACCTTGCTTGCGCTCCAGGGCGTTGGATACAAGGTAAAGCAGTGACTTCTGGTAGGCTTTGGCGACGTTGTCCTCCAGTTCCAGTTTTTTAGTGAGGTTATAGATGTCGAGCGTCGGCAGGCGCGTCCCTTTATGGTTGCTCTTCAACCGGGGTCGATAGTGCTCTTCGAAAAAATCCACGGTGCATGCAGGGGCGAACAAGGTACAGCTCGATATCAGATCCCGTATGTCGAGGGTATCCAAGGCATTAAACATGTGCCCCACCAGAACGGCGCCGGTGCTGTGCCCGGCCAGATGGATTTTTGTTCCACTCCCTTTCAGGGCTGCGGCGATGATCTTGATCGCATCCAGGCCGTCGGGTATTGAGCCGCCAGCGGCGATCTCAAATGGCTGGCGGGCGTCTCGCTTCATTTCGTCCCAAAGCGGCGTTACCGGTTTTCGGACTGCGTCTTCAATCAGTGTATCTGTGCGCTCGACAATTTTGTCGTTGAACCAGTCGAGAAACCCTTCGGCGCGTGCCTCTGCTCCACGGAAGGCCCTTAAAAGCACGTCCTTTAGTTCTTCGGCTATCCCCGTGTCGTACATGATGTGGAAGGGATAGATGCCGTTGCGGGTAAAGCCGTCCTTCAGTTCAGCGATGCGTCGTGCAGACGCTTTGGGGCTGTTTAAGCCGCCGTGCACATACACGAGGACGTGTTTATACCAGGCGGCATCATCCTTTATCTTTGCTGCTGTTTGCCGAATGTCCGATGCTGTCGTCCAGTAGTCACCGCGCTCCACGTAGTGACCATCATCAAAGTGGGCGAAGTGCCCGGCGATTTCATCGCGTTTCGGCCCGCGTTTAAAAAACTCTGCGCCTTCTGCTAGTGTGGTGAACCTTGCCTCTGAGCCAAAGATCGTTGGCGTTGGAACGCCGAGACGGAATACCCAGCCGTCGGAAACATCAGTTTGCCAATCCGCGTATTGCCAAATGGCAAAGCCATCGGTTCCCCAATCTTCACCCCATGAATTTTGAACGATAAACCCGATGGCGTTGTAGCCGACGATGGCAAACGCATGCCCGCCAGCGGGTTCCGGGTTCGGTTGAATGATGGCGAGTCTGTGCCCGCTATCGCTTTTCGGATTGAACCAACCTGAGTGAACACGGGCAGAAACGTATATGGCATCGACTTCGTTCAGGGCGGCGTGATAGTCGACGATATCGGGTCGCAACCGGTAGTAGGCGCCCAGCGGATTTTCCCGAGCGGCGATGGCCCGCTCAATCGTCAATTCGTCTGGCTTATCGACGACAAATTTCCAGTCATCGTCACTGCACACACCCATGTTTTTCCAGCCACGGATGGCACCGCGACAGCTTGCCCCTTCGTAGTCTTCGCCTGGCCACTCATCGTGTTTTTGTGCCATTTCGTAGAGCATGCGTGAGCTGGCTTCGAACGACTCCCCCCGCTTCATATTCAGGAGGTTGATGACGGCGGCGAGGGCGAATCCGGTGCACGCGCCCTCGGTACCCTGATCCAGCACGCGGCCGCCAACGTGCTCTATTCGTGGTCGCAACTGCACCAGCGCGGGTGTGTAGTAGCGATCGCGAATGTCCGGGGTATCGGGCCGTACGTTGAGCACACGCTGTCGACCAGCCGCCCTGACCTTGTTAACCAGCTTGAGTTTAGCCATACATTACCCCTTTCTTGTTGGCTTGCGTGACGGTGCATTTTGTATACACCCTGTTTAGGGCACAGGGTGGATGACGATGCGCCAGCTGTTTAATGGATAGGAATTTCAATGCCACTTTCCAACCTATCTTCGGATAAACGCTACCCGACGCTGATCTTTTTGGCAAGATTTTTTAATCGTTGTCTGGGTATCTGAGGAGGTAGACTCAACCATTGTGGAATTTTTGGGCATAAATGATGCCTTTTGGCCCGTTATCTGAAACGTGCACACAAGAGAACCTCTGCCCGACAGATACTTCTTGAAGCTCGAGGCCATCACCGCAATCATCAGAGCGAAAAATGCGGCAAACGGCAACACCACCAGATTGGGGTGACCGCTGACCGGCATTGAGAGATAGATGAGTCATAGGAAGATCAGGGTGGGTCCGATCGTTTTCTTTGCCCATTTTTCGGAACAGATAGTCATGAAACAGGTCGGCCGAATCGCTCCGAACTGCTCGCTTGGATTGCATCAATTTGGAAACAAATTGGAAACAAAGCGTTGCAATCCCCAAAAAACTAGCGTTAGAATCGTTACAGGCCTGTCCGCAGCCGATCACTCCATTCTCGGACAGCTCCCCAGCATCACACTCTTTGTGGCCATTACCAGGATCGCCTCATGATTCATCTCAAAACAGTCTTGCTCGCTTTCCTTGCGTTCATCGCCTCATCGCCTGTCCTGTCGCAGACCGTCGCCGTAACCGTCGCCGCCAAAGAAGAACTGCCTTATTTCGGCAGGAATTTGCCCGGTCAGGGGCTGTCGGCGGAGATCGTCAGGACGGCACTCGAACGGGCGGGTTATTCGCCTTCTTTTGTGTTCAAGACCTGGGCCGATACTTATGAAGGCGCCCAAATCGGGGTTTATGACATTGTCGGTTCGATCTGGTATACGGAAGAGCGGGCGAAGGAATTCGCATTCAGTGAGCCCTATCTGTTTCATGAGATAAAATTCATCAAGCGGAAGGACGGTCAGGCGATCACATTCAAGACACTCGATGATCTCGACGGTCTCATCATCGGGACGGTCAAGGGCTACGCCTATCGGGACGATTTTCTGCAATCAAAGAAATTTATCCGAGTGCAGCAGAATCATCTTCTGCAGAACCTGAATGCGCTGGCGCTGGGGGAGATCGACCTGACTCCGGGAGAAGCACGCAAGATCCGCTACGTGCTGAACGAGTATATGAAGGGGAGCATCGAAAAGCTGGAGATGCTGCCGACCCCGTTGATACGCCGAGGCACCCATATCGCGGTCAGCAGAACCAATCCAAAGCATGAAGAGATCATCAGCCGATTCAACAAAGCCTTGCAGGAGATGAAGGCGGACGGCACATACGACCGCATCGTGGAAAAGCATGCCTATTGAGGTGCAACTCAGCGGCAGAAAGCGGCGCATCTCGGCGGCAGCTGCGCCACAGAGCGATGCTCCTCAAACGCGGCCCTACAACCACTTGATCGATGCCTGAGCCCGATCAGCAGCCGCGCGATTTCGTCGGCCATGGCGCCCTCCCGCCTCATCCGGCGTGGCCTGATGATGCCCGGCTCGCACTCAATTTCGTGATCAACATCGAGGAAGGCGCGGAGCGCTGCATCCTTGACGGCGATGAGTCATCGGAAAACTATCTCATCGAACCGGGACAAAGAGAGGCTTTACAGGGGCAAAGGGATTTTTTATCGGAATCCATCTTTGAATATGGTGCACGCTGCGGGATATGGCGCCTGCTGAGGCTTTTCGAAGACCGCGGCATCGCGGTCACCACCTGGGCCTGCGGCATGGCGCTGCGACGCAATCCTGCCCTGGCAAGACATCTTGGCGGCGCAGCACATGAAATAGCCGGGCATGGTGATCGTTGGATCAGCTACCGGGATCTCGCACCGGAGATCGAGCGTGCGCACATCACCAGAACCATTTCGACCATCGAGGAGTTGAGCGGGCACAAACCCTGCGGCTGGTATACCGGCAGAAGAAGCGCGAATACCCGGGCGCTGCTGGTCGAAGCCGGCATCCGATACGATTCGGAAAGTTATAACGACGATCTGCCGTATTGGCTGACCGTTCTGGACCGACCGCATCTGGTCATCCCCTACACTTTTGACGCCAATGATGCAAAATATCATTTGAGCCCCGGCTGGACTTCGGGCGAAGATTTTTTGCACTATCTGCAGAACAGCGTCCGCTGCTTGTACCGGGAGGGGGCGTCAACCCCAAAAATGATGACAGTTGCTTTACATGCCAGAATCAGCGGACGCCCCGGCCGGGCCGAAATCATCCACCGCTTTCTGGATTTTCTGGCGCCCTACCCCGACATCTGGGTTGCGACGCGCAGGGAGATCGCCTTGCACTGGTATCGACATCACCCCTACGCGGGACAGGAGGCATAACGATGGCACCACAGTATACGATTCGCCGAATGCGGGAGAACGAAGTTCAATTGGCGATCGATTGGGCACAACAGGAAGGGTGGAACCCGGGGCTGCATGATGCCGGCACCTTTTATCAGGCGGATCAGAACGGTTTTTTTGTCGGTGAGCTCGATGGGGAAGCGATTGCTGTCGGCAGCGCTGTCGTCTATGATGAATGGTTCGCGTTCTGCGGCTTGTACATCGTCAAGCCGGGATATCGCGGGCACGGCTACGGGATTCAGTTGACCCGGGCGCGCCTGGAGTATGTCGGCGAGCGCAACGCCGGCATCGACGGGGTGGTGGAAAATATTCCAATCTATGAGCGCATCGGCTACCGGCTCGCCCACCACAATGAACGCTATGGCGGCCAAGCGGTCCGGAAGCCTTTCGATGCCCGTTGCATCCGGCCTTTGAGCGAGGTGCCTTTCAGCCTGATCGAAACCTATGACCGGCACTGTTTTCCGGCCGCGCGCAGCGCCTTCCTGCACGCCTGGATCGCTCAAGCCGATGCCGAGGCACTGGGCTGTCTCGACAACGGTCGGCTGAAAGGGTTTGGCGTTCGCCGCCGATGCGTCGAAGGCCATAAAATAGGGCCTCTGTTTGCCGATGATTTGGAAATCGCCGAACATTTGTTCCGGGCTTTGCAGCAGGCGGTGGCAGGCGATCCGATCTATCTCGATATCCCCGAAAACAACCCGCAGACGAAAAAGCTGGTCGAAAGCCAAGCAATGGAACTCGTCTTTTCGACCGGCAGAATGTATTTGAGAGGGCAGCCGGATCTGGCCGATCATAAGATTTTCGGCATCACGACATTCGAGTTGGGATAATTTCAGACACCCTGAAAAGAGGAATACGCCGATGAAAATCACCAATTACCGGTTCGGAACCATCGAAATCGACGGCACGCCACATACAAAGGATCTGATCATCTCCTCGGGCAAGGTCATCGACAACTGGCGGAGAAAGGAGGGCCACAAGCTTCAGGAGGAAGACATCGCCACCATTATCGAGGAAAAGCCCGACGTCCTGGTGGTCGGCACCGGATATTTCGGCCGCATGACGATCCCTCCCGAAACCCGACGCACGCTCGAAGCGCACGGGATCGTGCTGAAGGCGGCCAAAACCGGTGATGCCGCCGAGACATTCAACAAGCTGCAGCAGCAGTGTGCGCGGGCGGCTGCGGCCTTTCATCTCACTTGTTGAGTTCGCGCGCCTGCTCATCATTCATCAAAGCACGTGTTCGAGCCTCCTAGGGCCTGAACGGAGAAAACAACAGTGGGCTACATCTACCTGACTATTGCAATCATAGCAGAAGTGGCCGCCACATCGGCTCTGAAAGCGTCGGAGGAGTTCACCAGGTGGATCCCGACTCTGATCGTCATCGTCGGCTATGGGATCGCCTTTTACTGTCTGACGTTGGTGCTGCGAACGATATCGGTCGGAACCGCCTACGCGCTCTGGGCCGGCTTGGGCGTCGTTCTGGTCTCGTTCGTCAGTGCGATCCTGTTCAGGCAGACTCCGGATCTGCCCGCGGTGATTGGAATGCTCCTCATCGTGGCGGGCGTCGTCGTCATTCATCTCTTCTCGAAGACGGTGGCGCACTGATCGCGGCAAAATCCGCCGACAGTGAGAACGACCATGAACCTGTACTCTTTGATTCGTCCGCTCTTGTTCCACCTGGAACCGGAAACCGCCCATCATGTTACCTTGAACGCATTGCGCCTCGGGCAGCGGATAGGGCTTTCCGCCCTGTTCCCGAAAGGGGCCGCCAACCGGCCACGCCGGGTCATGGGAATCGACTTTCCGAACCCTGTCGGACTGGCCGCCGGATTGGATAAGAACGGCGACTGCATCGACGGGCTGGCCATGCTCGGCTTCGGCTTCATCGAAATCGGCACGGTCACGCCGCGCCCGCAGCCTGGCAACCCGCCGCCCCGCATGTTCCGCATCCCCCAAGCCCGGGCCATCATCAACCGCATGGGCTTCAACAACAAAGGCGTCGACTATCTGGTCGAACGGGTCAAACAGGCTCAACATCGGGGCGTGCTCGGAATCAACATCGGCAAGAACTTCGACACGCCGCTGGAGCGGGCGGGCGAGGATTATCTGATCGGCCTGCGCACGGTGTATCCTCATGCCGACTACATCACGATCAACATTTCATCGCCCAACACCAAGCAGCTGCGCCAACTGCAGCAGGGCAGCGAGCTGGCGTCGCTGCTCTCCGCTCTGAAAGCCGAGCAGGCGCGACTGCAGGCGGAACACGGCCGCTACGTGCCTCTGGTCGTGAAGATCGCACCGGACCTGAACGACGATGAGATCCGCCACATCGCCAACCTGCTGCTGGCGCATGCGGTCGACGGCGTCATTGCCACCAATGCCACGATCGCCCGCGAAGGGGTTGCCGGTTTGCCGAGCTGCGAACAGACCGGCGGATTGAGCGGCGCCCCTTTGAAACCGCAGGCAACCCACGTCGTCGCCGCCTTGGCGTCTGAATTGAGCGGTCGAGTTCCGATTATTGCCGCCGGCGGCATCCTGAGCGGCGGGGACGCCTTGGAAAAAATCGAGGCCGGTGCGAGTCTGGTTCAGCTCTACACGGGCCTGATCTATCGGGGACCGAGCCTGGTCCATGAGGTTTTGAAAGCGTTGCAGGAGAGCGATGAACGACCGATTCGTTCCTAGCACCGCGCGGCGGGGTGCCGACATCTACAGCGTCTCCCGCCTCAACCGGGAAGTCCGCGGCGTATTGACCGACCATTTTTCGACCGTCCGGGTGGAGGGCGAACTCTCGAACCTGGCCCGACCCTCTTCCGGCCATATCTATTTCACGCTGAAGGACAGCGGAGCCCAGGTGCGCTGCGCCATGTTCCGGATGCAGCGGCGCACCCTCGGGTTTTCTCCCAAAGAGGGCGATCAGGTGCTGGTCAAGGCCCAAGTCAGCCTGTACGAGCCGCGCGGCGATTATCAGCTGATCGTGGAGCGGATGGAGGAGAGCGGCGATGGCGCACTGCGCCGGGCTTTTGAGGCGTTGAAGCAGCAGCTGTTCGAGGAAGGACTGTTCGATGCCGACCACAAGCAGTCCGCCCCGCCCCTGCCACGGCAGATCGGCGTAATCACTTCGCCCTCCGGAGCCGCGATCCACGACATACTGACGGTGTTGAAACGGCGCTTTCCGGCCCTGCCGGTGATCGTCTACCCGGTGCCGGTGCAGGGAGAAGAGGCCAAGATCCGCATTGCCCGGACAATCGCCGCGGCCGACCGGCGCCAAGAGTGTGACGTACTGATTCTGGCGCGCGGCGGCGGCTCGCTGGAAGATTTATGGGCGTTCAACGAAGAGATGGTCGCACGCGCGATCTATGAGTGCACGACGCCGATCGTCACCGGGATCGGCCACGAAATCGATGTCACCATCGCCGATTTTGTCGCCGACCTGCGCGCGGCCACGCCATCCGCGGCCGCCGAAGCGGTCAGTCCGGATCAGACCGAATGGCTGGCGCAATTGAACGCACAGATGCTGCGGCTGCAGCGCTGCATGACATCGCGCCTGGAGCATGAGCGCAGGACCATTACTTGGCTCGAAAAACGCCTGCAACTGGTCCACCCCGGCCAACGCATGCAACAGCAGGCACAGCGCCTCGATGAACTGGAGCAGCGGCTCAGACGCGGCATCGCCGCGCGGCTGCGGCAACAGGCAGCGCGGCTCAGCACGCAAACGGCCCGCCTGCTCACAAACAACCCCCTTCACCGGCTGCAAGCCCTGCAGTCACGGCAGCGATTGTTATGGCAGCGCCTGCAAGAGAGCCTGAACCGACACCTCGAGCAGCGCCGCCATCAGCTTACCGAGTTGAGCCGTGCGCTCGATACCGTCAGTCCGCTTGCCACCCTGTCGCGCGGATACGCGATCATCAGCCGCTGCGACGACCGACGCATCGTCTCCTCGTACAAACAGGCGCAGCCCGGTGACAAGGTGGAAGCACGCCTGGCGGAAGGGCGTCTGATCTGCCAGGTCGAAGCGAGTCGCGGCAGCGACCGGGGAAGCGTCAAAAGCGACAAATCCGACCCCGCGACGTGATACGCTTCAGGCCGGGAATCGACGCCGGGCGGAGTCCGGCCAATCGTCAGCCGGCTCCCGCCCCACCCTCACTGCTGATAGCTTAAACCCTCTCCAGCGGAAGAGGGTTGGATGAGGGGGCAATAAACAAAGGAACTCAGCCATTTGGATTCCCTCATCCCGACCTTCTCCCGGAGGGAGAAGGAGCACTCCGTCTTAAACAGCATTGCGCCCCACCCTCACGAACCCACGTCGATGCGCATCGGGATCCATCGATTCAAAATCGCCTGCAGACGGCCATTCTGCTTTGCAGCATTCAACACCGCATTCAGCTCTTTCAGCAACAGCGCATCGGACGGCCGCACCGCCCACGCGAGATATTCGTCGGTCAACGGCCAGAACAGCCCCAACAACTCCTCTTCCGTGGCATTGCCGGCGATCCGCCAAATGGTCGGAGCATCATGGATGAAGACATCAATGGCGCCGCTGCGAAGCGCCTGGACACCCTGATCGACCGAATCCTGCGGTGCACGCTGCGCGTTGAGCATATGTGCTTCGACGAATTGCGCGCCGGTGGTATCCCGCACATAGCCGACGCGTAACCGCGTGGCCACCAGGCTTTGGCGATTGGGAAACTGCGATCGCTCATTGGCCCGTATCAGCGCCATCTGGCCCACCTGCAGATAGGGCTGAGCGAACGCCACCTGCCGTTCGCGCGCCGGCGTAATCGACATGCCTGACATGATGATGTCGATGCGACCGTTCACCAAAGCGGGAATCAGATCATCGAAGGCCATGGTCTTGAAGACGATCTCCCTGTTCAGATCATAGGCCACCAATTTGGCCAGCTCCACCTCGACCCCCTGCACCTGCCCGGCCTCCTCGAAGGCCAACGGCGGGTAGTCGGTGACCAGCCCCACGCGCAGCTGCTTCAGATTTTTGCTTTTCTCGAACGGCACGAACGTTTCGTTCTTGCCTGCGCAACCGAGCAGCATTGCCAAACAACAGAACAGCAGCGTGACTATGAAAAAACACCCATGTTTGGGCACTACCTGACTAATCCTCCACATACCCTTCTCCCGATGATTGATGTTAACTCACGAATGTGCATGAATTAAGTTCGACAAGTTCATGCCGGCCGATTGGTGCGCGTGGCGCACCCTACATTTGACGTCGCCGCGCCGGCAGACTGTAGGGTGCGCTGTGCGCACCATGTCGGACGATACAATCGCTTTAATTTCGTGCAAGTTCCTAACGCTCAGTAATTGCTATATTGCATCTGCTGCAACAGCCCCGATCGATCCAAAACAGCCACAACCCCCAGCACGGCGAGAACAGCCGTAATCACTGCAAATGTTATTTTCCAATAACTGTAAGGCCGCTGCCCCTGAATCTCCCCGGTTCTGCCGTTGATCACGAACCGGTAGGTCTTGCCCCGGTACTTGAACCCCGCGGACCATACGGGCAGCAGACAATGCTTGAAGGTGGTACCGATATGGCGGGTGCGCAGCTGATGGATGCGCTGATGGTCGCCGCCGATATCGAAGGCGATGTCCTGATGAATGACCTGACCCATCACCTGCTTCGCCCGATCGAATCCTTCGTCGAGGTCGACCTGATAAAATTCGCTGCCGAAACCGCTCAAGTATCGTTCGTCGTACGGCACCATATTTTCGAGATCCCACGGCTGCAGCCGGTCGAGGATCTGTCTCGGCAGAGAACGGCTAGCGTCGACCACGACATCATCGAAAAACCGGGCGACCCGGCCGCGCACCGGCGTCCAGCGGATCTTCGGCACCCGCCTGACTTGCGACACCATGCGGCCGTCCTTCATGAACTGCACCCGCTGATTGACATAATAGATGTCACCCCGTGATCCTGTGTAACGCGTTTCGGTATCGCTGTCGAAGGTCCAATACGGCAGATAGACGCCGGTCAATCGGGCGTCCCTGCGGGCATATTTTTTCAGCCTGCCGGGTGCGAACCACATCCCTTCGAGCCACATGCGAAACAGCCGCTCGGCCTGCTGCCGATCAACAAGAAACGGCAGCAGCGACTTCGGTTCGATCGGTTTGCTGTCAGCCGTGCCGACAACGATCGGTGTGCCGCAGAACGGGCATTCTCCGGCATGGAAGTTCTTCTCGAGCCTGAACTGCGCGCCGCACGTATCACACTGGATCTGCCGGCGCCGGATGGCAGGACGGACCTTTTCGAGCTGCTCCAAGGCTTGATGCAAGGGATATTCACGAATCTCGTCGGGGCGATCCTCGATGACGTTTTCCTGCCCGCAATACTCGCAGACGAGCCGTTTCGTGCCGGGCTCGAATTTGAGCCTGGCGCCGCAGCGCGTGCAGGGAAAACGGTCGACACCGCGGTTAGAATCGCGCTTTTTTAGTCTTTTCGCACGGACAGCGCCCAAGGATGCGTTCAAGTTGCACCGATGCCCTTACGCTTTCGGGATGGGAGGCGGTTTGGCCGCAAACAGCTCGGACAATTCAGCGACCCGGCCCGCCGGCGTCCACTCGACCAGTGAGGGACTCCACACGAGGGTCGCCTCCGTCATTTCACCGGCCAAGATCTTTCGCCGGATCGCCTCACGATCGAACGGCCCGGTCTGGCGGCCATCAACGGCGACAAAATAGGAGGCTAATTTGGGGCTCGGCGGCGGCCGGACCTGATCCTGTGATTGATCCGGACCGGGGGACATCTGCTTCTGCGCCATCTGCTGCGCCATGGCAAACCCCATCCCCAGACCGATTCCTTCGGAGGCGCCGCCCGACGGATTGTCGGCCGCCGCCTTCATCGCTTCCGCCGCCTGGAAATCGGCATAGTCGCGCAGGTTGCCCAATATTCCCATGCTGGTGCGCTTGTCCATCGCCTCCTCCACCTGCGGCGGCAGCGAGATATTCTCCACCAGCAGCTTGGTCATTTCGAGGCCGTATTCGAGAAATTCCGGTTTTATCCTGGCGGTGATGTAGTCGCTGAGATCGTCGTAGTTCGCCGCCAGATCCAGTATCGGGATATCCGACTCCCCGAGGATGGAGGCGAAACGGGAAAGAATCAGGTTGCGCAGCTGATTGGTGATCTCACCGGTTCGAAAATGGCCATCCGTGCCGACGATCTCCTTGATGCAAGTCACCGGCTCTTGGATCCTGACCGCATAGGTGCCGAACGCCCGCAGCCGAACCGGCCCGAACTCCTTGTCACGCAGCATCACCGGATTCTTGGTTCCCCATTTGAGGTCGATGAAGCGGCGCATGTTGAAAAAATAGACTTCCGCCTTGAATGGGCTGTCGAATCCATGCGGCCAGCTTTCCAGGGTGGTCATGATTGGCATGTTGGCGGTCTCGAGTTTGTACAAACCCGGCTCGAACAGGTCCGCAATGCGACCTTCATTGACCAATATCGCCACTTGCGACTCACGCACGGTCAGCATCGCACCGTACTTGATCTCGTTCCCGTAGCGCTCGAAACGGTATACCATCGTATCGCCGGAATCATCGACCCACTCGATGACATCGACGAATTCACCAAACAGCTTGTCCCACAGTCCCATCGCTTGTTGCACCATCGACCGTCTGTAAACACTCCACCGGCTAGCCGGTGGCTTTGGATTACGGCTCAAAGCCGGATCGATCGGCCATTCGGCCGACTCTCGCCCCCTCTCCCTCATGGAGAGGGTTCGGGTGAGGGGATCCAATGAAAAAATTTCCTTATCTTTATCCCCTCATCCTGTCCTTCTCCCTGATGGAGAAGGAACCCTCTAACCGACCCTTGGCAAGTTACCCGATGATAAAGTCAATAACATGACCATCCATCCACCGCCTGAAGGCAGGGGGGGTACTGATCCCTTCTCGGGGACTCTAAACCTGGGGCCCGCTGCTTGCGCGAGCGCTGGCGGCGGAGAGCGTCTTGCGCAGTTCCGCTTCACACTGCTGCAGCTGCAACACCGCTTCGGCGCGCATTTTCCTGCCTTCATCGGCGATCTGCAGGCTCTCCTCGATCGTTTCGACCAGTGTCTGATTGGCTTTTTTGACCACTTCGATATCGAACACACCACGCTCCAGCTGCCTGCGGGTTTCCGCATTCACCTCTTTGAGGTTTTCGGCGTTGGCCTGGAGCAGATCATTGGTGAGGTCGGTCGCCGCTTTGAGCGTCCCCGACGCCTGTGAAGAGCGAAAAATAGTGACAGCCGTCGCCAACTGCTGGCGCCACAGAGGGACGGTGTTGACGATCGTCGAATTGATCTTGTTGACCAATCCTTTGTCGTTCTCCTGCACCAGGCGGATGCTCGGCAGGCTCTGCATGGCAACCTGACGCGTCAGCCGCAGATCGTGCACCCGCCTTTCCAGATCGTCGCGCACCGAACGCAGATCGCGCAGCTCCTGAGCTTCGATGATCTCTTCGCTGCTCTCGGCCTGCCTCGCCTTGGCCGGAATGATCTCTTCGTCCAGCTGCCGCAGCTTCTCTTCTCCGGCCGCAATATAGCGCTCGAGTGTCTGGAAATAATCCAGGTTGGCATCATACAGCCGGTCCAGTGAGGTGATATCGGTCAGCAGGGTGGTTTTGTGCTTCTCCAGCTTGTCGGTGATCCGATCGATCTGCTTGCGCACCTCTTCATAGCGCTGCAGAAATTTCGCCACCGGCTTGGCTTTC
This sequence comes from Methylococcaceae bacterium UBA2778, assembly GCA_002352385.1. Taxonomy (GTDB): domain Bacteria; phylum Pseudomonadota; class Gammaproteobacteria; order Methylococcales; family UBA2778; genus UBA2778. The sequence continues at coordinate 3,539 of DEII01000245.1, read as the reverse complement.
CCGAACAGCCGCCCGAAAAAACCGACCTCTTTGTTCGGATCGAGATCGTCGACGTCGAACCCCCGCAACGTGGAAACCATCTCGTTGAGATCATTGCCGGCGGGTCCGATGTCTTTGTTTTTGACGCCGTCGATCATCCGGTCCGAGACAGTCGTGAGCTGTTCCTGCGCCTTGCTGCCGAAATAGATGATGGATGTCGTATCTTCCATATCGATCTCGGAGATCAACTGCCGAATCTTGTTCTGCGCCTCCGCGTCGGCGTCCGAATAGGAGACCAGGTCCGAACGCACCCCGGGAACGACCTGCTCCATCGTTCGGCTTCCAGTGGTTGCATCCACGCTCGGCGTGCCTGCAGCTGTCGTCGGATCGTTGTCATTCATCGTCTGTTTTCCTCTGAACTCTAAGATATCAAAATCAAATGACGCCTTCGCGTTTCAGCTGTTTTTGCAACACCTCGATCTGCACATCGAGATCGAACACGTCGTTTTCCAGCAGCTTCTCCTTCTGCTCCTCGAACACCTGCTCGATGGTATCGAGCACATTGCAAAAATTCTGCTCCAATACATCGGAGACCACATGCCGATGAGTATCGGCATAACCCTCGGTGACCTGCCGTGCGCCATCGAGATACACATTCAGAAACTTCCTCGCCCGCCTGATATCCCGCGGATCCTCTTCGAGCATGGTCAGAATGTTTCCCGCAACCTCGCATATGCGGCGAATTCGGCTGTTGAATTCATGGTTCCGGATACGGCCGTTCGCCTGTTCGATCCTGGCGATGGTCTTTTTCGCGTTGTCGATGGTCTCGATGATTTCGTCGGCACTGTAGGCGCCGCTCGCCGCCACGGTCTTTCTGGTCCGCGGATCGAAACCATAGGTGAGATACATCCCCAAAAAGGCACCCAGCGCGAACGCCGCCGCCATCCAAGGCGAGTGCCCGGCGCCCAGATGGGCGATCAGGCCGGTCGCCAAAGCCGCCACGACGGCCGCGAACGTTTTCAAAGGCCATTTCGGCGGACGACTGACGCGGCTGTTGTGGTATTCGGCTTCGACCGACGCGCCATGGCGCATCAGCCAGGCGGCAAAAATAAACAACGAGTAGCCACCGGCATTGACGACTATCCCCATCAGATTCTCTTTGGCGAAAGCGACGATGGTTGCCGGAACAGCGGCAAAGGGCAGGAAAAGCAGCAGCCAGCCCTTGCCGGACGGTCGGTGGGCCGGTCTGATAAATTGTTGCGAGCGCCTGCAAACCCCTGACCCAACCCGGGTGAATCGATTGATCACGCGCATTCAAGCTCCCGCTGCTCGAGCGAATGAGCTGCTGCAGCCGGGCCAGGGGAAAGGTCCGCCCTGACCGGTGCCGCCTCGAGCATGGATTGGCACGTAGACAAACCGATGGTGGTGATCAGCAGGATCAGGCCTAAGAATTTTCGAAGCAGTCTGGGCATGGTGCTTTTCTCCGGATATCGCCTCGCAAACGCGGGGATCAGGGTGCGCAGCGAGCCAATAGCTCTCTTGAAACGTGGGACGAGCGCCGGCATTTTGTAATCCAGCGTCGACATTTTATCATGGCGCTTTCTATTGATCGATTGCAGAAGTTTTATGGCAACGCCAATGAATGCAATCGTATTTTCGAAGCAAACCGCGAAGTCATCCAGTATCCGAACAAGATCTTCGTAGGGCAGACGATCCGTATTCCTAAGAATTGGTGCCATGCCGCTCCTCCAATGCCACCCCGGCCGATTCGCTTCGCCTGACAGGATCGGCCAGATTCACTCTCGCCCCTGGTGGCTGACGGGGGCAGAGTGACTCACCCACCAAGCTGACGTTTGGTGGTATATGGCGTAAGCCGCATCTTTTATACCGGCCGCCGAGGACAAGATGTCAGATCGATTGACGCGGTTTTTGCAAAGCACGCAAAAATATTTCCGCCGCACACATCCGGTAACCGAGCATCGTCGGCTCATCGTCGGAATTTACCATCACCGCTCTTAGATCGCAATTTTTCGCTGTCTCGACCAAACCCTTTCCGACCAGTTGCCAGCGCTCCAGGTCCGCACCAGCCATTGCCATGAGATCCCGGTCTCCGCTCAAAACGCTCTCGAATGTAGTCGCCCAACGGCGTTCCCGAACATCTGCAGCAAGTGCGTCGAACATGGCAAGGCGCAGCAACTGTTTCTTCCTCGCGCCGGTATAAAAGGCATGTGCCGGGGTCATGAAGGCGAAGTCAATGAGATCTTGATCCATCAACGGGTGTCGAATCTCGACTCCATAACTCGCCGCGTTCTGCTCAATGGCCTCCAGGATGGTGCCGCCCTGCAGCCAACCCAGAATGCGCAGCAACTCGGAGCGAGCATGCGAGTCATGCGCGCTGCGGCACAAGAGCCGGGTCTGCAGTTCACAATAAAGCCGAGTATAACCACTGGGCAACCAAGGCGGCGGAGTGAACCCACGCATGAGCACACGCACCCCCCCAGCCGGCGCCAAAACATAGTTCCAGAGCAACCGACAGCGGGGAATCCTGAGATCCAGGCGCAGACGAAACACGTCGAGCAGCACCCCGACAACGCGACCGGACCAGAAATCGTCCTTCAGGTAGCTGACGCTGCCGCCCATCCACTCATCACCGCCAAGTCCCGTCATCATGACCCGCCGCCCGGTTGCACGCAATTTCTGTGCAACAAGGTCGATGTGATACATCGTAGGCCCGGCGACGGGTGTATCCAGCGTCTCCGATAGCCTGTCGAGAAAAGCCGATGGGCGGGCAGCGCCGGCGTCAATCAGTTCCCCGGAAACACCTGTCTTTCGTGCCGTGGAAGAGATGTACCGGCTTTCATCGCATGGGAGACCAGGAAATACCAATGAGTACGGCAGGCCCTCGGCTGCGCATGCATCGCCGGACTGTGCGCGCCGGACGATCAGCGACCAGACGGTGCTCGAATCAAGACCACCGCTCAAGCTTACACCGAAAGGGTCTGGAGGTAATGCCCGGGCAACGGCGCGTTCCAGACGTTCACGCAGCTGTCGGGTCAGTGCCGGAATGCCGCCGGCAGGCAAGGCCTGCTCCTGCGGTGGAGACCAGTAAAGACTTCTCCCCGGCTGGAAAGGCGGAGACATCGGGAACCGGTAGGTCCGCGCCGAAAGGATGCGACTCACCCCCGCATACATGGTATTCGTTTCGCCTTCAAACGTGGGGCTCAAGAGGAATCGGACCATGCATTCCTCATTCAGGCGCGGAGGGCGTCCGGAGCCGGCCAGGATCTGGCGTATCTCCGTTGCGACGTATAGGCAGTCCCCGGCGTTCTCGAAAAACAGGGGGCGGCACCCAGCCACATCGCGAAGAGCGAGCAGAACTTGCTCCCGACGGTCGTGAATCAGCAGCGCAAATTCGCCCCTTAGCTTCGCGAAAAGACGATCACCCAGAGCGAGGTATGCCTGCGCGATCAGACCTGCATCAGATGTGACCTCCATGGATTGATTGTGCCGCAAAGGCGCGATCTCGTCGTAATTGCCTATGTAGTGGCTGCTCGGTAACG
>DEII01000091.1 GCA_002352385.1 Methylococcaceae bacterium UBA2778 | reverse complement strand
CATAGGGGGGTGAACACTTACCAAACTTCATGTTCCGGATCCACGTCCGGATCGGGACGCCATTATTGCGGCAACGGCATTGGTCCATGGAATGACAGTGGTTACCAGAAATGCCGATGACTTTGAACCGACAGGCGTTGAACTCTTGAATCCATGGAAACTCAAGAATTCCGATTAGACAATAATGGCTATTCTTGGATAGTGAAAAACTTGCGCAACATCATGCGCCGCGATAACATGACAAGTTATATTTGATATTGAAAAACATTATTTATGAAGCTGCTCTTCGATTTTTTCCCTATCCTGCTGTTCTTCATTGCCTACAAAACCTACGGAATCTTCGTAGCGACCACCGTTGCTATCGTCGCGACGGTTTCCCAGGTCGGCTTTTCCTGGATCAAACACCGTAAGGTGGAAACCATGCACTGGATTACACTGGTGCTTATTATCGTCTTCGGCGGAGCGACACTCCTGCTTCAGGATGAACTGTTCATAAAATGGAAGCCGACCGTCATCAACTGGTTGTTCGGTTTTGCATTTCTTGGCAGCCAGGTGATCGGCAAGCGCCCTCTTGTCGAACGCATGATAAGCAATGCATTGACGCTGCCCGAGATCATTTGGAGGCGATTGAACATGATGTGGGCGCTCTATTTCCTTTCGTTGGGCTGTATCAATCTGTATGTCGTCTACAATTACGACACTGAAACCTGGGTCAATTTCAAGTTGTTCGGGATGCTTGGTTTGACGTTGGCTTTCGTTGTGTTGCAAACGATCTATTTATCACGGTATATAGCCGAAACGGAAACAGAAACGGAGAAGTAATGCATGCTTTATGCGATTATCAGTGAGGATGTGGAAAACAGTCTGGACAAACGACTTAGCGCACGCCCGGCTCATATACAGCGCCTGCAGGGATTGCAGAACCAGGGCCGGTTGATTCTGGCAGGACCGCATCCCACAATCGATTGCGAGGAGCCTGGCGACAATGGGTTTTCGGGAAGCCTGATCGTCGCCGAGTTCCCAAGCCTGGAGGAAGCGCGCCAGTGGGCCGATGCCGATCCCTATCGGGAATCGGGCGTATATGCCCGCGTGACGGTAAAACCATTCAAGCAGGTGTTCCCTCGATGACGTCACGTGTTGATCTAATAAAAGATCGGATCACTCAGGCTTTAGCCCCTGTCACGCTTGAATTGATCGACGAGAGCCATGCCCATGCCGGCCATGCCGGCGCCATCGAAAGCGGCGGCGGGCACTTCTCCGCTCTCATCGTGGCTGACGCATTCAATGGCAAGAGAGTTGTTCAACGCCATCAGCTCGTATACCATGCGCTGGGCGACTTATTGCAAACGGAAATCCATGCATTCAGCATGAAAGTGTATACACCAGAAGAATTTCAAGGAAAATAAGGAAAAAATCGACATGAAAAACCTCATCATCATTGCTGCCGTCTCAATCACGTTGTTACTGACCGGGTGCAAACAAAACGGCGACTCCGAATCCGGGTCGGTGGCCGACGATAGTGCGGTAATCGCTACCGTTAACGGCAAGCCGGTCACCGAAGCAATACTCAATGTTCTGGAGAGAGAAATCGCGCAGCGCAACCGCGGCGCAAAAATCCCGAAGGAACAATTGATCGAAGAGCTGATCAATCGGGAACTGCTCTATCAGGAAGCCGAAAAAAAACAGCTGGACAAGAAACCCGACGTGGCGCCAAACCTGAAATTCCTGAGACTCTCGCTTCTGTCACAGGCGGACATACAGGATTTCATCAAAAACAATCCGGTGACCGATGAAGAGGTCAAAGCGGAATATGAAAAAATGGTCAGCGGGCCCGACGGAACCGAATATAAAGCACGTCATATCCTGACCAAGACGGAGGATGAAGCAAAAACCGTCATCGATAAGCTGCAGAAGGGCGAGAAGTTCGAAGAACTGGCTAAAACCCATTCAACCGGACCCTCCAAAACCAAAGGCGGTGATTTAGGCTGGTTCAGTCCAAACCAGATGGTCCCACCGTTCTCCGAGGCCGTGGTCGCGTTGAAAAAAGGCGAATATACCGCGACCCCCGTAAAGACACAATTCGGCTGGCACGTGATCTTGCAGGAAGACAGCAGAAAGAAAAGCCCACCGGCTTTAGACGCGGTAAAAGCGCGGATCCGCTCATCCCTCCAAATGCAAAAAATTCAGAAGCATATCGAGGAGCTGCGCAAAAATGCCACCATCGTGATGGTTGAGCCGGAAAAAAGCGAAGAGCCGAAACAGGCAGAAAAAAAGCCAGAGACCAGCGAGTCATCCAGCAGTGAACCAGTTAAGTCTGACGCACCGGCGGACAAAACGCAACCAAAAGCTGACAGTCAGGCGCCAGCGGCGGGAAAAACGGAGCCAAAAGCCGAGACTCCGACAGCCGTGGAACAGACGGATACAAAAAAAGAAGAAACGCCCACTGAATAGGCCAACATTAACATCTTGCAGAGATCGTATGCCGGGGCACTTGTTGTTGCCCCGGCGTGCGAAAACAATCGCGACTCCCCGTTCACGAAACCCGACAATCCAGAAAGTCCAACCCGGTATAGTGAGGTTTTTTCTCAATGAGGAAACCCAATTATGCAGAAAAATACCAATGTAACACTCGGGGAACACTTTGAAGCGTTTCTTGCCGAACAAATCCAAATCGGCCGTTATTCATCGGCCAGCGAAGCCGTGCGGGCTGGCCTTCGATTGCTTGAAGAGCGAGAAATCAAACTGGAGACTTTACGCCAAGCCTTGAAAGAAGGTGAGGAAAGCGGCCTTGCTGACCACTACTCCCTAACCGGCCTTCTTGACGACCTTGACAATGAAAGCCCCAATTGACAGCACTCTTTCGTCTCACGGAAAAAGCCAAAGAGGATCTGAAATCTATTGGCCGCTACACCGAAAAAGCCTGGGGCCGCGCACAGAGGAACAAATACCTGGCACTATTGGACGAGCGGTTTCACGCTCTGGCCAAAGAGCCCGGTTTAGGCAGGAACTGTGAAGAAATTCGTGCGGGCTATCGCAAATTTTACGAGGGACGACACCTCATTTTTTATCGAAAAGTTGCTGTCGGAATAGAAATTATCCGTATCCTGCATGGCAGCATGGATGTTGAAACCCATCTCACGGAAGAGAGATAGATCATTATTTGCCAGTTTTCTGGCGAGGTGAAGCAGGCCGAGGTTGAACGGCTGCTTTTCATTGCACTGCCAACATCGACAACAGCTTTTCTTCATCGATCATCTCCACGCCCAGTTCAGCCGCTTTTGCTAATTTCGACCCCGGGTTGCTGCCGGCAACAAGATAACGGGTCTTGCGGGAGACGGCGCTGGTGACTTTGGCGCCCAAGGCTTCCAGTTGCGCTTTCGCCTCTTCCCGGGTCAGCGTCTCCAATGTTCCGGTGATGACAAAAGTGACATCTTTCAAAGGCTGTACGCGCTCGGCTTCGACGACGACGTCATCCCAGCGAACACCGGCCGCACGCAGTTTCTGAATCACCTCGATGTTATGCGGTTGCCGGAAGAAAACGGTAATATGCTTGGCGACGGTCGGGCCTATATCCGGTATCGCCTGCAATCGCTCTTCGTCCGCCTGCGCGATTGCTTCGAGCGAGCCGAGATGCCGGGCCAGCAGGTTGGCCGTCACTGCACCCACTTCACGAATGCCCAGCGCATAAAGGAAGCGCGCCAGCGTCGTCTGTTTGCTGTGCTCCAAGGCGTCGATTAGATTTTGAGCCGATTTCTCGCCCATTCGTTCCAGTTTGGAGAGCTGCTCGACAGTCAAGTCATAGAGATCGGCAACTGTATTGATCAATTTTTTGTCGAGAAACTGGCTGATCAGCTTCTCTCCCAATCCGTCGATGTCCATTGCTTTGCGTGAGGCGAAATGGATAATAGAGGCCTTTTGCTGGGCTGGACAATAGAGACCGCCACTGCAGCGCAGGGTTGTTTCACCCGGAATCGTGATGACCTCCGAACCACACACAGGACAGTGGGTTGGCATGGCAAACTCCGCCGTGTTTGCCGGACGTTTTTCCAACACCGCGCGGAGCACTTCAGGAATAACATCCCCTGCCCTTTGCACGATCACCGTATCCCCTACCCTGACATCTTTCCTGCGGACTTCATCCGCATTGTGCAGCGTTGCGTTGGTGACAGTGGCGCCGCCGACAAAAACCGGTTTCAATCGGGCAACGGGCGTGAGTGCGCCGGTTCGACCAACCTGAACGTCGATAGCGACCACCTCTGTCATCGCGATCTCGGCCGGAAATTTTCTTGCAACCGCCCAACGGGGTGCGCGCGCGACAAATCCCATTTTTTCCTGAAAATCAAACCGGTTGACTTTATAGACGACTCCGTCGATTTCGTAAGGCAGCGCGAGGCGCTGCCTCAAAAAACGTTGGTAATTGGCGATGCAGCCGTCCGCGCTCTTCACGACTTCGATCTCCGAACAGACCGGCAATCCCCATGATTCGAACCGACTCAGCAGCTCGTTATGCGTTTCCGGCAGAGCCGATTCCGGACAGATCCCATGCCCATAACTGTAAAATGACAGCGGTCGGCGGGCGGTCATCGAGGGATCGAGCTGGCGCAGACTGCCGGCCGCCGCATTGCGCGGATTGACGAATTCCTTCTCACCCTGTTGCCGAGCCCATCGATTCAAACCGGCAAAGCCTTTTTTCGAGATGAACACTTCACCGCGCACTTCGAGGCGCTCGGGATAATTCCTGCCTGCCAGCTTCAGAGGAATTGCACGGATGGTTCGGGCATTGTGTGTCACATTTTCACCAGTGCGGCCGTCCCCGCGGGTTGCCGCCTGAACCAGTATGCCCCTTTCGTAGAGCAGGCTGATGGCCAGTCCATCCATCTTGGGCTCCGCTGCATATTCCACCTCATCGACGCCTAGCCGCTCCCTGACCCGTTTGTCGAAGGCCCTGACCTCTTCGTCGGAAAAGGCGTTTTCGAGCGACAGCATCGGCACCGCATGTGTCACCTGCTCAAAGGCCTGCAGCGGTTCGGCGCCGACACGCTGACTGGGCGAATCGGGCGTCAGCAAAGCGGGATAGCGTTGTTCCAGCGCGATCAGCTCGCGCATCAATTCATCGTACTCGGCATCCGAAATCAGAGGATCATCGAGTTGATAATAACGCTTGTTGTGCAGGTCGATCTGTTCGCGGAGCCCAGCGATCCGACGTACTGGCTGTTCAGGTATTGTCACGGCTGTCAAAGGCATCTGGATTCATCGGGGAGTCGCTATTTTTGCG
>DEII01000073.1 GCA_002352385.1 Methylococcaceae bacterium UBA2778 | reverse complement strand
GAAATTTTAATGCGATTGCCCTGCTGTTCGCCCTGTTTTGGGGAATTGGTATCAAGATCTGGAAACGCAGCAAATTTTCAAGGTCGTTGCCGCGGACGAAGCAGCCGAGACAGTCGAAATTCAATATCTTGGAGGCGACATTGCCGGATTCGACCTGGAAAGTTGGTATGGCTCGGAGTTCGAACTCGCCGCACCGCCTGAAGACTGGAGTGCACCATTCGATGAGATGGAGGCCGACGACTCAGGCTACACAGATCCCGGCTACCACTCTTTGAAAAAAAGGGAAATCGGTCTTTCGGATCTGCTGAAAATTATTGATTCGGAGTCGGACGATTGCGGCATCATCCGATCAGAGCCGACACGTCCCGATAACGGTCTATCAGATCCAAACCCTCCGCCACCGGTCGGCAGGTCACATACCCCTGACAGATATTGACAGCTTTCTTGAAACCTTCGTCATCCTGCAGCACTGCAAGCCCCTGATCAGCCAGCCGCATAGCATACCGCAATGTCGCTGTCGTCAACGCAATCGTTGCTGTTCTCGGGTAAGCGCCGGGCATGTTGGTGACGCAGTAATGGATCACACCAAACCGCTCATACACCGGCGCGATGTGCGAGGTGGGGCGGGAAGTCTCGATACAGCCGCCCTGGTCGATGCTGACATCGACGACAACCGAGCCCGGCTGCATAGACTTGACCATCTGTTCCGTGACCACATGGGGCGCTTTCGCGCCATGGCGCAACACCGCGCCGATGACAAGATCGGCCTCTTTGAGATGCCGGCCGATCCGATCGGGAGTCGACAAAAAAAAGTGAATCTTATCTGAAATCTTTTTTTTCAGCTGCGGTTCCCTCTCCGGTTTACGGCCGGCCAGAAAAACAGAAGCGCCCATGCTGTCCGCCACCCGAGCGGCATGCTGTCCAACGACGCCATCGCCGATGACGACCACTTTCCCATGACAGCTGCCGAGGATACAGCCCAACTGGACACCTTTGCCATGGTTGAATCCGGCCAGGTAATAACTTCCCATCAACGTGGCCATATTGCCGGCGACCGCGCTCATCGGTGCCAGCAGCGGCAGCCGCCCCGCTTCATCTTCGAGGGTTTCATAGGCAATGGCCGTGGTTCCGCGCGCCAGCAGCGTCTCGGTCAAGCTTCCCACCACCCCGGCAAGATGAAAATAGGTGAAGACGATCTGCCCGCCAAGATAGGCGTATTCAGACTCCATCGGCTCCTTGACCTTCATCACCATATCCGTGTTCCAGGCCTGCGCGGTGCCGCAAATGATCGCTCCGACATCGTGGTACTCCTCGTCGGCGAAGCCGGAGCCGAACCCGGCGCCCCTCTCCACCAGGACAGCATGACCCCGATCGATCAGCGCCGAAGCACCGGCCGGCGTCAATGCAACCCGATACTCTTCCTCTTTGATCTCCTTGACGACTCCAATTTTCATGACTGCCGGCAGGCGTGGTTCACCGCGCTAATAAAACAGATACTCATTGAATTTTTTGACCTCTCCTTTTTTGTCGAAAGAAAAGACGGTAAAGGGCTCCTTTCCACCCCCCATTTCCATTCCGGGCGTTCCACTCGGCATACCGGGAACGGACAATCCGACGACATCGGGCTTTTCCTGGATCAGTTTTATTATGTCGCCGGCAGGAACATGGCCTTCGATCACATAGCCGTCGATGATCGCCGTATGGCAGGAGGCAAGCTTCTCGGGAACCCCGTATTCTTTTTTCACCGCTCTCATGTCGTTGCGCTTGACATCGGTGATCTCGAACCGGTGCTTTTTCAAATGCTCCAGCCAGACACCGCAGCAGCCGCAACTCGGGCTGCGATACACAGTGATTTTCAAAGGTTCCGACACCGCAGGCGTCGGCTTGTCCCAAACGCTTTCGGCAGCAACGACACAACCGCCAACGAGGAAAAACAGTACGATAAAACAGTGGACCTTCTTCATAACATTCGTTTCCTGAATAAATCAGCTGATTGGTGAACCTTTTTCACGATCGCAGGCACCATGCACAGTCGCAATGATTCTGCGTCCACCGGCCCGGTTTCGATGCTCCCCCAGATAGATGCCTTGCCAGATTCCCAGCAACAATTGTCCGGAGGCCACCGGCACGCTGACGCCGGAGCCGAGAATCGATGCTTTCAAATGGGCCGGCATATCATCGGAGCCCTCCAGAACATGGCGGTAATAACCTGCATTTTCCGGCACCGAATGGTTGAAATGGGCCTCGAAATCGGAACGGACGCTTGCGTCGGCATTCTCATTAATGGTCAGAGACGCTGAAGTATGCTGAATAAAAAAATGGGCCAGGCCTGTTCCGATCTGCTTCAACTCCGGCAGCTGAGCGATGATTTCTTCCGTGATCAGGTGGAACCCGCGCGAACGAGGTTTTAGTATTATTTTTTTCTGCAGCCACATGATTGAGTTTCAACCCATCATCCTGACTCATCCATTTCAATCGAAACGACGCTGCTCGGCACAAGATACCACCACTTGACATTGCATCTCAACCTGCTTGCACACTCTTGATCCGGAAACCATCAAGCGACGCGCCGCTGCTTTAGCCCCTGCTTGATCCACTCCGTCCATTCGCCAAGATTATTGCCCCGGGTCGCCGAGAGCTGGATGATCCGTATTCCGGCATTCACCTCCCGGGCGTAGGCGATGCATTGCTGAACATCAAATTCGACATAGGGCAGCAGGTCGATCTTGTTGATCAGCATGACGTCGGCGGCATAAAACATATCGGGGTATTTGAGCGGTTTGTCTTCGCCTTCGGCAACCGACAAAATGACTACCTTGTGTGCTTCGCCCAGGTCGAACATGGCAGGACAGACCAGGTTGCCAACATTTTCGATCATCAAAACGCTGTCATCGGCCGGTTGAAGCTCGGCGACGGCATGACCTACCATGTGAGCATCCAGATGGCAGCCTTTTCCGGTGTTGATTTGAATGACGCCGGCTCCGGTTTCCCGAATCCGGTCGGCGTCACGGCGGGTCTGCTGATCGCCTTCGATCACGCCGATCGCACAATGCGGCTTCAGAGCATCGATCGTAGCGGTGAGCAAGGCGGTCTTGCCGGCTCCGGGAGCGGACACCAGATTGAGGGCGAAAATGCCATGCTGCCGGAAATAGCGCCGGTTCTCTTCGGCATAGGCGTTGTTCCGTCCGAGAATGTCCTGTTCGATCTGCAGGCGTCGAGCATCGTGCGCATCGCTGTGCTGATGCGTATGATGGTGGTGGGTTGCCGCGTCATGAGAATGGGTCTCGATTCGGGTCTCCGCATGGCCGCAGCCGCAGGTACTGCACATGGTTGCCTCCTATTCGACTTCAAGTTGTTTGACACGCATCGCCATCCCCTCGGTGATTTGGACCTCATAGTGGCCGCACTGAGGACAGGGGGCGTAGAGTGATTCGACCGGTACGGTGCGATGACATCCGGCACACTCTCCCTGTCCCGGCTGCTCGACGATTTCCAATGCTGCCCGGTCGGCCAGAGTATCCTTCATAACCGCATCAAAGGCGAAGCGCAGCGCCTCCGGCTCCACGCAGGAGAGCTGTCCGATTTCCAACCAGATGCGTTTGACACGCCGGTAGCCCTGGCTTTCCGCGTTTTCCTCAAGAATCTGCAACACGTCTTCGAGCAAGGATAACTCATGCATATCCTGGAATCAGGCATCAGGCATCAGAAACTCGGCTCATCCGTTCTGATTCCTGATCCCCGCCCCCTGTTTCCTGATCGAGCGTTTGCGTGAGTTGCTCGCAATAGACCGGACCGTTGCCCAGCTGGGCCTGACGACACACTCTTTCAGCCAGTCGCAGCGCCCGTTGCATATGCGCCGAGGCCGACGGCGACAACGACTCGCCCAGTTCAAACCGCTCGCCCAGCACGCTCAACAGATACGTCGGCGGCGGAGAGCAATGATAGAGCTGTCGGTAAGTATACAACACCGCGGCCGGACTCATGGCATGGCTGGTATAGCTGTCATCCCGCTTCTCCTGCAGCCGCTCGAAGCGGTACGGCGCGACGCAGGAGACGCTGGCATCGATGAACAGCACCAGCCGGCAGTTCAACAGGTCCAACGCATGCTCCACCTGAAGCTGATAGTCACTCAGCAGCTCGATGCGATGCCATCCATGACACGGTTTCAGTATTTCCAGATGCTGCAACATCAAAGGCCCCAGGGCATCATCACCGCGGCTGGGGTTGCCGTAGCCGAAAATCAACAGATCAGTCACTCAGCGAACCGTCGCTGTTCTTGGCCAGCCGGCTGACCCGCTCGCCTTGAGCATCGAGCAATTCCACCTGCAACGGCATTTTTCCCAGCGCATGCGTCGCGCAGGAGAGACACGGATCGTAGGCACGTATGGCCACTTCGATATGATTCAACAGCCCTTCGGTGAGTGTCCTCCCGTCCAGATAGCGCACTGCGACCTGCCGGATCGATTCGTTCATCGCCTGGTTGTTGCTGGTGGTCGAAACGATCAGATTGGCTTTCACAACCAGATCGTCTTCGTTGATTTGGTAATGGTGAAACAGTGTTCCGCGCGGCGCTTCGATGACGCCGATCCCTTCCATTCGTTTTTCGCCCTGCACGACCAGCTCGCCACCGAGAATATCCGGGTCCAGCAAGAGCTCCTTGATGCCCTCCGCGCAATGGAGCAATTCGATCATCCGAGCCCAGTGAAAGGCCAGGGAACTGTGCACCGGTTCGCCGCCGCCCTCCTCGGCAAACACCTGCCGCGCCTGTTCCGCCAGCGGGGTGGGGATGAAATCACACTGATTGACGCGCGCCAACGGGCCGACCCGGTACCAACCTTTTGCTTCGCCCAGCGAGACGATATAAGGAAACTTCATGTAGGTCCAGGGCTTGACCACTTCCCGCAGAACATCCTGGTAATCTCGATAATCGACATGATCGAAAATGGCGGCGCCGTGCTCATCGGTGGCGCGCAGTCTCCCGTGGTAGAGCTCCATAGCACCGTCGCTTCGGATCAATCCCATGAAATTGGAGCGGATGGCCGCGAAGTGGTTGCGGTATTCGTGGTTGGATAGAAAAAGGTGCCTGGTCAGGTTCACCCCCGCATTACCCCACTCGATGATCTGATCGATGTCCACCAGCAGCGCATCGCGTTCCTCGACGGTCAACGCCTTGTTGAAGCCGCCGGGTATGGCGCCGGTGCCGTGGATGCGCTTGCCGGTAATGGCGCGGATGACCTCCTGCCCGTACTTTCTCAGCTTGACGCCCTGCAGTCCGATGTTCATCTTGCTGCCTTCCAGGCTGGTATCCGGGTATCCCGAAAGCACGCCGACGATGTTGCGATGTTTGGCATCGCTGTCGATGCCGAACAGCAAATCGGGCGAGGAGAGATGGTAAAAGTGCAAGGCGTGAGACTGCAAGACCTGCCCGAAATGGAGCAGCCGCCGCAGCTTATCGGCGGTCGCCGTCAGTTCATCAACGCCGACCAGTTGATCCACCGCCTTGGCCGCAGCCAGATGGTGACTGACCGGGCAAATGCCGCAGAGCCGCTGCACCAGCACCGGCAGCTCCCAGTAAGGCCGCCCCCGAATAAACCGCTCGAAGCCTCGAAACTCGACGATGTGCAGGCGGGCCTCACGGACGTGGTTCTCCTCGTCCATCAGCAGCGTCACCTTGCCGTGACCTTCGACGCGCGAGACCGGGTCGATGACAACCCGCTTCAGATTTTCCCGATTGTCTGCAGTTTCAAGCGATTCGTACATGGTATAGTCTGATATGGTATCGGTTCGATTGCATGAAAGAAGGTCATTCGACCTTGCGGAACATCCGCCCGTTTTCCCTTCGCGGCGCTTCGCTATGCCCGCTCAGTCATAATGCACCAGTTCAGGGGGCAGCGACGGCTCACGCCCGGCGATCAGATCGGTGAGAAACTTCCAGATGGTATCGGCCGATGGCGGGCAGCCGGGGAGGAAGTAATCGACGCTGACGACCTCCTGAATGGGATGTACTTTGTCAAGCAACAGGGGGAGCTCGGGATCATTGGGAATCTGCGGGTTCTGCACGCCAATTCCGTCGATATACGCCTCCGTCAGGCACTCCCTCAGATCAATGGAGTTGCGTAAGGCGGGAATGCCGCCGTTGATGGCGCACGCACCCATCGCCACCAGCGTCTTGCAGTTCTGCCGAAATTCCCGCAGGACATGGACGTTTTCGGCATTGCAGACACCGCCTTCGATCAGCCCGATATCGCAAGGGCCGCAGTGCTTGATGTCGGTGAGCGGGGATCGATCGAATTCGGCGACTTCAACCAGTTCCAGCAACCGCTCGTCGATATCGAGCAGCGACATATGGCAGCCGAAACAGCCGGCCAGCGAGGTGGTGGCGATTCTCAATTTCTCACTCATCGGACCCGCCCCCTTCCGTCATGAGGCTGATTTCGGCAATATCGTGGTGATCATACAGGCGCTGGCCGATAGGTACTTCGTAACCATGGTGTTTCACCAGAATCGCGCCGACCGGGCAGACCTCGACCGCCTTATCGTCGACTTCGAGCACGCTGTCAGCCAATTTTCCGGTTGCTGAATTGACGATCAAGTGGGCGTTGATGCCGCGACCGGCGATATCGAAAACATTTTTATGGTCCACATCGCGACTCGCCCGCACACACAGCTCGCACAGAATGCAGCGGTCTCTGTCGAGGAGAACATCGGGATGCGACGCGTCCACTTCACGACGCGGATAAAAATAGGGAAAGTGCGCGTCCAGCATGTTGAAATGATAGCCCAACGCCTGCAACTGGCAGTTGCCGCTTTTCTCGCAGCCGGGGCAGATGTGATTGCCTTCGACGAACAGCATCTGGGTGATCGCACGCCGCGCATCGTTCAACTCTTTGCTGTTGTTGATGACATCCTGGCCTTCGGCGGCCAGCATGGTGCACGCCGAACAAGTGCGGCCGTTCACCTTGACGTTACACAGCTTGCAGCTGCCATGCGGAGTGAATTCCGGATTATGGCACAAGTGCGGGATATACACATCCGCCGCCAGGGCCGCATCCATGATGGTCTGGCCCTCTTCGAACGGGATGCTCCTGCCGTCGATGGTGATGGTTTTCATGGCTTATCTGTCGACTTGTTGTAAATGGGCTGCTGAATCATCGCGTCCGGTCAATTGCCGCGCCGCTTCCAGCGCGCCGTCGAGATCGAAGCCCGGTTCGAAGACGATCGCCTTCAACCGTTGTTCATACAGATCGGGAAATCGTTCCAGAGTCTCGATGATCGGATTGGCGGCAGTATGACCGAGGCCGCAGTGGCTGTGTTCCTTGATGAGCTCGCACAACGAGCGCAACTCGACCAGGTCACCGGCGGTGCCGTGACCGGAATGAATCTTGTCGAGCGTGTTTTTCATCAGTGAAGTGCCAACCCGGCAGGGCGTGCAGAAGCCGCAGCTCTCGTGGGCGAAGAAATGGGTGAAATTTCCGACGATATCCAGCAGGCTGCGGCTTGCGTCGAAAATCATGAACGAGCCGCCGGTCGCCAGGTCTTCGAAGCCCAGTCGACGATCGTATTCGCCGGGCTCTATGAACGTGCCGGAAGGACCGCCCACTTGTATGCCCAGCGTCCCGCCGGCGCCGCAATCGGTAAGAATATCGCGGATCGGCGTACCGAACGGGTATTCATAGATGCCGGGACGGGCGCAGTCGCCGCAGATGCTGAGTATTTTCGTGCCTTTGGATTTGGCGGTTCCAACCGCTGCAAACCATTGTCCGCCATGCACCGCAATGGCGGCGGCGGCGGCCAATGTTTCGACATTATTGACGACCGTCGGCCGCCCCAGATAACCGTGGGTGACAGGATAGGGCGGGCGGTTTCTTGGAATGCCGCGCTTTCCCTCGAGCGACTCGATCAGCGCCGATTCTTCGCCGCAAATGTAGGCGCCGGCGCCAAGATGGATATCGATATCGAAGTTAAAACCGGTCGCTCCCAAAATATCATCGCCGAGCAGACCTTTTTGCCGCCGCTGCGCCAGTAAATCCTGCAACGGCTTCAGAAGGTAGCGGTATTCGCCGCGCAGATAGAGAAAGCCCCGTCGAGCACCGATGATGCGAGCGCACAGCGTCATCCCTTCGAACACCTGATCGGCATAGCTGTCCAGCAGAACCCGGTCTTTGAAGGTGCCCGGTTCGCCTTCATCGGCATTGCATACGACATAGTGCGCATCACCTTCGGCTTCTCGGCAAAACCGCCATTTCATAGCGGTGTTGAAGCCGGCACCGCCCCGACCGCGCAGCCCGGATCGATCGATTTCATCCAACAGGGCGTCGGCACCACGCTCCAGCAGCGCTGCAAGAGCCGCTCCCGGTTCCGGCCTTTCGTTCAACAGCAAGTCGGCACGGCGGATGTTGTCATCGATTGCAAAAAAGTCGCTCGGCCATTCGGCCAGTGGAACGCTCTCGTTGATCAGCGGCACCATCCGGTCGATTCGGCCGGAAGTCAACCGGGTGACAGCATACCCATTCACCAGCCCGGCCGGCCCCTGATCGCACAAGCCTGTACAGGATGTGTTGTCGACGCTGACCTGCCCGTCTGCACGGGTGACGCCCGGGGCAACACCAAGCTTTCTGCACAGATCGTCCATCAGAGACTGCTTGCCCAGCATATGGTCGCTGATCGAGTCGCTG
Source organism: Methylococcaceae bacterium UBA2778 (assembly GCA_002352385.1). Classification (GTDB taxonomy): domain Bacteria; phylum Pseudomonadota; class Gammaproteobacteria; order Methylococcales; family UBA2778; genus UBA2778. Next base: position 3,789 of record DEII01000073.1, on the reverse strand, counting down.
AGCAGCACATCGTAACGCCCGCGTGGAGCCGTATGCAGAAAACTGTAGAACTCGATCACGCCAACGATTCGGCTGCGAGGCAACGACAACTGCGATGCAAGCGCTTCGATGGCCGCATCCGGCACATGGCGGTATCGATCTTGAATTTCGCGCAAAATCCGAATCAGTTCAGTGGGATTGCACTGATAGCGATGAATAAGCGTTTCGACAAAAGCTTTACAGTCCTCAACGCGGGTTGAATGCATACCATTCTCCGGGGGAATGAATCGGTCGACGTCGGAAAACCATCTAATCGATAAGATAATGTTAATATATTACAATATTATGGCCTCGAATACGAAACGAAATCGACAGAATATGGATCATGGTCGGTGATCTGTTGGTCATTGGGAATGCATTGAACAAGGAGTTGGAGATCGGTTATGGATCATGAGGAGGTTATCCGCTTCGACTGCGCGCACCTGTGGCATCCCTATACCTCGATGCTGCAGCCACTGCCCTGCTATGAGGTGGTGTCCGCTGAAGGTGTGCGATTGACGCTGGCGGATGGCCGTATACTGATCGATGGCATGGCATCGTGGTGGTGCATGATTCACGGCTACAATCACCCGCAGCTGAACGAGGCGGCAAAACGGCAGATCGACACCTTCTCGCACGTGATGTTCGGCGGATTGACGCACCAGCCGGCGGTCGAATTGGCGCGGCAGTTGATCGAGATTTCACCCGGCCCTCTCGACCAGGTGTTTCTGTGCGACTCCGGGTCGGTCGCCGTCGAGGCGGCGATCAAGATGGCAATTCAGTATTGGCACGCCGCCGGCAAGCCGCACAAGCACAAGCTGCTGACGATCCGCAAAGGCTATCACGGCGACACCTTCGCCGCGATGTCGGTCTGCGACCCGGTGACCGGCATGCATGAGCTGTTCAGCGGTATCCTGCCGAAACAATTTTTTGTCGAGCAGCCGCGCTGCCGCTTCGAAGACGAATGGGACGAACGCTGCATCGAGCCGTTCGAGACGACACTCGCTGCCCATCGCAACGCAATCGCTGCCGTCATTCTCGAGCCAATCGTGCAGGGTGCCGGCGGAATGTGGTTTTATTCCCCTGCTTATCTGCGGCGCGTGCGCGAACTGTGCGACGAGTACGGCGTGCTGTTGATCTGCGACGAAATCGCCACCGGTTTCGGACGCACCGGAAAATTGTTCGCTTGTGAACACGCTTCGATCGCACCGGACATACTGTGCGTCGGTAAAGCATTGACCGGCGGCTACTTGACACTGTCAGCAGTGCTGGCAACCAGGAGCGTTGCCGAAGGCGTCTGTGCGGATGGACGCGTGTTCATGCACGGTCCAACCTTCATGGGCAACCCGCTCGCCTGCGCTGTGGCGAACAAGAGCATCGAGCTGCTGTTGAAGTCCCCTTGGCAACAGAAGATAGGGGCCATCGAAGCGCAGCTGCGTGAAGAACTGGCCCCCTGCCGTTCACTGCCGGAGGTCGCGGATGTGCGCGCTCTCGGCGCCATCGGCGTGGTGGAGATGAAAAATCCGGTTGTGATAGCAGAAATCCAGAAGCGATTCGTCGACCGCGGCGTCTGGATCAGGCCGTTCGGAACGCTTATCTATCTGATGCCGCCGTATGTGATCGAAAACAGCGATCTCAGCGTTCTGACAACCGCCCTCGTTCAAACCATTTCCGAGCTGTGATCTGCCATCAAAACGGCGCACTTGACGCATCAAAATAGTAAGAAAACGGGCGGACAATTAGGAAAAACATAGGAAAAATTAACTGTTGAAGGAAAAAAAGAGTGGTGTATAATGACGCCTTTTTTACCAAGGGGCCATAGCTCAATTGGGAGAGCGCAACACTGGCAGTGTTGAGGTCGGCGGTTCGATCCCGCCTGGCTCCACCAATTACCGATGTATCAAGCTTTACGTCCCCATCGTCTAGAGGCCTAGGACACCGCCCTTTCACGGCGGTAACAGGGGTTCGACTCCCCTTGGGGACGCCACTTCAAGCGGCTGATCGGTAAGGTCTTTCCCTCTTCTATTCCTGACGGCCGCCGAATAAAGCGGCCCGATGTAACTTTTGGCTGTGACTCAGCACTTTATTATCAACTGCTGAGGAGCTAAGAGGCTGTCCGAGAATAGCGATCGTAGCGAGGGCGAGACTGAAATTTCCAACCTTAATGACGGTCGGCTGCTGGTCTAAATCCGGCATCAGGGGCGCACCGTGAAATCCCGAATATTCACCGACCGGCCCGATGCCGCTGAATGGGGCCGCCTGATGGACAAGCGCGTTCGGAAAATCCTGAAACTGAACCCCAAACTAAAAGAAATATGCTTTAACATGAACGTGCTTGGTTGGTCATATTAATGAAATAAGGGCTTTTTATCATGAAAGACGAGCCAGATCCGCCCGAGCCAAATATGGGTTACACAGACATGGAATTGATACTGGCCGTTGTTGTTGGCTCGTTTGTTTCCGGTATTTTAGGGGCTCTAATAGGCATTTTTGTCGGGTTATGAATCAAGGATGATTAACACACCAATGTTTAAAACTCCGACTTAATCTCACGCCGAGTGACTGTAATCGACCCAAGCGGTCGTTCACCCGGAATCGCAAGAGACTGCTAAATTGGTTGAGTAAAATTTATGATACAATTCAACCGTCGTCAAAAATAGAATAGCGATGACCGGTCCATAGAATATTCCACCGAGTCCAAAAACAGTCATCCCTCCTATAATACTGAACAGTACAAATAGTGAATTTATCTGAAATCTCTTGCCTATAAATATAGGTTTGAACCAATTTTCCGTAAGAAATGCTAAAAGCGAGCAATAAATGAACAGTACTATACTCGCAAAGGTTTTACCTATGATTGCCAAGTAGATACAAGCCGGTATGTAGACAATCGATATTCCCAGTAAAGGAATAAACGCCAATATCATCATAATGGTTGTCCATAAAACCACTAAATTGATTCCTGCAATCCAAAAACCGATTCCGGCAAGAATGCCTTGTATCAGTCCGCCTAAACCATTGCAAACCAGGGTTACAAAATTCATTTGATTGAATTTCTCGATAATCAACTCCTCCTGGTCATCCGGGAGAGGTGACAATCTTAGTAAGAACTCCTTTAGTTGGATACCTTCGGCCAGCAGAGCATAAATGACCAAGATCATAATCACAAAATTGAACAAGAAACTTACGATATTTCCAACAATACTGTTTATCGTAACAATAGCAATACCGGAAAAGTTTCTTATTTGATTAACCACTTCATTTCTAATGATGTCCATATTAATTTCAACTCCAAGCCTGGAGCTGAAATCTTTCATTATTCCAGAAATATAGCCGTCACCGAAGAAAAAGTTGTTTACCGATTCATTGCTGATTCCTGCCGCTAAATCTTGGTATAAAGTTACAGCCTCTTTTGATAATACAAACGTTAGGTATATCGTCGGAAAAAAAACAACGACAATAACTGAAACACATATGATTATCGCAGCAATCCTTCGTGTTAATTGCGTTTTTTCTAAAAGCTGCGTATACACTGGATATATACTTCCAGTTATGATTGCTGCAAATAATATGGCTCCCAAAAATGGCTTCATCATCATCCATAACAAATAAATCAAATATATTAAAACAGCTGAAAAATACAGATTAGGAATATTTAACTGTCGCAAGATTTCCTCCATAGAAGTTTTATTAAGGATGCTCCGAGTCTCCAGGAATTGTTGCTACCGAGGATGTCCATCCTCCCTTAGACCGTCGGGTAGCCGGGTGACG
>DEII01000030.1 GCA_002352385.1 Methylococcaceae bacterium UBA2778 | reverse complement strand
ACTTTTCGCGATTATAAATACGAAGGCCGAACCTCAGCCGGAAGTGGTGAAAGCAACTACATTCGGGATTGCTGGGCGGTCGATCGCAACGCTGATCAAGCAGCAGACGTCAGGTGATATTCTTCGAATATATTTGAATTCAAAGAAGAATGGTATAGACTTCAATTTAGCAAGTGTGCCAGACGACTTCGATCACATAATGAAGGAGCCGTTCGATAAAGAATATATGAATGCTTTATACGAGCTTGGTTATAAAATGGCGTACGAGGGATACCGATGGCGAAAAAAACCACATGGTATGTGAGCGGACGTCCGTGTAGATAAAAAGTGATGGGTAGAAGGGTTCGCTCCTCTTGTTCACACGGTGCAGTCGTTGCGAGCATCAAGCGACTATTGAGATACTATTCCGCCGCCCAGGTGATGCTCAAGGAGCTGTTTTCAAGTAAGGAAGGCTCAAATCCGGGGCTAATATGGGCATGAGACTTGATCTTCAACGCACTAAAATGCCTGCTCAAAAATATTTAAATCGTATTCAAGATGGGCCTTGTCGTCATTCGGCGCTGGTCAATCATTGGTCGGCAACTGAAGTAGTTGACGGACAAGCGGTCCCGCAATATGGCCGGGATATTCGGACATTAATCTATCTGCGTAGGTTCGGGCACGCGCGATATTCCCGATCACCATATGATTCGTTGCGAGCAGCTCCAGAAGGGTGGGCGAGCTGCCAGAAAGTTGCAGACTTTTTTCAAGTGCGGCAATAGCGCCGTCATGATCGCGCATATCTGTATAGAGTGAGCCGAGCTGCAAAAAGACCAAACCATTATTTGGCATCTTGAGGGCAGCTTGTTCCAGTGTTTTGCGTGCCTCATTTGCCTTCTGAGATGTCAATTGAATTCGTGCCAGAGTAAACCATGCATCCGCCAGTTGCGGATCCATCGATAGAGCGGTGCGCAAAGCTTTTTCCGCCGTCGCAAACTTCCTCAAATACATCGCAAGACCGGCAATCTGCATTTGCGTCTCAGGGAAGTCGGAACGGGCAAACAAGGAACGCTGGTAGGCGGTGATTGCCTGTCGAGCTTTGGCCTGGTCTCTTTTTGAGAGCCGATTAAGGGAAACGTTGATAAGAAGGCGTGCTGCTTCGAGACGAACGACCTTCATTGGATCATCTAGTAACGGTATGGTGAGGTTTATTTTTAGGGCCGCTGGCACTCGATCCATCATGCGGAGAGCCGCCATGCGAATAAGATGAGACTTATTTTTCAGTAAAGGCGTGACGCGCTGAAGCAAGTCAGGAGTTGTTGATCGGCGCAGGAGATCAAGCGCCGTTGCACGCGCGATCGCGGGTTGTTTACCGTCAAGCGCAAAATCAATCAGCTTTGCGATGGCTTCTGGTGTTTCGCTGCTCCGCCCGGCATGTAGTATTTCACCGTAATGATGTGTTCCGGTTCGCCCGTTTGGAAACCATTCTTTAACTTTAATTGCTGCCCATTCTGCGGTCTCACTTTGGTGACATGAAGTGCACGCATTGGGTGTTGCCAGCTTCACTGAAAGGTCAGGGCGCGGTACGCGGAAGCTGTGGTCGCGACGCGGATCCACCTGCATGTAGGTCTTGGAAGGCATATGACAGTTGACGCATTGGGCGCCCTGCGAACCCATCTCATGGTGGTGATGCGAGGGATCATCATAGACTTTCTTTTTCAGACTCGGAAATCCGGCATTGGCTCCGCGACTATGGCACTGGGTGCAGACTGCATTGCCCTCAGTGACAAGTCTGCCGCTATGAGGCTCGTGGCAATTCGTACAGCGGACGCCGCGGGCATACATCTTGCTCTGAAGAAATGAGCCGTAGACATAGACTTCATCATCGATTTGTCCGTCGGCGTGGTAAAGACCATCACGCAATAGAGCGAGGCGATAATGATCGGCAAACCTCGACCCCGGAGGAGGGCTGTCTCCACCAAGAGGACCACGACGCGAATGACAGGCCGCGCATAGTTCGATTTCCTTTTTGCCATTGTCTTGGGGAAAAGCAGTGGTCAATCCTTTGTCGCCAGTGCCCTTCCAAACCTGTTTCGCATANNGCCTGTGGATCTTTGGCCCATAGAACATGCGCATCTCCAGGTCCATGGCAGGACTCGCATGACACAGTGAGTTCGCTCCACTTACTCTGATAACTTCTGTCTTTAGGCAAATACCCCTTGATAAAGTTCGTCTGGTGGCATTCGGCGCAGCGGGAGTTCCAGTTTTTATAGGGTCCAGTCCAATGAAATCCATCCTCCGGCTTCAACTTCTCATTAGGATAAAGATGGAACCATCGTTTCTGTTGTGTATCCCAGGCGATATCCAATGCCTGCAGCCTTCTGCCCTTGAGCTCAACCAGATATTGCTGAAGTGGTTCTACGCCGACCGTGTATTTAATCTCGAATTCTGTTTGTTTACCGGCCAGACCGACGGTCTCTATGAAAAACTTTCCGCCGCGTTTAAAGAACCGCGAGCGGGTGCCTTGATGCTCAAAGCTGGTATTATTGAAATTACCAAGAACAGAGTCTGCGCTTGCGTGCTTGAGTGCCCAGGCATGATGAGAGCCCCGCCAGGCATCGTAGGCGACTTGGTGGCACTCCGCACATGCTGTGCTGGCAACATATGCTGGATCCTTTTTGGCTGGTGCGCTATAAACGATGGCACCGGTTTTACCTATCAGGCCTGCGCACAGAGCAACCGCGAAAGAAATGAGGGTAATCGTTAAAATTCTACGTAGAATATGTTTGTTCCCTGACTAGCACTCAAAAAATTGGGCAGCATTCAGCGTTCGCTTTAGTTTGCCGATTTATTGATATACCGCTCAATCTGATCAGATTGAGCGGTTTTATTTATAACGACGTCGAGGAAGGCGGAGGCGAATACCGGAAGTATCCTCCTCAAGTGACTGCTCATTCGGGTAATCTCTTTTCGCAGGGTTTTCCTCTACCATTTGGCCGGCTTCGAGTTGCCAGCCCTTTTTACCAATTGGCTTGAAGCTATCAATCTCTTCCAGCTTGCGCTCCGTTGTGTCTGGCAAGGTCAGATCAAGATCTCGCTCTTTGTCTTCGGCTGCTACCGGCCCCATCATGAGCAATACAGTCACCCCGAAAATAATGTACCTATAATAATGCTTCGGCATGTCATCCCTTTCTATTGAATTAGTATGTCTGGCAACAATCACCGACCAGTAGATAGAAGATAAATTATTTAGTCTCTTAGCTGAACTTCAAAATTACGAATTCCCTTCCTGCAATCATCCATCAGCGTAGCCTTATTAGCCTTGAGGCAATCAAAAATGCGCCCCCCACCTACGGTCAGCTTAGAGCAATATTGCAGAATATCGCTACTACAAATCTTGGCCGTGATACGCAACTGTTTCATACGGTTACTCAAGGCTCCAGAATAAATATATGCCGTCAATCGACACCTCGCCAAGATCTTATCTTCAAACGCAATAAGACACGCTACAATGCGATCACCACCTGGTAAAACCTTTGAGCAATATGTCCTGATTTCTTTGGTACAATGGTACAATCAGCGGCAATAATCTCATAACCCTTTGTCGGTTGAGCTTTCACAGAAAGCGGATGAATGGCCACAAAGAGGTTTAGTTTTATTGACTCTTGGCTGGGAAAGAGATCTAATAAAAGTCAATCTCGACCGTTCGAAAGGACACCTGAAAGTAGAAATTAAAAAGTAGAAACTAAAATATTTCACCTCTCCCCCTGATAAAAATAGAGGTTCTGAATTATGCATGAATTCAAAAATTGGACGTCAATTCCACAAATCCTATCGATCTGGCTGTTGAGTTTTTTGGCCATATTTATCGTTGCAATAGCCCCT
>DEII01000138.1 GCA_002352385.1 Methylococcaceae bacterium UBA2778 | reverse complement strand
ATGGGTTCGTCGAATATTTACGAACAATCATGTGGTCGGCATGACCGGCGACGGCGTCAACGACGCGCCGGCGCTGAAGCAGGCGGACGTCGGCATCGCCGTCTCCGGCGCCACCGACGCGGCGCGCGCCGCCGCCGACCTGGTATTGACCGCGCCAGGATTGAGCGTCATCGCTGATGCGATTGAAGAAGCCCGGCGCATCTTCGGGCGCATGAATTCCTATGCCATTTATCGAATCACCGAAACCATCCGCATCATGCTCTTCATGGTGCTGGCGATGCTGGTATACAACTTTTTCCCCATTACCGCGATCATGATTATTCTGCTCGCCCTGCTCAACGATCTGCCGATATTGACCATCGCCAAGGACAACACATGGCTCGATCCCATGCCCGTCCGCTGGAACATGCACCGGGTATTGACGGTCGCAACGGTGCTCGGCGGAATCGGCGTCGTCGAAACATTTCTGCTGCTGATCATCGCAAAGAACTGGTTTCATGTCAGCCAACCGGAGCTGCAAACCATCATTTTTATCAAACTGGCGGTGGCCGGTCATTTGACCCTGTTCGTCGCCCGCACCCGGCGTTTTTTCCTGACCCGCCCGTTCCCCGCCCCGATCTTGTTGACCGCCATTATCGGCACCCAAATCGTTGCCGCGATGATCGCCGGTATGGGCTGGTTCGTCACGCCGATCTCCTGGGCTTATATCGGCCTGATCTGGGGCTACTGCTTGGCGTGGGTGTTCGTCGAAGACGGCGTCAAGCTGCTTGTTTATCGACAGCTTGAACACAAAGTGCCTCGACACCGGAGGTTCCTGTCCAAAGTCCGCGGTTCCATGCAGGCGCACCGCCGTGACAACCACTAAAGTCAACGCGAAGATCGGGTAATGATACATGGTTAGCCGCCACGCCTTTCCGGAGTCCATCACCGTCTCGCCTGCTGAAAGCGGCCTATTCGGATCGAACTTCATCGGCTCGTCAAACAATCAGCGCTGAGCTGGTAGGCGAAATCGAACAAGAAAGCCCGGAAAACGATTCCCGCAGCTGGGACGGCCGCGGCCATTATCACTAAGAGAAGAGCGGGATCATATCATCGAACGAATCGGGGTGTTTCATGAAGGCAAAAGCCGTTACCATCGTCTGTATCGTTATCGCCGTTGGCGTGGGAGTGCTGTGGTGGCGGATGCAGCATGCCGACGATGATGCCGGGGCTGAGTTGACGGTGTACGGCAATATCGATATCCGGCAGGTCGAGTTGAGCTTTCATGACCCGGAGCATATTGCACAGATGCTGGTGAAGGAAGGCGATCGCGTCACCAAAGGTCAGCTGCTGGCGGTGCAGGACCTTGACCGGTTTCAGTATGCGGTGGACATCGCTGCGGCGCGGGTTGAAGCCCAATGGCAGGTGGTGGCGCGGCTGGTGACCGGATCGCGTCCCGAAGACATCGGCAAAGCGAGGGCCGACACCAGGGTCGGTGAGGCGGATGTGGTTTTTGCCGAGAAGGAATACCGGCGCATGCTCGAGCTGTCCAAGAAAAAGTTTGTTTCGGCCGAAGAAGCGGACCGGGCTCGGGCGCAGCTGGATGAGGCGCGGGCCAGGCTGAAGGCGCTGCAGGAGGTGCTGGAACGTACGGTCACGGGGCCGCGCAAGGAAGATATCGCCGCCGCAAAAGCCGAGCTCAAAGAGAAAGAGAGTGCGCTCAAGCTGGCGCGCAGAGTGCTCGCCGATGCGCACATCTATGCGCCGAGTGACGGCGTGATTCAGGACCGGATTCTGGAACCCGGCGATATGGCCGACGCCAAAACCCCGGTGTATACGCTGGCGCTGGTCGATCCCGTTTGGGCCAGGACTTATGTCTCTGAAAGGTACCTCGGCAAGCTGCATCCCGGCATGTCGGCACGGATCACGACCGACAGCCACCCGGGCAAAGTCTATCCGGGCTGGGTCGGGTTCATCTCCCCAACCGCCGAATTCACTCCCAAGGCAGTGGAAACGCCGGAGCTGCGCACCAGCCTGGTCTATCAGGTCCGGGTGTTCGCCTGCAACCCGGAGGACGAACTGCGTCTCGGCATGCCGGTGACGGTGGTCATTCCATTGGACGCCGCCGCGGATGGGCGGAACGCCTCCGGAAAAGACGCATGCCAGAAACAGTGAGCACCCCTGCGTCCGGTGCGGCGCCGAATGCGCACAAGCAGGCGGCGCTTGAATTTCAGGCGGTGAACAAATCCTTCCGTACCGGCGAGCGGACGATCGAGGCATTGAACGCGGTGACGCTAAGCTTGGCGAAAGGCGTCATTACCGGGCTGGTCGGCCCGGACGGCGCGGGCAAGACCACGCTGATGCGGCTGGCTGCCGGTTTATTGCTGCCGGATTCCGGAATGGTTCGGGTCTTCGGATTGGACACCGCAACCCGGATGAACGCGATACACGCCTCCATCGGCTACATGCCGCAGCGTTTCGGACTGTATGAGGACCTCAGCGTCCAGGAGAACCTCAATCTCTACGCCGACCTCCACGGTGTCGGCGCGGCGGAGCGGGGGGAGCGGTTTGAGCAGCTGACCCGAATGAGCGGTCTTGCGCCTTTTGCCGCACGGCTCGCCGGGCGTCTGTCCGGTGGAATGAAGCAGAAGCTGGGGCTGGCCTGCACCTTGATCAGCCGGCCGCGGCTGCTGCTGCTCGACGAGCCGACCGTCGGGGTGGATCCCGTATCCCGGCGCGAGCTGTGGCGCATCATCGACTATCTGGTCGCCGAACTGAAAACGACGGTGGTCCTGAGCACCGCTTATCTGGATGAAGCCGAGCGCTGCGCCGACGTCGTCGTGTTGGATGAAGGCTGCGTGCTAGCGCACGACACACCCGACGCGTTCCAGTCGGAGATGGTCGGACGCTGTTATCACATTGACTGCCCCGGTATGACGAAAAGGGATATCCAGACCCATCTGAGCGGCCGCAAAGGCGTGGTCGACGCGGTGATCGAGGGGGAACGGGTCCGTCTGGTGGTCGATCGCGCCGTCGAACCCGAAATCACATCGTTATTGCCGAATCGGGCCGATGCGCGGCTCGCTCCGGCAGTCCCCCGGTTTGAAGACGGCTTTATCGCCCTGTTGAAAAAACGCCGTCCCCAAACGCTTCGTGCGGCACATCAAACGATACACCAAGTCATTGACGAGCGATCGCCGGAGAGTGACGGCGAAGTGATCCGCGTGGACGGTGTGGATCGCTGGTTCGGCAATTTTCACGCAGTGAAAAAGCTGACGTTTACTGTCAAGCAGGGGGAAGTCTTCGGGCTGCTCGGCGCCAACGGCGCCGGTAAAACCACCACATTTCGGATGCTCTGCGGACTGCTGCCGGCCAGTGGAGGTAACCTGCGGGTCGCCGGGGTCGATCTGCGCCGGGCGGCCGCCAAGGCGCGGGCGCGGATCGGCTATATGTCGCAGAAGTTTTCTTTGTATACCCACCTGAGCGTGCGCCAGAACCTCGAGTTTTTCAGCAGCGCCTATGGGCTTCGAAATGCCAGCCGGGCGAAGCGCATTGCCTGGGCACTGGAGCAGTTCGAACTGGCACCCGTCGCGCACGCAGCGAGCGGCGATCTGCCGCTGGGTTATAAACAACGCTTGGCGATGGCCTGTGCATTGATGCATGAGCCGCGGATTCTTTTTTTGGACGAGCCGACCTCCGGGGTCGATCCCCTGGCGCGGCGGGAATTCTGGAACCGAACCAATCAACTGGCGGCGCAAGACGTCACCGTGCTGGTGACAACGCATTTCATGGAAGAGGCCGAATACTGCGATCGTCTGGTGATCATGGTTGCCGGTCATATTCTCGCGTCGGGGCGTCCCTCCGACATCAAGAACCTGGTGCGCGACGACACAATGCCGGAACCGACGATGCAGCAGGCGTTCATTCACCTGGTTGAGTCATCCGAACTCGAGGATAAGCAATGAATACGAACAGCAGCCCGGCGTCAAGGCGCTTCGGCCGACAGCGGCTAAAAGGGCTCATCGGCAAGGAATTTCTGCAGATTCGTCGAGATCCCAGCAGTCTGGCCATCGCTTTTCTGATGCCGGTGTTCCTGCTGCTGCTGTTCGGCTATGGCGTTTCGCTGGACGCCAGGCATATCCCGGTCGGCCTGATCGTGGAAAAACCAACCCCTGAAGCGGCAAGCTTTACCGCCGCCTTCGAGCATTCAGCCTATTTCGAGCCCATGCCTTTTGCCGATATGCGCGCTGCCGAACAGGCGTTGCAGCTGAGAACGATCAACGCGATCATTCGCCTGCGGGGCAATTTCAGCCGCACGTTGTTCAGCCCACGCTCGGCACCGATCCAGGTCATCGTCGATGGCGTGGATGCCAATACGGCCCGTCTGATCTCCGGTTATATCCAGGGGGTGTGGAATCAGTGGCTGATCCATCAGGCGGAAGCGCGGGGGAGAGCGCTGGACAGGCCGGTGGTGCTCGAATATCGAATCTGGTTCAACAGCGCAGTGCGCAGCCGCAATTTTCTGGTCCCCGGCCTGATCGCCGTGATCATGACTTTGATTGGAGCACTGTTGACGGCCATGGTGGTGGCGCGCGAATGGGAACGGGGAACCATGGAAGCGTTGATCGCAACGCCGGTGAGCGTGCTCGAAGTGCTGCTCGGTAAACTCATCCCCTATTACATACTCGGCATGGGCGGCATGCTGCTGTCCATCGCCATGGCGGTGTTTCTGTTCAAGGTGCCGCTGGTCGGCTCGTTTTGGGTGCTCCTGGTGGCGGGAACCCTGTTTCTGCTGGTCGCACTCGGCATGGGGCTGGTGATTTCGATCGTTGCCAAGAATCAGTTCGTTGCCGGTCAGGCGGCGATCATCGTCACCTTCCTGCCGGCCTTCATTTTGTCCGGGTTCATTTTCGATATCGACAGCATGCCGCCTGCGATCCAGGCATTCACCTATCTGGTCGCAGCCCGTTATTTTGTCGCCATTCTGCAGACTGTCTTTCTTGCCGGCAACGTATGGGGCGTGATCCTTCCCAATCTGGCGGTGCTGCTGTTCATGGCTGTGCTGTTTTTCGCGCTGGCCGCCCGGCGGGCGCCCCGGCGTTTGGAGTAAGACCGTGTGGAATCGCATCATCGCTCTGTTGATCAAAGAGTTTCTGGCTCTGATCAAGGACAAAAAAAGCCGCTTCGTGCTGATCGGCCCGCCGATCATCCAGCTTCTTGTATTCGGCTATGCCGCGACTTTTGATCTCAACCGGATTCCCATCGCGGTCTATAACGAAGACCGGAGCCTCGCATCGCGCGATCTGGCCGCTGCGTTTACCGGTGCGCCCGCCTTCGAGGAAGTCGCCCGCATCGATCACCACGAACAGATCGCACCGCTCATCGACAACAAAAAAGTGTTGCTGGTGCTGCACATCGGTCAGCATTTCAGCCGCAATTTGCTGAAGCGCGAGCCGGCCGCCGTCCAGGTTCTGATCGATGGTCGTGATTCGAACACGGCGCTGCTGGCTCTCAATTATGTCCAGACCATTGTTGCGGCGTTCAATCTCGATTGGGCACAAACGCACCATCTGGCCCTGCCGCCCGCGCAGTTGAAGATCAGAGCCTGGTTCAACCCAAATCTGGAAAGTCAATGGTTCGTCGTTCCCGGTATCGTCGGACTGTTGACCCTGGTAGTGACGATCACGGTCACCGCGCTGTCGATCGCTCGCGAGCGGGAGCAGGGCACCTTCGACCAGCTGCTGGTGACGCCGTTGACGCCAGTCGAGATCCTGATCGGCAAAGCGCTGCCGGGTTTTGTGATCGGCCTGATCGAAGCCTCCTTCATCGTCGTCATGGCGGTCGCCTGGTTCAAGGTGCCGCTGCTCGGCAGCCTCACCGCACTCTATCTGGGCATCGTACTCTACCTCTTCGCCATCATCGGCATCGGTTTGATGATTTCGTCTTTGGCGGTCACTCAGCAGCAGGGACTGCTCGGTGCCTTTTTGTTCATCGTTCCCGCGGTGATCCTCTCCGGCTTCGCCACCCCCATCGCCAACATGCCGCCGCTGGTCCAGGATCTGACTTTGATCAATCCGATGCGTTATTTCATGATCATCGTTCGCAGCGTCTTCCTGGAGGGAGTGCCGGCGAAACCGCTGATTCCGTAATACTGGCCGATGGCGCTCATCGGCCTGATTAGTCTAACCTGCGCCGGTTGGTTGTTCAGGCGTAGGTTGTATTGATGGATTGGGACGGGTGGCTGCAGAAAAATCACCAAATCGACAAGGAATGACGGACAATCATTTCGACACGATCGTGATCGGCTCGGGCATCGGCGGACTGACCTGCGCCAGCCTGCTGGCGCAGATCGAAGAGAGGCGGGTGCTGGTGCTGGAGCGTCATTTTACGCCTGGCGGCTACACCCACATGTTCCGCCGAAAAAAAAAGATATGAATGGGATGTGGGCGTACATTATGTCGGCGAGATGTACCGGGGCAGCCGTTACCGCACATTGCTCGATTTCGTGACGGACGGGCATGTGGACTGGAGCGCAATGCCGGAACGCTATGACCGGTTCATCTATCCCGACCTGACTTTCGATGCGCGCAGCGGGGCGGCTCGGCTGCGGGAAGACCTCATTGCCCGGTTTCCTCATGAGCGCGGCGCCATCGAACGCTATTTCGAAGACGTTGTCAGCGCCGCACGCAAACGGTGGACAATCCTCCGCCTTCTAATCGATAGTGGACGGCGCTCGACCTTGCAGCGGCAGCAAGAAACGTAGGGCGGAACGCGAAGCGGTTCCGCCGTCATGCTAGTCAAATTCGAGTTCCAGCCGCGGCGCCCTGCTCATATCCCCTGCTGCAACAGCGCCCTCTTTGGAATAATAGGCGGCCCTGCCGTGTTTCCGGGAAGCCTTTTTTGCGATCAGCCAGTGAATCTGCGCTGCGCCGACAGCGAAGGCTTCTCGAACGTCATCGGTGACATCCCATCTCACTTCGCGCGCCATCTGTCTGCTATGTAAAGCGCCGGCCGTCGGCGCCGCTGCCTTGAGTAATCCACCCGCCCACCGCAGGCCGCAATCGGCTTTCCCGTTGCTGATATCATCATCGCCGGGACAGGCCCACGTCACGCCCGCACCGTTGCCTCGAGTCTTTCCTTTTCTGCGCTGCTTGCGGTTCCCGTTGCCCTCCTGGAAGGACACGTTCAGTCGATGCACATTGACCATTCCCCCTTTGCGCCCCCAGTTCCTGGGTGGCTTTTTCAAAGTCAGGGCCAACGTAGCACGCTTTAACACTGCGGTCGATGCGCTTGGCTGGCACGGGTCGGAAACGGAAGCCGGCAAATCGAACCCTAAAGCGGCATGGGTTCGTTTGTCGACGATAAGCGTCCTGTTGGCGCCTTCGTTGTCATGGGGCCGTTTTTTCTGTACGAAGCTGTCGCTGACAACCGTGGCGTCGAGTTGAAACTTTGGCTTTCCGGTGTTGTTCTCTGCACAGTAAAGACCCCAATGCTGTTCCTCGGAATCGGGCGGGGTTTTCAAATCTTCATCGTACATCTCGAAAAGAAACGATTGAATCACGGGATTGTGCGCTTTCACCCACTGGATGTAGCCATTGATGTAGTTCCCCTCGATCGTGTCGCTGGACAGCTCCGGGTGAGGCTGATGGGAACCGATGGCACTGGCCCAGCCGGTTTCCCCGATCACGACGGTCGGCTGACTCACGGCTGCCGTCGTCGGGGTGCACGCCGGTTTGCCGAAGAGCTCGAGGACAGAGCAATTCCAGGCAAAATACATCGCCTGGAAGAGGTTTTGGCACGACTGACCGGTGGTAAAACAACCTTGCGCCGGATCGCCCTGAAATGTGGCGTATTTCAAGCTTATCGCCGGAGGAGGCGCGTTCTGGATTGCGAACCACGGATAGATGTCCACCGTGATGAATCCCGGCCCGCTCTGAGCGTATTCGAGGATAGCTTTCAAAGTATCCTTCAATTCCGGTTTGAAGTGGGTCTTGGACGGGTCATTGACCGGGAAGCCGCAGGCGGGCGGACACGGGCCGATGACGGCATTGTTGATGTTGGTCGTGATCGGAATTGCAAGCTGCTCGCTGCCGAGTGCCGCGGCGAGGTTCTGCATTCGATTGACGATGATGGAGGGATCCCCCTGCCCGCCGTTCTCGAAGATCTCTCGTCCGACAATGATTGCCTCGATGCTGTTTTTCCAGGGAACGACGCTTGTCGCCACGAAGGCGGTGGCATCGGAATCGAGCTGGGCAAGACAATTGTTGGGGACGGTCAAAACGATTTCGAGGCCGTTTGCGACGGCTTCCTTCATCAGTTCAGGATCCAACCCGCAACTCACCGAATCGAACAATCGGACCATCGGAAAATTGTGCTTGACTTGCTGCATGGCAAGCGCAGCCGGAATCTTGGTCGCGGGCGACTGAAACGCCGTGCTGAGACCGACGCCGACCGTGTGGGAAAAGGGGTTGTCAGCTTCGGAGCGTGGCACGACCGCCATCAGAATGGCTCCGACAATAGCAGCTGATACCGCCCGGATACGAATATAGGGGGGATGCGTCTTAATCATAGAGAATCTCCATTCGTTGATTTGGTGGTCTGGCTTTCATGTTACGCTCTTCCAGACTCGAACACATCTCCGTCGACCGGCGGGAAACCCTGGATCACGGCATTCCCGCTGATACGCCTGAGGAAAAAGGCCGTGCATGCGAGATATTGCGCGGCATGATCTGGATCGAATAAGATAGGGAACACTTCAGAAAAAGGCTGCGACAATGGACTTTTAGTGAACCAAGGTCAGATCATGGATGCAGAAGAAAATGGTAGCGCGGCGTTCGATGGAAGCGGAAAACCGGAGCCCCTTCGGGTGTTTCTCGCATCTCCTTGGGATGTGGCATTCAGGGGCACGCTGGCGCGTGAGGCGAGCCGCGTTTTAGGGGCTGCGTGGCAATCGCCAACATGCCGCCGCTGGTCTAGGTGTTTAGACCCGTGTGATCATTT
>DEII01000076.1:16189-24107 GCA_002352385.1 Methylococcaceae bacterium UBA2778 | reverse complement strand
GCAGGTCCTTGTGATCGAACTCGAAGTCGAGCCACGAGCCACGGTAGGGAATCACCCGCGCCGAGTAGAGGAGCTTGCGTTTAGTGAGCTATCAGGTTCATTCAGGCTCTTTATTAGCCCTCCTAATATCATGAATCTTTCATCCGGTTTAAGTTTTAGTGCTTGATCAAGGACATCTTTACTCCTCATTAGAACCACCTCTCATTTATTCAAAACATTACGACCAAGCTCAGCCGACGCAAAACCACTCAGCGGTGGGTAATTATTCAGATTCCATTACCGTAACCCTCAATGCTGTTGAATTAAGATGGGGGTGCTCCTTCTCCTTCCGGGAGAAGGGTGGGATGNNGGGATGAGGGGATCAAAATGGCTGAGTTCCTTTATTTATTGCCCCTCACCCAACCCCAATACTGTTGACTTAACGCCACGGCGGCACGTGGCCTGGATGAAGCGATGGCGTAATCCGAGGTTGGCGGGCTTGTTCACCCCGGATTCCGCAAGCTCCATCCGGGCTACGTCGGTTAAGTCAACAGTATTGTCACCCAACCCTCTCCCGCTGGAGAGGGCTTAAGCCAACAGAATTGACCCTAACCCTCTCCCGGAGGGAGAGGAAACTGTGGAACCACATCATCGCTCGCAGCTTTTTTCATGAGCGATTTCCACATCTGTGCTCGACCTTGCTGCTACCTACTGCGTGCCGATCTTTCCTCCTGCGACCGATCCATCACCTGCTGCGGCAGCATCCTGGACAACAGGCTCTTATCAGGCGGTTGTTCCGCAGTTTCCATCCGTCCACAGCGCGACACCAGCGCCTGACCGGCCTCGATCAGTTTTCCTCTCCGTTCCAGCGTGTGCTCGATCAGCGCATCGACCTGCTCCTTGATCAGATCGAAGCCGAGGGCGATGCCGCTTCTGACCCCCTTCAGCGCGATTTTTTCTGTCGAGGGGCGGAGTTTTCGGTAGACAAACCAAGGCAGGAGCCAGGAGAGGACGATCAGCAGCGTGCTGTGGATGGCGAAGTTGGTGCCGAGATACGGTCGGTCGGAGAAACTGCTGGTGTAGTAGCCGTCGAACACCTGATAGCCGACCCAGCCGATGGCGCACAGCGGCAGCACGGTGGCGCAGAAGCTGGCTAATCTTAGAAAAAAGCGCTGCAGGACATTGCCGGGATTGGCGAGGGCTGCGCGCAGCGACTGTTCGGCCTGAGACTGAAGGATGCGTCCCGCTTTGTTGCGAATCGGGTCGAAGGCGGCTTTGAAAGGGGCCGACGGCAGGCCGTTGGCGTCCGCCTCGAT
Source organism: Methylococcaceae bacterium UBA2778 (assembly GCA_002352385.1). Lineage (GTDB taxonomy): Bacteria > Pseudomonadota > Gammaproteobacteria > Methylococcales > UBA2778 > UBA2778. The sequence goes on along the minus strand of DEII01000076.1, from coordinate 22,812 downwards.
GACAAAACGGTCCAGCGCATCGTCGAAGCGCGTTTGCGTCCACTCGTCCCACAGCGTCGTGACGCCGCGGTCGCGCTCGCCCGGACGCTCTGTTTCCTCCTTTTTCGATCGGGTCGGCAGCAGACTGACGGCCTCGGTCACGAAAGCGCCTGCAACTTGCTGCATGGGCCACTCGAGACCTTGCTGCAGGCTTTGCACCGTGTTCTGCCAGACCGTTTCCCATTGCTCTTTCAATGCTGAAAAGGCCGCGTCGCTGCCGAGCCGGTCGTGACCGGCGGTCAGAGCATGCTCCAACGCCTCGAGACGCAGCCGCAGTCCGCGCAGTTCCAGCTGGTTGATGGTATGGGCGTTGGCCAGTGATTGAATAATCCGTTCCAGTTCCTCGAAATCGTCCGCCGAACGTGACGATGCCGGCGGCCGGCAGTCGGTGCGCAAAACGATCGGCTGGCTGAATCCTCCTTTGGTCAGTTGCTTTTCGAAGTCGGCGAGCTGCGCTTCCTCGCCTTCGTCCCAATGATTCATGACAAAGATCCAGGCATGCTCGGCGCCGACCGAGCGCAGCAGGCGCCATTCCGTGTCATCGCGGTAGCGTTCCGGGCTGACCACATAGATCAGGACATCGATATGCGGCAGCCATTCGAGTACCATCGTGCGGTTTTTCTCCTCGGTGCTGTCGATGTCGGGCATGTCGATCCACAGGACCTCCTTTCTGTCATCATCCTGATGTCGGGCGGCCCGTATCTTCTCCACCGGGAATTCCGCAGGCAGCCGGCTGATCTGCAGCGAATGGTGGTGATACATTGATATTTCACGGGAGGTTGGCCGCTCGATGCCGACCCGTGCGATCGTCTGCCCGGCCAGTCGGTTCAAAAGCGAGCTCTTGCCGACGCCGGTGCCGCCGAAAAAGGCAACCACGAGCGGGCGTTGGTCGCCGCCGGCAAACAGCGAGGCGGGACTGTGCGCCTGCACCGACTCGATGCGCTGTGCGTCATTTTTCGATAGCCAGCCGCCGGCGTAAGCTTCCTGTGCCCACTGTTTCGATTGGTCGAGAAGCTTATAGAAGTCGTAGTCCATAGCGTGATTGTTCGAGCTTGTCTTCAGCCGTTTTCAGCGTTTCGAGAGGAATGTTGAATTGCTCCGAGTCATCCAGTCTCTGTGGAAGGCGTAGGAGCTGTTTTTGCAGCACCTCGATGAATAAATCCTGTTCGACGATCTCATATTGGCGCCGTTTGAGTCTGGCCGCAATCTTGTTCATATGATTCCCGAGCGCGCTTTCCGTCAGCATGGAGGTCAATGACAGGACGGCCGGCGTCAAGATGAAGTCGTGCAGGCCGATGCCGCCGGTCTTGAGGGCAAGGGCCACGGCCGCCGCATCGGTCGTAATCCGCGTCGCGCGCAGGCTGTTCAGGGTCGCAGGCTGCTTTTTCAGTTTGTCGTACAATTGGTGGGCGCTGGCCTCGATTTCCGGTTGAAAATGTCGTTCATAGAGTTGTACGGCCCGGAGAAATTCACTGCCGATGACCGGCTTTTCGGTTCGCAGCTGCCTGCCGATCTCTTTCCACCAGCGCGCCTGTTCGAACTCTTCCTCGCTTTTCACCAGAATGTGGTCGGCAAGCTGTATGAACAGGTGTTCCTGTATCTGTTTCAGGGTCACCATCTCCTGACCGTACTGTTCCGCTCCTTCCCCCCGCCGCTCCCGTTTGGCCAACTTGACCAATTGACGCACCGGCCAGGTGATCGCTTGCCGGGTGCGGACCAGGGCGGTGGCCAGCCCTGGGATTTCAAGCAGTGTCAACAGCTCCGCCAGGGCGCGCTTGAAGGTTTCATAATGGTGCGGATGGTCGAGATAGTCGCGTCGATACATGGTCAGAGCCTGCTTCACCGCCTGGTCGACCAGCGTCCGCCACTCGCTCAACGTATCGTGTTCGGCCGTGATCGGCGCCATCCAGGCCGCCCAGTGTCGTTTCAGCAACTCATAGGCTTGCTGCGGGTGCCTGTTCCGCTCGACAGCGGCGATGGCTTTGTTGAGATCTTCGAACAACTGCGCCAATGCCTGCTGTGACGCGTCCGTCGGGACATCGGCAGGATCACGATAGGGCAGCGCCGTCAGCGCGACCGGCGCATCGCCTCGGGCGCTTTTCCATTTTTGCTGCAGCGATCGCAGGATGATCAGCCGATTCTCCTCGAGGATTTTGTTGAGGCAGATGACCGTCGGCTGCCCGAGCGGTTCCAGCAGGCTCATCATGTCCCAGACCGATTGATCGGCGTATTTGTCCTTGCTGACGAGCAGCAGGATGACATCGGCCAGTGCCGCGCAGCGCAATACGCTCTCACGATAGCCCTCGGCATCGATGGAATCGAAATCGGGCGTGTCCCAGATGACGCAGGGCGGCAGCGGGCAGCCGGGGTCCGAGCCGGCAGAGGCGTAGGCATAGCAATCATGGCGTCCGGCCGGCAGCGCGCTGCGCTCGAAACGCTGATAATGTCTGAAATAATCCTGCAGCCATTGCGGGGCCTGTTCTTCGCTGTTGCGGCTGAATCCCTGTGGATGCACCGTAAAGCCAGCCAGCGGGCTGACAACGGCCAGGTTTTTTTGCAACAGAAGGTTGACCACCGAGCTTTTGCCGGCCTGCGTCGGTCCGATGACGGCGATCTGGATCGGGATCTGAGGATGCCTCTGCTGCAACAGGCCTTTTTCCAGAAACGCTTCGGTCAGGGTCAATGAGTGGAGCTGCTGCTTTAACGACGGCTCCGCCGTGGGGGAGAGGCGGGCATGGCCGTAGACCGTTCGATAGCGCTGTATCAGGAGGCGGATGAAATCCAGCATGGTGCGATGAGGAAAAGTTCTATTTCCGGGAGAGTCGGTCGGTTTATAATGATCGGCACATTATACGTGACGGTACCGAGGAGGAACGATGAAGAATCGAGTGATTATCATGTTGTTGGCCATTTGTCTGCTCGGCGTGGGCTGCGGAAAAGGCGGCCGCATCAACGCTTCCAGCAATAAAACATTATACCGTTCGGTGACGGTGATCAAGGGCCGTCTGCCGGAAAAGGAGCGCGTGGAGTTCGAAGTGGCGTTTTGGTCGCTGAAGCAGTCGGAGCCGGACCAGGCGAAATTTCGAGATACCGTGGACGGAAAAAGCGTTGAGGAAATTATCGCAATGGGCAAAGAAAATTTCGTGAAAAGAAAAGCGGCCGGCGACGAAGCTTATCGACGACACGCATCCTGGGACGATCTGATCAAAGAACTGGTGGCCGAAAGAGAGGAGATGCGGGTGTATGGAAGAAGCCGCAAAGACGAGGCAAACCAACTTAAGTTCAATCGGTAGCCGCGGGCACTTCATAAGTAGAGAGTCACTCTTCTCCCACCGGAGAATGGCTCGGCGGCTATTTGTTCCCCAAACCCAAAAGCGACTAATCATGCACAACGATTTTTTTCTCTACGATGCCGAGCGCCTCGGGTCGATCACCTCTGAACAGGTCATTACGAAAGGGCTGGCCTATTTCAATGAAAACCGTGTGATCGACCTAGACCGTACGGACACCGTCCTGTCTGCGCAGGTGGAAGGTTCCGACCCGGAGTGGCCTTACACGGTCAAGCTGCTTCATGGAAACAACGGTGAACTGCAGGTTCAGTGCGACTGTCCCTTCGATCAGGAGCCGGTGTGCAAACATGCGGTCGCTGTTTTGTACAGTTATGCCGCGCAGCTTGGTGGCGACAGCACCTTGGGCAGCGCGGTCGATGAGGCCATCAAGGAACGCGTGCGCAAAGGCATCAACGAAGTCCGGGTCAAGCAGCTTTCGGGAGAGCTCGCTTTCGGGAGCTGGCAGGCCTCTTCACTAGTATCGAGCACCCATTGGCAGCAGGTCTATCAGGTGCAGATCCGCTCCCTCGACCGGCGCATGAATTATTGCACCTGCCCCGATCTTGCCAGCAATCAACTCGGCACCTGCAAGCATATCGAAGCGGTTCTGCATCAGATCAGGAAGCAGCCCGGCTATCGCAAGATCAAGGAGCTGGGTCCGCCTGTCTCCTTCGTCTATCTGGCCTGGGAATCGGCGACCCATCCGACGCTCAGGCTGCACCGCAGCGCCGATATGGCCGAGGATCTGACCGAACTTTTGAATCCATTTTTCGACGACGGCGGACGTTTCAAAGGCCAGCTGCCGGAGGATTGCTTTCGCCTGGCCGACGTGGTCTACGGCCGCAGCGACATCCAGCTCGGTGAAGATGCCGTGCGCTATGCGCGGCGCCTGGCGGAAGATGCGGCGCAGGAGGTGCGGGCGCAGGCCATATCCCGCGAGATCATGCAGTCGGGAGGCGTTCTGCCGGGCATTCGGGCGCGTCTCTATCCTTATCAGGTGGAAGGGGTGGCGTTTCTGGCCTCGCGCGGGCGGGCGCTGCTGGCCGATGACATGGGGTTGGGGAAAACCCTGCAGGCGATTACGGCAGCCTGCTGGATGGCCCGGCATGCCGACATCAAACGGATATTGGTAGTGTGCCCCGCCTCGTTGAAACATCAGTGGGCCCGGGAAATCGAGAAGTTCACGGGACACAACGCACAGACCATTCAGGGCGGTGCGGGCACCCGTCACGTGCAATACCGTGCCGACGCTCTGTTTTTCGTGGTCAATTACGAACTGGTGCTGCGCGATCTTTCTGTCGTCAACGAAACGCTCAGGCCCGACCTTCTGATCCTCGATGAGGCGCAGAGGATCAAGAACTGGCAGACCAAAATCGCCTCGACGATCAAACTGATCGTATCACGCCATGCGTTCGTCCTGACCGGTACGCCGCTGGAGAACCGTCTGGTCGATCTCTACAGCCTGCTGCAGGTGATCGATTCCCGAGTGCTCGGTCCGCTCTGGCGCTGCATGATCGATTTTCACATTACCGACGAGCGCGGCAAGGTCATCGGTTATCGCAATCTGTCCGAGCTCAGGCGCCGCATCGCTCCGGTGATGCTGCGCCGGGACCGCAGCCTGGTGCGTGATCAGCTGCCGGATCGCAGCGAAGTGCGCCTCGACATTCCGATGACCCGAAAACAGAAGGAGCTGCACGATTCGGCGCTTTCGGCAGCCGGACGGCTGGCGACCATCGCCAAACGGCGGCCTTTGACCCCTTCGGAGCAGAATCGCCTCATGGCAGCGTTGCAGCAGGCGCGGATGGCATGCAATGCGGCGGGGCTGGTCGACAAGGAGACCGAAGGGTCGCCGAAGCTGGATGAATTGGCCCGGCTGCTGGAGGATCTCTGTCTGCAGAGTAATCAGAAAGTGGTCGTCTTTTCTCAGTGGGAACTGATGACCGTGATGGTGGAGATGGTGCTGCGGCGCATGAACATCGGCTGCGTCCGGCTGCACGGCGGCGTGCCGACGCACAAACGCGGCGCTTTGATGGACCGGTTCCGGGAGGACGAGGCGGTTCAGGTGTTCATCTCGACCGATGCCGGGGGCGTCGGTTTGAATCTGCAGTCGGCCTCGGTGTTGATCAATCTGGATATGCCGTGGAATCCGGCGGTTCTCGATCAACGCATCGCCCGCGTTCACCGCCTGGGCCAGAAACAGAAAGTACAGATTTTTCTCATGCTGGCCGAAGATTCCTATGAAGAGCAGGTGGCGCGGCTGGTGCAGGGCAAGCGCGAGTTATTCGACAACGTCATCAGCCCCGAGGCATCGGAGGATGTTGTCGGCGTCTCCAAGCGGATGCTGGAGACGATCATCGAGGACTTGAGCGAACAACCGCGCCCCGGTGAGGGCGCCGCCGAGATCGACGAGGCCGCAGCCGATGCGGCCTGTGAGGCGGCTGCTGCGAAAGAGCCGGCTGCCCGGGAGTCTGCCGATTCCGAAGAAGACGCGGCGATTCGCGAATGTATCGTGCAGCTGCAGGAACGCTTCGGGCCGCGGATCGAACGGATACTCGGCGCGGGCGGCGGCCTTCTGGTCGTTGTCGACCAGATCGATGACGGCGTCGAACAGACGGCGGCGGATCTGTCCGCTGCGGTGCCGGTCGCTTTGATCGATCCGCGCACGCTGGCCGGTCTGCAGCGCCTTGGGGCCGCCTCGCCGTTTGCTGAAAGCACCATTCTGTTCGAAGCGGAACAGGATGAGACAGCCAAAGTGTCGCCGTTCGTTCGGGTGGCGCACGAGAAGCTGCGCGCGGCGGAAATTCTGATCGACCAGAAATGCATGACCGGCGCTGTGGAACTGTTGTCTTCGGCCATGCTGTCAGCGGCGGCAGGCAAGGCGCAGGCTGCTCGGGTTCCCGCCGCGGAAGAGGCGAGCGTTTGGATCTATTCGGAAGCCCTGCCCAAAGGCATTCTGCTGCCGGATCAGGCGAACGCCCTGGTTCGGGCGATTGCGGTGAGCAAGGCACCGCATGTGCCCGATGATCTGATTTTCGAGATTCTGGAGGATGCTCGGCGGCTGGTTGGATGAGGCAGGTCGTGAGCACCGGACGCCAGGGTCTGCCGGGCGCACCGTACAGCTGGATTGCGGCGGGTTCCGATTTTGTTTTATCCTCGAAATATCGGTATGATATAAAACCTCACGTTGGATGCTTTTTTAACCCGAAGATTTCATAAATTTGCGCAGATATCGCGCAGGATATTGGTTTCACAAGG